>JBBSEZ010000064.1:0-29445 GCA_038239195.1 Gemmatales bacterium
CTCGCCGGGAGCGCGGGGAGCGGTCCCTGGTGCGGCGAGGGGAACGGCGGGGCGGCGAAGTGGGCAAGGGCGCTCGGCCCGCCCTGCGGGGAAAGGCTTGGGCCTTGTGGCTGACTTGAAGGGGCAGAGCCCGCGCCGTGCGGGATCGGCTGCCCGCCGCCCCCCACCGCCCGCTGGGGAGGTTGGGAGGGTGGCTGGCGCACCCTGCGTCGAAGGCCCCACGACTGGCGTGGCCGGCGCCGCCCCACCGCCTCCCTCCCCTCCACCACCCGACCCTCCCCCACTGCCTGGGTCACTGGATGCCGGAGGTTTGGGTTGGGCGCCGGAGCCGAACAGGTCGGCGAACGGCTCATCCGTGCGCGCGAAGGGCGCCGCCACCAACGGAGAGCCCGGCTCTTCCTCTATGGAAGGAGGCGGGGTGCTGCCCGAAGGCGCGATCTGCGAGACGGGGGCTCCTGTATCGGGGTTGGTGTCTGCTGCGGGAACAATGGCCCAGGGCACGCCACCGCCCGCGGCCATGGAGAGGTCGAACGGGCTTGCCAAGACCGAGGCTGACCAGGCAACCGGCGCCCGCGGCGGATTAGAAATGCCCGCGGTGGGGCTGGCCAAGGAGGTCGGGCTGGAGCGCTGTTCGAGTTCAACGAGGCACGGAAGGGAGCGGCGCGGCCGATTGACGATGGGCCAACGCTTGCGGGTCGATTTCCAAGGGAGCCAGCAAGCAACGAAATCATGAACCCAGCGGAGCTGTAGGAACTTGCGCACTATGGATGAGTCTCCGCGGGGTGCAACAGAACAACGTGGTGAGTCGGTGGCTGCGTGCGAGAAGGCGCGGGCAGGCACAGGTAGCGGCGAGCAACAAGCTCTTCGGTCTGCTGGTCGAGCCCCAGAAGGTGGGGTATTGGAATGGCATAGAGAGGGGATGACTGAACGTCAAGGACCGCTGGCAGAAATTAACAACACGTTGGAGGGGTTCTTCCGCAGTCGCCGGGCCAAGGTGCGAACAGTTCGCCCCCGATTCACTCGCAACTTTGGCCTGGAACAACTCGCTCCGTCTCCTTCAGACCAGCCGATACTTCGGCTGCGCATCCAGGTATTTCTCCACGCGCTCGATGCGCGTGATGGCCTCGGCGAAGAAGGCGACCGCCTCGTTCAAGCGCTCGTCGGGCTCGGCACAGCTAAACCGCAAGAACCCCTGCCCGGCCGGGCCGAAGCACTCCCCGCCAAGGCAGCCGATGCCGCGCTTCTTGTCGGCGCCCTCCAGCAGATACATCGCCAGCCCGTGCGACTGGATGCCCAGTCGGCGGCAGATGGCCGACACGTCGGGAAAGACGTAGAAGGTCCCCGCCGGCATCCGCACCTTGACCTCGGGCATCTGCTGGAGGCCGCGCACGAGAAGCTCGACCTTGTGGTGGAAGCGCCCCATCGCCTCATCGCGCTCGGCGGCGTCGCCTTCGAGCGCCGCCCGGCCCGCCGCCTGTACCAGGGGCGGGACGCACGACAGGCTCGTGTTGATCATCTTGGACAGCGACTCCGCCACGCGGGCGTTGGTGACGGCGTAGCCGAGGCGCCAGCCGCTCATGCTGTAAGACTTGCTGAAGGTGTAGACGGCGATGGTCTGATCGAGCATGCCGGGCTGAGCCAGGGGCGTCTCGTGCTTGCCCTCCCAGACCATGTGACAGTAAGGCTCGTCGCTGAACACGGCGATGTTTCGCCCGCGCACCAGGTCGGCAATCCCGCGCAGATCGTCGGCCGTCGCTACTCCACCCGTGGGGTTGTGGGGCGAATTCAGGAAGATGGCCTTGGCGCGCGGCGTGCCTTTGATGAACTTCTCGACGTCGTTCAGGTCGGGCCGGAACTGGTTGTCCTGGCGAAGTGGGCTATAGACGTGGATGGCGCCCCGGCGCTCCAGGTTGGGGCCGTAGGTGGGGAAATGAGGGGTGAAGAGGAGAACGGCGTCGCCCGGGTCGAGGTAGGCCTCGCAGAAAAACTGCTCGAAGACCTTGGCGCCTGGAGCCACCACGATGTTCTCGGGGCCGACGGGGACGCCGAATTCCTTGGTGTAGTTGCGCGCCGCTGCCTCGCGGAAGGACGGAACGCCCGCCGAGGGGCAGTAGTGGAAGGCGCCGGCCGCGATGGCGTCGAGCCCGGCCGCGATAGCGCTGCGGGTACTCGGAAAGGGGCTGTCGCCGATCTGGAGCCCGATGACGTCCTTGCCCGCGGCCTGGAGGCGCTGGGCCACCGCGAGGACGTCGAACGCAGTCTCGGCCGACAGGCCGCGCGCGAACGAACTGAGAGTTACCATGGGCATGACAAGGTGAGGGGGTGACAAGGTGACAGGGTGACAAGGTGAGAGCACGGACAACCCGGCGGGGCGCGAGGCTTTCTTGTCACCTTGTCACCCGCTCACCTTGTCACCTTGTCACCCGCAGTTACTGCTTCGCGGCAATCGTCTGGGCCAGCGGCCGGACGATGGCGGGGATGATGTGCGAGTCCACCAGGTCCTGGCAGATGCGCCGCTGGTTGCGGTAGGACTCGACGAAGTCCTTGTAGGGCTGCTTGCCCCAGTACTGGCGGACAGTGAAGTAGACGCTGATCGGCGCCTCGGGGAACTGGCCGGTGCGGATCTGGTAGGCGTTGGTGCGCGTCTCGATGCTGAGCCGGCACTGGAGGCGGCAGGCCTCGTCGAGGGCCAGCATCAGCGAGGGCTCGTAGTTGATGACGCGCGAGTTGGGCATTTGCAGCAAGCTTTCGAGCGTGGTGTTCAGGCCCAGCGCCTCGGCGACCACTTCGTCGTGGTTGCCGCTATACGTGAAGTCGAAGGCGAACAATACGTCGAGCGCCTCGCAGTCGAGCGGATTGAAGTCGAGGTGGTAGGGGGCTACCTCCAGGACGTGCTCGTGCAACGCGTCGGCGCCCTCCAGTTCGGGTGGGTTGACGTATCCGGAGCAGAGGCGACGCGATTCGAGGGTGACCCAGCGGTAACTGCCCTGCTCGCGATCTTCCTCGAGAACGAACTCGCCGCTCTCCCGAACGTCGAAGTCACTCATCTGCGGATACGTCTTCCTCAGGCCGTCAAAGAAGTGCAGGACGGTCTCCCGGCCGGAAGGGAGGTCCATCTTCGTGGTGAGATAGACGTAGACCCCGAAGTCGTCGCACAGGGAATTATAGGGATTCATCTTCCGTTCCTCAGGTCGGCATGGGTCGCGAACCGACGGCCGTCACCGCCCCCCTCGAGAAAACGCCGCGCCAGGGCCGACCCTCCTCCCGGCAAGCGAGGAGAGTTGAGTAGATGCCGTGGACGGCGCTTTCCATCCTCATTGTTCGGTTTTTTAGAACCGGATGCAAGGGCTGGGGCAAGATTTCTCCCCCCTGGGTGGCGCGTGGCCTGCTACGAACAACCAGGACGGCGCCGTTGGCCTTCCTCGCCCGTCGCTGGCGGCGCGGTCTGGAAAAAAACCTCGGTGACGCCTCTTTGCGGAGCAGAGAAGCGCGACCGAGGTTCGGGGTCTGGGAGGGGAGAGCTCTTCCCGGGGCGGAGATCAGGCGCTGCGCGCCAGCTTGGCCTTTACCGGGACGGTGAGGTTGGTCTGGTGGAGCCAACGACCGGCGTCGGAGGCCCCGTGCCAGCGCTGCAACGAGATGGAGCGGACGTGGTCGCGCTCCTCGTCGTCGAGGACCTCGAAGTAGGCCTGGGCGAAGTTGGCGCGGACCTGGGTGGACGAGCGGCCGAGGTAGAGCAGGCGGTCGGTGCGGTCGTCGAACACGGCAACGGCGCGCCAACCCTGGGGCTTCGCTTCGGTTTGGTAGAACATGTCGTGACCCTCCTTGGTCATGAACGAGACAGTTGCCAGAGCCTAAGGTGACTTGATGGGGCCCGGAAGTCAAGGCCAAGTTGGGCGGCGGAGGGGGACTGCGGGCCTGGCCCCAAGGAATGCGGGGAGGCTCGCGCAACGAAGCGGCCCGGGCAGCAAGCCCGGGCCGCGGGGCCCTGTCGCACGGGACTCAGTAGTTGCCGTGGCCCCCACCGCCGCCCCCGTTGCCACCGCCACCGCCGTAGCCGCCTGAGCGGCTGCTCCCTCCCCCGTACCCGCTGCGGCTACCCCCGCCGCTGCTGCCGTAGCTCCGGCCGCCGCCCCCGCCCCCGCCGCGGTCTTCGCGAGGACGGGCCTCGTTGACCGTCAGGGGCCGGCCGCGGAACGGATGGCCGTTGAGCTCGTCGATGGCCTTCTGGGCCTCCGCGTCGTTGTCCATCTCCACGAAGCCGAAGCCCCGGGAGCGACCGGTTTCTCGGTCGGTGATGACCTGCGCCCGGGCCACCGCGCCATGCGGCTGGAAGAGGGCCAGCAGGTCGTCGGCCGTGGTGTCCCACGTGAGGTTGCCGACGTAGATGTTCTTCGCCATCGCAGAACCTTTCCGTGCCAGGCCCGATAGGGGCCCATCGACCGCCCAGAAGGGCCGGGACGAGCTCGTTCTCGCCCTGTTCTCCGCCGAACCGAACGGCGGAGACTGTTCGCCCGTGAGCGGGGCACTCAGCAAGAAACTCGTTCCTCTCTCGCCACGAATCGGCCCCGGCGCGCCAGCCCGAAGCCCCCCCGTGTTGTCGGGGCCCTCCGGGCTGGAAGGGACGAGCGCGTCCACGCATCGCCTTGCCGGCCCGGCGGCCGACCTGCTTTCTGTTCCGTGAGATCGTGCGGAGTGAGCGCCCCCCTTATGCCAGGCGGTGCCGAGACACACGAACGCGCACGAACATCCCTGCGCCTTCGCCGGAGCGGCCAACAGGCTGGAAATTGGCCCTCGCCTGGTCTGGCCCTCCTGCTCGTGTTCTTTCGGAAGGGGCTGCTCGCAAAAGGGTGCTCACCGCGAAAAATGCAGAGGAGGAGGGGATCGTCCACGTAGTTTCCCGTCGCGCGATCAGACGCGGGGCGGGGGCGTGAGGTTCGCGCATGGGGCACATCGAGTTACGGCCGGCTGTAAATTTGCTCATCTGAAGGGGCCTTGTCATCCAACGACAATTATATAGCAAGCTCAAGAAGCGTGTAAAGATCTTTTCCGCGCTCGGCCAGGGGAAGGGGGATGGGCGCACACCTGAAATCGCTCCTCGATGGCGGCAACCTCATCCGCGTCTTCGCGCTGGGGCAGATGTGCAGCCCCAAACTGGTCGAGATCGTCGCCTGGTCGGGCGGGTTCGATGCCGTGTGGCTGGACCAGGAACATGCCGGGCTCACCATCGGTCAGATCGAGGAGGCCGCCCGCGCCGCGCGCGGGTGTGGCATCGACAGCTTCGTCAGGATGCCCGCCACCGACTACGCCAGCGTGATGCGCCCCCTCGAGGCCGGCGCAGGCGGGGTGATGGCGTCGATGGTGCGCACCGTCAAGGAAGTCGAGGACCTGCTGACCTGGGCCAAGTTCCATCCCCGCGGGCTGCGCGGCATCAACGGGACCGGGGTGGACGGTCGCTATGGGAGCTATGGCGGAGCGGATTACTTCGCGAAGAGCAACGCCGAGACGGTGGTCGGCGTGCAGATCGAGCACGCCGACGCGGTCGAGGTGGTGGAGCGGATCGCGGCGGTGCCCGACGTCGATTTTCTCTTCGTCGGGCCGGCCGACCTGAGCCAGTCGCTCGGCGTCCCCGGGCAGTGGGAACACCCTCACTTATGGAGCGCCATCGAGCGCGTTGCTCGAACCGCTCAGGAAGCCAAGGTGCCGTGGGCCATCCTGCCGATGAGCCCGGCGCATGCAAAGCGCGCCGTCGAGATGGGGTGCCGGATGCTGTCGCTGGGCATTGATGCATGGGCGTTCCAGCGGGGAGTGCGGGCGTTCAAGGAGGAGTATGGGGAGGTGTTCGAGCGGTGACGGGGGTGCTCTTTGACGTCGCAAGCCCGTCTCGGTCAGGCAATCGCCCCACCATCCGCTCCAGCAACTCCCCCAGCCGGTCGCTCTGCGCCGCCCCCACCGCCAGCACCTCCTCGTGGTTGAGCGCCTGCCCGCCAAGCCCCGCCGCGCGATTGGTGATGCAGGAAATCGCCGCGCACGCCAAACCTGCTGCCGCACCTGCCTCCACCTCGCGCGCCGTGGACATCCCCACTGCGTCCGCCCCCCAGGCTCGCAGCGCCCGAACCTCGGCGGGCGTCTCGTAGCAAGGGCCCGTCACCGCGCCGTACAGGCCTTCCGACAACGCAAAGCCGAGGTCGTGAGCCACCCTGCTCACCAGTTCGATCAGTGCGCCCGAATAGGACGACGGGCGGAGGGGCCCCAGGCCTCCCGGGCCGGGCTGGCGCCACCAGTTCGGCCGAGCCCATCCCAGATGGTCGCGAATCGCCATGAGCGATCCCGGCCTGAGATCGTCGCGAATCCCGCCGGCGGCATTGGTGAGCAGGGCGAACTTCGCCCCGAGCTCGGCGGCGAGCAGGATGGGCCGAACCACCACCTCCCACGGGTGCCCCTCGTAGAAGTGCAAGCGACCCTCGAAAAGCAAGACGCGCCGGCCGGCCAGGTCGCCGAGCGTCAGACGTCCTTTGTGTCCGCGAATGGAAGAGTCGGGCAGCCCCGGCACCGCCGCGAAAGGGATCGTGAAGATCGGCGCAACGCGCCGCGCCACGGGCCCCAACCCGGAACCGAGCACCAGCACGACGAGGGGCGGCACGTCGCGACACGCTTCGGCGAGGGCGGCGAACGGCGCGCTCACGTTCCGCCTCCCTTCGGTGGCCGAACCTTGCGCAGCGCCGAGCTTGCCGCCTTTTGCACCAACGAATCGGGATCGGCTCGCAGCGCCTCCAACTCGGGCAACGCCGCGGCAGCGGGCGGCCCAATGTCCCCAAGGGCAAGGGCGGCCTGGCGGCGCACCTGCCATTCGGGGTCGTGCAAGAGGCGCAACAACTCGGGCAGCGCCACCTCTGCCTCGGGGCCAATCTTCCCCAGGGCCAGGGCCACCTGTTGGCGAACGACCGGGTCGGGGCTGGCGGTCAGCTCGCGCAGTCGGGGCAAGGCGGGCGCCGCCGCCGGGCCATGCTCGGCCAGGCCCAATGCCCCCTGCGCCTGGACGCGCGGAGTGGGGTCGCTCAGCATCCGCTCGAGCTGGGCGACGGTCTTGCCTTCGTGGGGCAGCGAGCGACCTCGACAGCCCGGGCCGAGGACGAGCAGGCTCAGCGCAACACTTCGCGAGAACTTTTTCATGGCGCAGCACTCCGACGTGTTTGCCCTCGCCCTCAGCTTCGTTTACCATACGACAGGGATTCGTCTTCGCCACCGCTCCGGTCCCCCTGGCCCGGCGAGGCACCCGACGCATGCGCCGCACGAGAACCGGCTTCACCCTGATCGAGCTCCTCGTCGTCCTCGCCATCATCGCGGCGCTGATCGGCCTGCTGCTCCCCGCCGTCCAGAAGGTGCGCGAGGCGGCCGCACGCATCAAGTGCGCCAACAACCTCAAGCAGATGGGGCTGGCCCTGCACAGTCATCACGACGCCAAGGGCCACTTCCCACCGGGGATGATCTGCTCCCTCACCAACGTCGAGGACGCCGAGCACACCGGCTTCACCCTCCTGTTGCCGTTTCTCGAACAGGACAACGCCTACCGCCTCTACGACTTCGGCTCCCCCTGGTATCAGGAGGCGAACTATCAGGCCGTCGGCACGACCGTCAAAATCTTCTTCTGCCCCAGCAATCGCGACTCGGGCTTCATCGACCTCCAGGCCATCGCCAAGCAGTGGGGCACGCCCCTGCCCCCGCGCGTCGCCGCTTGCGACTACGCCTTTAGCAAAGGCGCCAACGGGGCCCTGCACCGCGACTGGGAGCGCACCCCCCTGGCCGCGCGCGGCGCCTTCAACATCCGCTCGCCCGATTCGCCCACCGGGCTGCGCCTGATCGACGTCCTCGATGGCACCAGCACCACGTTTGCAATCGGCGAGGCCGCCGGGGGGACGGCGTCCTACCTGGCGCGCGATCTCGACGATCCGACCTCTCCCGCCATTGACGTGCTGACCGGCCAGGCCGCGCAGATCGATCAGGCGTGGGGCGCGGCGGGGTGCGGCGACCCGGGACACCCCTTCTATGCCTCGGTCTTCGCGGTCACGGCCCAGTACGGGTTGGCCCCCGATCCGCGCGACGAGCCGATGAATCGCCGGCTGGTCAGGCCCACCGTGTGGGGCAACGACAACCGCGGCGACAGCGCCGCAGGGCGCGACTTCGTCAGCGGGTTTCGCAGCCGGCACGCGGGAGGGTGCAACTTCCTCTTCTGCGATGGCGGCGTGCGCTTCCTGCGCGAGAGCATTCAACCAGACTTGTACCGCGCGCTCTCCACCTACGCGGGAGGAGAGGTCGTTGCGGGCGATGGCACCTGACGGAGACTGGCCCGCTCCTCGGGCGGTCCGGTCGGGGACCGAGGAGCGGGCGCGAATGGTTCCTTCCCGGCCGCCGATCCAGAACAGGCTCAACCATGAAGACTACACGTCTGGCGCACGCGGCGATGCTGGCGCTGTTCGCGCTGGCGTTGCCGATCATCGAGCACTCCAGCAACGTCACCGGCGCCCCCGCCCGCAAGCCCGCCGTGAAGACGGTGCAGGTCGGTAACAACGTCACGCTCGAGATTGCCGGCACGGAGCGGCGTGTGATCGTCAAGGCGATCGTCGTTCTGCGCGAGGGGCAGCTCGAAGGGCTGCTGACGCGGACGATGGCCAAGGAGCACGAGTACGTCCTCGCCTCCGACTGCGACGCCCGTCACGTACACCTCGCCCTGGAGCTTGCCGGCGCCAAGAAAGGCTCGCCGGTGACCTTTGTGCCGAAGTACACCGCCGCCCACGGGACGAGCATCCGCGTGACCCTGCGCTACAAGAAGGACGGCAAGGTCATCGCGGTGCCGGCGAAGGACTGGGTGCGCGAGCACAAGAGCAAGAAGGCGCTCGACATGGACTGGGTCTTCGCCGGCAGCCGCTTCGTGCCGAACCCCGAAGGCAAGGACAAGCCGCCAATCTACTTCGCCAACCACGGCGACCTGATCTGCCTGTGCAACATGGAGACCGCCATGATGGACCTGCCGGTCAAGAGCCCCAAGAAGTTCGACTCGCGCACGTACGAAGCGTTCACCGACCGCATCCCGGCCAAGGACACGCCGGTGGACGTCATTCTCGAAGTGGTGCCCGCGAAGAAGAAGTAAGGCGAGCGGCAGGAACAAGCACACTTGTAGGACGGCCCTCCCGGGCCGTCCTACAGCAAACCGAGCCCTGCCGGGCGTCATGGGCTGAGCGGCCCTCTGATCTCGCACACCCCGGAGGCCCGATGCCCGCCAAGAAGCCGACTTATGCCTGGTGGATCGTCCTCTGTCTGGTCGGCCTCGACTACTTCAGCACGCTGGCCTACCTACCCTCCATCGCCGTGGCGGCCGATCGTACCCTCGCTCCTCTCGCGGGCCTTGGCGTCGTTGTCGTCACGCTCTTCGCTGCCCTGCCCGTCTACCTCTATGTCGTCGGGCGCTCCCACGAAGGCAAGGGCGGCATCGGCCTGCTCGAGCGCGTGATCCACGGCTGGACCGGCAAGTTCCTCGTCCTCGCGCTGCTCGGCTTCATCGCCACCGACTTCGTCGTCACCCGCAGCCTCTCCGTGTCCGACGCCTCCACGCACCTACTCGCCAACCCCTTCTACGCCAACCACTCGCGCTGGGTGAAGGAAAACCAGGAGGCCGTCCGGGCCAGGCTGCCCGGATTCCTCCGCGGCGACTTCTTCGCGTTCTGGAACGAGCAACTCGTGCTCACCATGCTCCTCTCCAGCCTCGCCTTCGGGCTCTACACCTATCTCGTGCGCGGCATGACCCGGGGCTTCCTGCGGCTCGCCGTGGGCGTCGTGGTCCTTTACGTGCTCCTGACCGCCATCGTGATCGCCAGCGGGCTCCTCTTTCTTCAGCAGCACCAGGGACTGGTCGATGCCTGGTGGGAGCGCCTCCAGGTTCAAGTCGGCGAGGACGGCCCTGGCGGGCGGGCCCTCGGCTGGTGGGCGGTCGTGGCGGCGCTGCTCGCCTTTCCGCCGATGGCGCTGGGCCTGAGCGGCTTCGAACTGTCGCTGGCCAGTTCCCCTTTCGTTCGCGGTGAGCCCGGTGAAGGCCCGAGCAAGGCGCCCGGCCGAGTTCGCAACACCCGGCTGCTCATCCTGGTGGCCGCCCTGGCGATGAGCGTCTTCGTGGTGACGTCGATGTTCGTGGTGGCCCTGTTGGTGCCCGATGGGGCGATCTTCGCGCCGAAGGGGGAAGTCCGCCATCGCGCCCTGGCCTACCTCGCCCATGGGGGCACACTTCGCGATTCGCCGGAGGGGACGACGCTGGGCCTGCTGTTCGGGAGCTGGTTCGGCACCCTCTACGACCTCAGCGCGATCCTCATCCTTTGCCTGGCGGGGGCCAGCGCCACCATCGGGCTGCGCGACATGGTTCCCGAGTACCTCACCCGCTACGGCATGCAGATGCGGTGGGCCCAGAACGTTGGCGCCATCCTCCACCTGTTCAACTTCGTCATTCTGCTGGTGACCCTCGCCTTTCATGCCAGCGTCGGCGCCCAGCAGTGGGCCTACGCGACCAGCGTCATGGCCCTTCTCGTTGGGGCGGCGGTGGCCGCCGTGCTCGACCTCGGCCAGCGCTGGCGCGGCTCGTGGCTCCGCCCTCTGGTAATGGCACCGTTCGCGCTCATCGCGGGGCTGTTCGTGGCGATGGGCGTTCTGCTCGTGTTCCAGGGGCCGAGCGGCCTGGCCATCGCCTCGGCCTTCGTCGCCGTCGTCATGGTCACCGGCATGGTGTCGCGCTACCTGCGCAGCAAGGAGCTGCGCTTCGAGGGCTTCCGCTTCGCTGACGCCCAGAGCGAGAAACGCTGGCCCGAAGTGTGCCAGTTCGAGTTTCAGGTGCTCGTGCCGCACGACCCGACGGCGGGCAGCCTGCTCGACAAGGATCGCGAGATCCGCCTGCGCCATCGGCTGGGCCCGGACGTCCCGGTCCTCTTCCTCGAGGCCACCCTGGGAGACCCCAGCGACTTCTCCCAGCAGCCGGAGATGAAGATCGAGCCGTGCGACGGCTTCGAGGTGATCCGCGTCTCGCACTGCACCTCGATCGCGCACGTGCTCGCGGCCGTGGCGCTGGCCTTCCGCGTGGTCGGCAAACCGCCCGAGGTCCACTTTAGCTGGTCGGATGAGTCCCCGATGGCGGCCAACTTCCGCTTCCTGCTGTTCGGCCAGGGCAACATCCCGTGGATGGTCCGCTCGCTCGTTTGTCGCGAGGAGCCCGACCCGGCGAAGCAGCCGCGCATCGTCATCGGGTAGGCGCCGCTCCCTCGCCTACTTCTTGATCTGCCGGGTGACCTTCTTGACGGTCGTTTCGTTCTCCGTCACGAGGGTGGACTTCCCGAGTTTCTGGATGACGTTGAATCGCGTCAGCATTGTCATCTCTCCGGTCGAGGAGGTGCCGTCCACGTAAGCGTCGTGGGTGAACGCGATCTCGATCCGGGTGCCGTCGAGAAAGTTAGCGGGGGGGACGTTCGGCTTGGGGAAGAGCTCGATCTTGATCTCGAATACGCCTTTCTCTCCGGTCGCGTCCCGGTAGATGCGAAGCAGCGTGCCGTTCGCCTTCGTCTTGCCTGGGACCATCTCCAGCTTCGTTCCTTCGGCGAAGGCGCGAGCGATCTTGGCCCCGTCCAGGCCCCAGGCCTCATTGCGTCGAACGGCGCGCCCGGGCAGCATGTCCTTGCGCGGGAGCGGATCGGGCCCGTTGAACTCGGCCTCGAGCGCCATGGCCTCGACGAAAGGAATGGCCCCGCCGCTGGCAAGGCGGAACGCGTAGCGATCGCCCTGCTTCTCGATCTCGACGGTCTGACCGGCCAGGGGATAACGTATGCCCCCGGGCATCGGAGGGCCGGCGTTTCCCTGATAGGCACGCCGGAGCTTGGTTGGCTTGCTTGCCCCGACTGGGGCCCCCTGAATGGTTTCGGTGTACTTCGCGGCGCTGCGTACCAAGCGAGGCGGTTGGCGCGGCCCCTGCTTGTCGGTCTGCTTGCGCTGCGAGATCGCCGTGTCCTTCGTCTCCGAGACTTCCAGGACGTCGCCCGGCGCCGGATCGCGCAGCACGATGGTGTAGACGGCATTGGGGTCGGGCTCGAACACGGCCGTCGTCGTGCCGCAACCCGCCAGGCCCAGCAACCCGAACGCGCACAGCAAGCGGACGTGAAACATGAGGAGGCCCCCGGCAGGTGGCGGAACGCCCCGGCGCTCCACCTTCCCTGGGGCCATTGTGCGGGCCCGCGGCAAAAGTGTCCATCTCCAGTCGGAAATGGCGAGCCGCCGACGCGATGCCGGCGGCTCGCCTCGGTCAGCTACCCGGCCAGGATTCGAACCTGGACAAAGAGAGCCAAAATCTCTTGTGCTACCGTTACACTACCGGGTAGTTCATCCTCTCTATTCTACTCAGCGGCGCTCATCTGGACCAGGAAGGCGAGCTGTTCGAGCTGGACGGTAAGGTCCACGTGGACCACGCTGACTCCAGAAGGCACTCGCAGCACGACCGGGGCGAAGTTGAGCAACCCTTTCACTCCTGCGGCAATCAAGCTTTCGGCGACCGCCTGGGAGGCCCCTGCAGGGACGGTCACGGCCCCCAATTCCGCCCTGGTGGCTGCGATCGCGGCCGGCATCTCCTCGGGAGCATGGATCGTCAGCCCGTCGAGCTCCTGGCCGATCTTCGCGGGGTCGGCGTCGAAGAGGGCCACGATGCGAAAGCCGCGCTCCACGAAGCCGTGGTAGCGGAGCAAGGCCCGGGCCAGGTTGCCAACGCCGACGAGGGCGACGGCCCATTCCCGATCGATGCCAAGCGCCCGGCGGATGGCCGCGATCAACTCGGGGGCCGGGTAGCCGATGCCGGGGTGGCCGAGGTTGCCGAGCGAGGCCAGATCGCGACGC
Source organism: Gemmatales bacterium (assembly GCA_038239195.1). GTDB lineage: Bacteria > Planctomycetota > Planctomycetia > Gemmatales > Gemmataceae > JBBSEZ01. Next base: position 12,913 of record JBBSEZ010000064.1, read on the forward strand.
ACCTGAGCGTCCGTGACGCCGAGGGGCTCGCCCAGAAGGCTGCTGGAGACCTTGGAGGCCCCCTCGCCAAGAAGGCCTTCCAGCCGTCGCAGGTAGAGGCTCAAACGCCCTACGCTGGCCCGCGACAGGCGAGCATCGCTTCCGTTCGTCGGGCGGGCCGAGAGATCGCCTTCGCGCGTCATGTCCGCGAGCTCCTTACCCCGGTCAGTCTAATCGCCCACTCGCGCGCGGTCAAGCGAACCGAAGAACGCCAAGCCGCAAGCGGCGCACCTCCAAGCCTCCAAGGGCCGCCGCTCGTGGCTTGGCGGGCCCCGCCTGGGTGTTCCGCGCGGAACGGGCCGGTAATCCGCATTGTTCCGGCGCAGCGCGCCTGGGTAGAATCTCGCCCTACCGGGAAGGCCCCGGTGCCTGAAGCGGATGAGAGAGGAAGGAACCTCATGAACGCGGAAAAGAAATCGAGGCTCGGGCGCGGGCTGGAAGCGCTGCTCGGGACCGCCGACGAGGCCGGCGAGGCGCCTAGCCTGACACGAAGCGACGTGGCCGTCGAGTCGATCGAGGCCAACCCCTACCAGCCCCGCAAGGCGTTCGACGGCGACGACCTCACCTCACTCGGCGAGAGCATCAAGGCGCACGGGGTGCTCCAGCCGCTCGTCGTCCGCCAGGTCGGCGACCGCTACCAGCTCATCGCCGGAGAGAGGCGGCTGCGGGCCGCCCGCGCCGTGGGGATGACCGCGGTGCCGGTGACCATCGTGGACTTCAACGACCAGCAGGTGCTCGAGGCGGCCCTCGTCGAGAACATCCAGCGCAGCGACCTCAACCCCATCGAAAAGGCGCACGGCTTCAAAGAGTACCTGACGCGCTACGCCATGACCCACGAGGACCTCGGTGCCCGGCTCGGCCTGGGACGAGCGACCATCACCAACCTCGTGGCGCTGCTCGACCTGCCGCCCGAGCTCCAGGACGCCGTGCGCGTCGGGCAGCTCAGCACCGGCCACGCCAAGGCGCTCAAGGGGCTCGCCGACGCCACGAAGCAGGTCAGCGTCAGCAAGGAGATCATCGCGCGCGGGCTCTCGGTTCACGCCACCGAGGCGTACGTGAAGCAACTCGTCAACGACGAGAAGGCGACCACCAACGGCGCCGGCGGGGGCGGAGCCAAGGCGCCCGCGGAGAAGACGGCCCACGTGCGCGGCATCGAGGACGAGCTGCGCCAGAAGCTCGGGCTGAAGGTGGAGGTGCGCGTCAAAGGCAAGGAGAAGGGACAGCTAGTCCTCAGCTTCGAGTCGAACGACGACTTCGAGCGCGTTCTGGAGGCCCTTCGGCGCTGACACTTGCGGGCTCGCGCCAACGGGGCGAGCCCGCAACAGGATGGGGTTGTCCAATCCGAGGGGCCCGGTATCTTGTAAGGAGGACGGGGCGTAGCTCAGTTTGGCCTAGAGCGCCTGGTTTGGGACCAGGATGTCGTGGGTTCGAATCCCGCCGCCCCGATCGCCTGGCCCCTCGGCGCAATCCGGCCGAGGGGCCAGGCTCGTTTTCTCTACAATGACAACGGGCGCAACAACCCATCGCCGCCGAGGAGGTGCCCGATGGCCCCGACCTCGCTCGTGGCCTGTCCGTTCTGTCAGTATCACTTCCGCTTTCCTGCGACTTCTCGTGGGCTGCTCGCGACGTGCCCCGACTGCGGCCAGCAGTTCCACCCCCCCGGTGGGCCCGGCTCAATTTTCCCGGACCGGCGCTCGGCCTCTTTGCTCCGAGACCGCAAGACCTACCTGACCGCCCCACATCCTTGCCATCCCGGCAAACACCCGATCCACAAGGCCTTTGGCCACCGGCAAACGACCGTCCGCTGCGAGGAGTGCCTGGGCACCACCTCGATCTACGCGGCCATCTACTTCTGTCCTTGCTGCGTGGGCCGGCAGACGCTGCTCGAGTCGCCTCGGAGCCAGTGGGGACAGACGACCGCGTGCCCTTCGTGCGGCTCGTCGTTCGTCGTCCCCAACGACGACGTGCTCCGAGAGATCGATCCACACCGCCGCGAGGGGACGTGGTTCTCGTTCGGCTGCCCTGCCTGCGACAAGGCACTGAAATGCGCGACCCGGTACGCGGGCTCCTGGGTGGTCTGCCCGCAGTGCATCTACGCCATCCAGGTGCCGCGCGGCGGCTTCTCGGAGGCAGCCCCCGCGCGCGACGTGGACATGCGGCGAGCCCTCCAGCCCGTCGGCAGTTACGCCTGTCCGCAGTGCGGGCTGGGCATCCCGCGCGGGTGCGGGCACTGCCCGCATTGTCGGGGGAGCCTCACGACCGTTCTGCTGTAGGCCCCTCAGGTCGGCCAGGTGGCCACCCGCCCCGTCCGCAGCGCCTGGTTGGCCAGGTGCGCCCCGGCCGCCGACGATACGCCCGCCTCGACCGGGGCCGTTGGCGCTTTCCGCGAGCGGATGCAGTCGATCCAGTTCGTCAGGTGGAGCAACTCGCCATCCGGCTTGTCGTAGAAGTCCTGCCCGCGCCGACCCGTGCCGAGGACGCCCTCCTCGTACTTCCCACGCCCGCGCTCCGGGTGGAGCTCGTAGCGCCCGCGGTCGAGGTAGAGCGTGGCGTCGCTGCCCATGAACTCGATCATGGCCCCGTGGCGGGCGTTCGTGAACGTCCCATCGAATTGCACCTGCACGTCGCCGGGGTAGCTGAGCAGCGTCTGGACGGTGTCGGGCGTTTGCCAGACGCCCTTGCTCACGACGTGCGCGCCGATCGACGTGGCCTTCGTGGGGTGATCGAGGTCGAGATACCAGTGGGCGACGTCGAGGAAGTGGACCATGAGGTCGGTGAAGATGCCCCCGCCGAAGTCCCAGAACCAGCGCCAGTTCCGGAAGCGATACTCGTCGAACGGCTGGTTGGGGGCGCCGCCCAGGAACGCCTTCCAATCGACCTTCTTCGGATCGACCCCGAGCGGAAAGCGCCGCACGCGGTCGCTGTTGCGGTTCCACGTCAGGCGGACCTTGGCGATGCGCCCGAGGCGACCGGCCCGGACGAGCTCGCGGCCCTTGATGAACTGCGGCATGCTGCGCTGCTGCGTGCCGACCTGCACGATGCGCCGGTGCTTCGCCTGCGCCGCCAGGACGCGCTTGCCTTCTGCCAGGCTGTGCGTGAGCGGCTTCTCGACGTACACGTCTTTCTCCGCCGCCAGCGCGTCGATCGTCATCGGAACGTGCCAGTGATCGGGGCTGCCGATCAGCACGGCATGGACGTCCTTGCGGGCCAACACTGCTTTGTAGTGCTTGGTGGCCAGCGCCTTTGGCGCGAGCTTGCGAGCTTCGTTGAGGTGGACGTCGTAGACGTCGCACACCGCGACCAGGCGCACGCGCGGCACCTTGGCGAGCGACTTCATCAGGTGGCGGCAGCGCCCGCCGGTGCCGATCAGGCCAACGTTGATCGTGTCCATGCCGCCTGCCGCGCCGAAGGCGGGGATGGCAACGGCGCCTGCGCCCAGCGCCGCGGTGGTGGAGAGAAAGGAACGACGCGACGGTTCCTGGAGAGGGGACATGGTCGGGCCTCACGAGCCTTGGGAAAAAGTGCTCGCGCTATTGTAAGCCGGCAGGGGCTGTTCGTCGCGCGGTTCGGCGCGCGGCAGGAAAAGGCATCCTTGTAGGACGGCTCAGGAGAGCCGTCCCACCGGTTACGTGCCGACCGCGAGCTGGACGAGGACGACGACGAACAGCCCGACGCTGATGACGCCGTTGATCTGGAAGAATGCCTGATTGACGCGGCTGAGGTCGTCGGGCCGCACCAACCAGTGCTCCCACACAAGGAGGACCGTGACCGCGGCGACGCCAGCCAGGTAGATGAGGTGCAGGTGGGGGGACACGACGAAGAGGAGCACCAACATGCCGAGCATGACGAGGTGACAGGCGAGCGCCACGCGCAGGGCGCCGCGCACCCCGAGCACGGCCGGGACGCTGTTCAGCCGGGCCTTCCGGTCGAACTCCACGTCCTGGCAGGCGTAGAGGACGTCGAAGCCGGCGACCCAAAACAGCACGGCCCCGCCCAGGACCAAGGGCACGAGCCATTCGTCTCCCAGCGCCTGGAGGGGGAAGCCGCGGATGGCGATCCACGCCGCGACCGGCGCGAGGAAGAGCGAGGCGCCCAGCCAGAAGTGCGACAGGGCGGTGAAGCGCTTGGTGAGGGAGTAGGCGCAGACGAAGAGGAGGACGGGAAGGGAAAGGCAGAGCGGCCAGGGGTTGTCGAAGGCCAGGAGGAAGATGAGCGTCGAGAGCACGAAGCCGCCGGAGGAAGCGAGGAAAAACGCCCAGACGGTGGTGGCGGTGAGGAGGCCGGCCGGCAGGTGTCGCTGTGCCGTTCGCGGGTTGAGGGCATCGAACGGGCGATCGACGAGGCGGTTAAAGGCCATCGCGGCGCTGCGGGCGAAGACCATGCAGAGCACGATCCCAAGGAGTTGAAGCCAGCGAAAGCCTGCCAGGTTCCAGGCCAGGGCGGCGCTGGTCAGGGCGAACGGCAGGGCGAAGACGGTGTGACTGAAGCGAATCAGCTCGAGCAGAGAACGCAGCGAACGGAGCATGGCACCCGGTCCTTCCCAGGGGACGACACGGCGGTTGTCCTAGCAACCGGGGGCCACGCTGTCTTGTAACGGTTCAGCGCCAAGGTAGCCCGGCCCCCGTCGTGGTGCCCCCGCCGCGGAGCGGCGGTCTACATTGGCCACGACTGCGAACACCTTGCTCCCGGCTCACGCTGCCGGCTCTTTTTCCGAGCCCGCCATCGCGACGCGCCGACACTCGCCCTCGCGCCCGCGGACGACGCGCTCCCCACGCAGCTCGCCGCGCGTCTCCGTGACCACCGTTCGCTGCCCCGAGCGCTCCTCGTCCTCGAAGTACAGGACCACCCAGTCGTGGGTCGTGCCGAGTCGATGCGCCAGCGCCGTATTGGAGTGAAGGACGCGGTAGCGCCAACCGGCGCGCTCCAGGCGCCAGACCGGGAGCCACTTCTCGTTCCCCTCGTTGCACTGCCGCGGGCGAATCGTGGGGAGGGAACCGTCCGCGACCTGTCGCCGATACTCTTCGTCGAGGGCCAGCAACTCTTCGACGGCTGGCTCATTGGCGACGGGCTGGCCCAGCAGGGAGGCTCGCCCGGCGAGGGCTTCGAGAATGCCGCGCGCCCTCTTGGGGCCTATCCCGACCTCCGCGAGGCGCCCTGCTCGCGCGGCTGCTTCCAATTCTTCCAGGCTCTTCACGCCGATCCGCTCCTCGATGCGCTGAGCCAGTTGCGCCCCGATCCCCGGCAAACTGGTCAACTGAAGGTCGGGCGCCCGGTGTGCATCGACGCGGCGGAGCGTGCGCAACTCCCCCGTGCGGACAACGGCTTCGAGCGCGAAGGCGAGGCTCGTGCCGATCCCCGGCAACGCCTCCAGCCCGGCCGTGCCCTGCTCCTCCAGCAAGCTCTTCAGCGGGCGATCCAGAGAGCGGACCACCTCGGCCGCCCGACGATAGGCCCGCGCCCGATATAGGTTCGCGGCCTCGTTCTCGAGTTGCGAGGCGTACTCGTCCAGGCGCAGAGCGATGGCTTCGTTCTTCACGATCGTGCTCCCAAAGGCCTTCTTTCTGTATTATACCGGCGTACACTTTGGGTGGGAGGTCGGTAGGCGCCCGTGGCGACAAGCGTCCCTTGTCGCCACGAGGACAGAGGGCGGCGATGGCGGAGGTGGTGTTCGACAAAGTGAGCAAGGCCTATCCCAACGGCACCCTCGCCGTGCGCGACCTTTCTCTTCGCGTTGCCGCGGGCGAGCTCGTTGTCCTGCTCGGCCCTTCCGGGTGCGGCAAGACGACAACGCTGCGCCTCCTCGCCGGGCTCGAGCGCCCGACCGGAGGCTCGATTTCGATCGAGGGGCGCGACGTGACCGGCGCTCCGCCCCATCAGCGAGACGTGGCGTTCGTCTTCCAGAGGCCCGCGCTCTATCCGCACCTCTCGGTCGCCGACAATCTCTGCTTCGCCGAAAGGGCGCGTCGGTGGGCCCCTTGGGGCTGGCGAAACGACAGCGCCCTCGACGCGCGTCTTGCGGAAGTGGCGAGGTCGCTGGGCCTCGGCGAACTGCTTCGGCGCAAGCCGGCCGAGCTTTCGGGAGGACAGCAACAGCGCGTCGCCCTGGGGCGCGCGTTGATGCGCGAGCCGGCGGTCTTCCTGCTCGATGAGCCGTTCAGCGGGCTCGATCCGCCGCTTCGATTGGAAATGCGGCGCGAGTTGCACTTGCTCCAGCGGTCCATTCGAGCGACAATGATCCATGTCACCCACGATCAGGAAGAGGCCGTGGCCCTCGCTGACCGGGCCCTGGTCCTGGACCGCGGAGTGGTCCAGCAGCTCGATCGGCCAGAGGCCCTGCTTCAACGGCCTGCGAATCGTTTTGTCGCCGGCTTCCTTGGCTGGCCCCCAATGGCGCTCCTGGATGGGGCGCTGATCGAGGAGGAAGGGCGGCTTGCCCTCCGTGCAGGGCCCGGCGGCCCGCTCCTGGACGTGAACGGGCGGGCCGACTGGCGCCCCTTTCTGGGCCAGGCGGTGACGGTTGGCATTCGGCCCGAGCAGGTGAGGCTCGGAGGCAGGCTTGAGGAGGAAGGCCGGCTCTTCATGGAGGTGCGGCTCGTCGAACGGACGGGCTTGCTCGATCAGGTGTCGCTGCATTGCGGTCCCTGGTCGATCACCGCTCGCATCGAGAGCGGGGGGGAGGGCTTGTCTGGGAGTGCTCGAGCCCAGGTGGGGCTGGATTTGCTACAGGCCCATCTGTTCGAGCGCTCCACCGGCCGCGCACTCGCGCACGGTTGGGGCCCCCGGTAGGCGGGGGCTGCGCTTCGGAGCTCGCTGGGGCGAGCGCCTGGACGCAGTAAAGTGGGCAGCCCCCACTTTTTTTGTTATCTGGAGCAGGCCCGGGGGGCCTTGCCCGAGCCGTGAGGCCCACGGCCGTTTCAGCGGGAACATCCATGAACACCACCGAACGAGTCAAGGCCGGGGAGATGCTGATCAAGGGGGTCGATCTGCTCCACCGCGAGAAGCAGATCCCCAAGGACGTCATCTACGGCGCCATCGAAAAAGCCGTGCGCCTGGCCGTCATGAAGTGCTACGACGACGAGGACGACATCCTCGTCAGCATCGACCGAACGAGCGGGGTCATCCACGCGCAGAAGGGCGAGAAGGTGCTCGACCCGGCCAGCGGGGAGCTCGGCCGGATCGCCGCGCAGGCCGCCAAGCAGCTCATGATCCAGATGTTCCGCGAGGAAGAAAGCAACACGGTCTTCAACTCGTACGTGGCCAAGAAGGGCGATCTCGTTCAGGGGAACGTGCAGCGCTTCGAGGGCGGGGCAGCGCTGGTCAGCCTCGACCCGAAGACCGAGGCCATCTTGCCGCGCAGCGAACAGATCCCCGGCGAGACGCACCACAACAGCGAGAAGGTCAAGGCGGTCATCCTCGAGGTCAAGAAGGTCGGGCACCGCGTCAAGATCATCCTTTCCCGCACCCACCCCGACTTCGTGCGGCGGCTCTTCGAGAATGAAATTCCGGAGATCGACGAACGTACCATTGAGATCAAGGCCATCGCGCGCGAAGCGGGCTACCGCACCAAGGTCGCCGTGTCGAGCGTCGACATGAAGGTCGATTGCGTCGGCGCGTGCGTCGGCGTGCGCGGCAGTCGCATCAAGAACGTCGTCGAGGTGCTCGGCGGCGAGCGCATCGACATCGTGCGCTGGAACGATTCGCTCCAGGTGCTGATCCCCAACGCGCTGCAGCCGGCCCAGATCGAGGAAGTGTTCCTCTACTCGCTGCTAGGGCGGGCGGTGGTGCTGGTCAAGGAAGATCAATTGTCGCTGGCGATCGGGCGGCGCGGGCAGAACGTGCGCCTGGCGTCGAAGCTGGTTGGTTGGGACATCGAGATCATGACCCACGACGAGCTGGACAACAGCATCACCAAGGCGGAGAGCTGGTTCCTCGAGATCCCCGGCGTGGACGAAGAGATGGTGGAGAAGCTGATCGAGGAGGGGTTTCTCTCCTACGACGACCTGACGTTCCTGGAGCCAGCCGACCTCGCCGAGTTGCTCGGCACGACGGAGGACCAGGCGGAAGACGTCATCGCCGCGGCAGAGGACGCGGCCGAGGAGGTCGAGGAGGAGTCGAGGACGGCCAAGGTGCGCGAGCCGATGGCTTCGCCTTCGCACGTGGTGACGCCGGCGGACAAGGTGGCCAAGCTGTTCTCCGATGGCCCGGTGGCTGCGCCCGCGCCGACGCACACCGTCAGCGAAAGCGGGCGCGCCGCCTTCGACAACCTGTTCGCGGCGCCCGCGCTGGCCGTGCCGCCGCCGGCCGAGGAGCCGGCGCCGGTCCCTCCAGCCGAGGTGCCAATAGCCGAAACGCCCGCGCCTCAGCCGCCGGCGCCGGCCGAGTAACGAGGCGCCCATTTTCCCCCATCCGGCCGGAAGCTCTTTTCCGAATCCCAGAATCGGTTAGAATGGGGGAAGCAGTGTGAAGACTGGCACGGTCCGCCCCGCAAAACGCCTTGTCGGGGGTAGCACGTATGTCTGAATAGTGAGTCACAGGGAGTTGCGCTTGCAAAAAGAAAAAGTCCGCATTTTCGCGCTGGCGCGCGAGCTGAAGATGGAGAGCAAGGACCTCGTGGCCTTGTGTCGCCAGCACAGCATCGACGTGAAGAACCAGCTCAGCACCATCGAGCCCGAGACGCGCGACCAGATCGTGGAGCTCGTTCAACGCGGGGGACCAGCCGTCCCACCCGCTGTCGCTCCTCGCGCGCCCGGAGCTGCCGCCACGATCATGGGCAAGGTCAAGAACCTCGACGCTCGTCCCCGCAGCGCGCCGGCCCCGGTCTCCGCGCCGCCCGCCGAGCGCGAAGAGACGGAAGTTGCGCCCTCCCCCACCAGCGCACCCCCTCCCACCCCCGTTGTGGTGCCTGCGGCTGTGGCGCCCCCCGTCCCCGCAGTCCCCGCCGGAACCGCGCCGCCGTCGGCACTGCCTGTTGCGAAGCCGCCGGCTGCGCCTGTCGCCGCGGCACCCGAAGTCAGTGTTGCCGCGCGCCAGCCCGAAGCGCCGACCTTGCCTCGTTCCCCCGATCACTCCCCCGGGAGCAAAGTGCCAGAAACGCTCGCCCAACCTCGCGCGGCCGAACCACAGGCCCCCCTCGCACCTAGCGCCGCGCCGGCCCCGGAACAGCCCCGCCCGGTCGTCCCGCCTGCGCCGCCCAAGGCGCCCGACGTTCCGGCAGCGCCGCTGGCGCCGGCGGCCGGCCCGACCGCGCCGACGACGCCCCCCGCGCCGTCTGCTGGCTCGCGCCCTCCTGCTGGACCAGGCTCGGGACCAGGCTCGGGACCGCCCAACCGGGGCGCCCCCCCCAACCTGGGCCCGAAGCCGATGCGGCAGCTCGACAACCAGGCCCCCCGAGGGGATCGCACGCCGCACCTCGGTCGGCCAGGGGATGGCCCGCGCCGGCCGGGCGGGGGGGAGCGACTGCCGCCCCGCGCCCCAGGGTCCGTTGCACCACGCCCGAACAACCAGACGCTGCGCCCTCAGCCGAACAAGCCGGCCGAACCGCCCAAGCCGCCCCCCTCGATCGGGCCTCGGAAGCTGGGCAACATCACGGCGGAGATGCTCAACAAGGGCCTTCCGATCACCACCAAGGAGATGGAAGACTCGCTCAAGCCGCCTCCCCCGGCCGGCCAGCGGGCCGCCTCGCCCGGCGCGCCCGTCGCCCCGGAGCCGGAGGTCGGCGAGGACGACGGCGTCGATCCCAAGAAGAAGGCGGGGAGCAAGCGCCCCGGCGCGTTGCCCGGCCGCGACGCTCGCCACAAGGAACGCGCGGAGCGCCAGCAGAAGCGCAAGGGCGACGGGAGCGACGTCCGCGGCGGCAAGGTCATGCTCCTCGACGACGAGAAGCAGCGCCACCGCAAGGACCCGCGGCACAAGCGGACCAAGCAGAAGCCGACCGAGGACCGCAAGAAGGACGTCGTCCTCGAACTGCCGATCACGGTGCGCTCGCTGTCCGAGGGCATCGGGCAGCGGTCGGGGAACGTGCTGTTCAAGTTGATGGACCTCGGCGCCCTGCCGACGATCAACATCAATTCGATGGTCGAGCCCGAAATGGCGCTGCTGGTCGCCGACGCCTACAACACGCCCATCACCATCAAGCGCGCCCTCGACAAGGAACAGATCCTGGTAAGCGATGCCGCCCGGGCCGACAAGCCCGAAGACCTCCTGCCGCGTGCCCCCGTCGTGACCATCATGGGCCACGTCGATCACGGCAAGACGTCGCTGCTCGACCAGATCCGCCGCAGCAACGTCGTCGATACCGAGGCGGGCGGCATTACGCAGGTGATCCGCGCCTGGCGCGTCGAGCACAACGGCAAGCCGATCACCTTCCTCGACACCCCGGGCCACGAGGCGTTCACCAAGATGCGGGCCCGCGGCGCCAACGTCACCGACATCGCGGTGATCGTGGTGGCCGCCAACGATGGCGTCATGCCACAGACCGAGGAGGCGATCAACCACGCCAAGGCGGCGGAGGTGAAGATCGTCGTGGCCATCAACAAGGTCGATCTGCCCGACTCCAACCTCAAGAAGACGGAGCAGCAGCTCTACGGCCTGGGGCTGATCCCCGACACGATGGGCGGCGAGGTGCCCTTCGTGCTGACCAGCGCCAAGACCGGCAAGGGGATCGACGATCTGCTCGAGCAGATCTCGATCGTGGCCGAGCTCGAGGAGCTCAAGGCCAACCCCAACAAGCCGGCGGCCGGCACCTGCCTGGAGGCGCACCTGAGCGAGCAAGAGGGCGTCCTGGCCACCCTCCTTGTCCAGGATGGAACGCTCCGCCCGGGCGACATCGTGCTGTGCGGGGCGACCTACGGCACCGTGCGCAAGATGTACAACGACCTCGGCAAGCCGCTCGAGGCGGCCGGGCCGAGCGTGCCGGTGCGGATCACGGGGCTCGACGACGTGCCCAACGCCGACGACCCCTTCCTGGTGGTCCCGGACGTGACGACGGCGCGCGAGATCGCGGACCGGCGCAAGGACAAGGCGCGCGAACAGGGCCAGGCGCCGCGCTCGGCCATGACGCTGGAAAGCTTGAAAGACCGCGAGGTCGCCGAGCTCAAGGTGATCCTCAAGGCCGAGGCCAAGGGCTCCATCGAGGCCATCCGGGCCGAACTGGAGAAACTGCGCCACGACGAGGTGCGCGTGCGAATCCTGCACGCCGCCATCGGCGGGATCTCGGTCAGCGACGTTCAGCTGGCGCTGACCTCGCCGGAGGACACGCTGATCCTGGGCTTCAACGTCGTGCCCGACGAAGCGGCGCAGGCGCTGGCGGACGAGCGTGGGATCCAGATCAAGCAGTACAACATCATCTACAAGCTCGCCGGCGACATCCGTGCCGCCCTGGAAGGCAAGCTGAAGCCGCGCGAGGACGTGATTCACCTCGGGCGGGCGGTGGTGCGCGAGACGTTCCGGATCAGCCGGGTCGGCACGATCGCGGGCTGCTACGTCACCCAGGGCACCATCGAGCGGTCGGCGAAGGTGCGCATCATCCGCAGCGGGGTGGTCGTCTACCCGCCCCCGGAGCGGTCGGTCGGGCTGGAATCGCTCAAGCGTTTCAAGGAAGATAGTCGCGAGGTTCGCGAGGGCTTCGAGTGCGGCCTCAAGATCGCCGGTTACGACGACATCAAGGTGGACGACGTGATCGAGGCCTACCGCATCGAACAGGTGCTGCGCACGTTATCATGATTAGTGCTTAGTGCTTGGTGCTTAGTGCTTAGCAAAGAACTCCGAGGTGACGGTCTTTGCTAAGCACTAAGGACGAAGCACTAAGGGCTCCTGTTGAGAGAAGATGAAAACTCATAGACTAGCCCGTGTGTCCGAGGCCATCCGCGAGGTGGCCAGCGAGACGATCCTGTACGAACTGCGGGACCCGCGCGTGAAACTGGTGACGGTGACGCGCGCGGAGGTCTCGGGAGACCTGCAACACGCCAAGGTGTACGTGTCCGTGATGGGCACGGAGAAAGAGCAGGAGCTCGCGATGCACGGCCTCCGCCATGCGGCGGGGTTCGTGCAGTCGAAGCTCGCCAGCCGGCTGAAGACTCGCTTCACGCCGGTGATCGCGTTCGTGCTCGATCAGGGCGTGAAGAACAGCATCGAGATGACCCGCCTGATCAACGAGGCCCTTGCCGAGTCGAGGCCGATGGTGCCTGCCGCAGAAGCTGGCGCATCGAGCCCCGAGGAGGCGGAGGCAGCGCCCCCGCAGGGTGGGCCCGCCGAGGGAACGGTGCGGCCGAAGCCTGCGGATGCGTGACCGAGGGGAAGTCGAGGCCCCTGTGGCTGTGACCTACCCTCCTTCGCCATTTTCCCAACGGAGTGAACGACAAACCATGGCGACCACGATCAGCAAGCAGCGCGTGTTGAACTTGTTGTTGAATCGCGGCGACCGGGCCGGCGACCGCGAGCCGGAGCCGCGGCCCGTCCTGGAGCAGTTCGTCTACGCCCTCTGTCGGGAGAACGCCACGGCGGAGCAGGCCGATCAGGCGTACCACAACCTGAGCTCGCAGTTCTTCGACTGGAACGAGGTGCGCGTCAGTTCGCAGCGCGAGATCGAGGACGCGCTCGAAGGCCTCAGCGAGCCGGAGATGCGCGCCCAGCGCCTGGTATCGTTCTTGCAGGAGGTGTTCGAGACCACCTTCTCGTTCGACCTCGACAAGTTGCAGAAGTCGGGGCTCAAGGTGGCCGCCAAGCAGCTCTCGCGCTACGAGGCGTCCAACGACTATGTCGGCGCCTGGGTGATCCAGCGGTCTCTGGGGGGGCACGCCATCCCGCTCGACGCCCCGACCCTACGCTGTGCGCGGCGGCTGGGCCTCCTCGAGCCCGGCCAGGAAGGGCTCGAGGCGGCCCGAGCCAGCCTCGAGCACCTGGTCGCGAAGTCGAAGGGCGCGCACTTCACGGACGTCATCAGCAGCATGGCCGAGGACCACTGCTGGGAAACGGGCCCGAATTGCCCGGATTGCCCGCTCTGCGGAGAGTGCGGCACGGCCCAGGAAGTCGGCGTCGAGCAGGTGGCAGGGGCCCGCGCGACGAGGGCGAAAGCGCGCTGACGCGAGGCCGCGAAACGACAAGCATGCAGGGCCCGGTAACTCTCTTGCTTGTCGTTTCGCGATCCAGCTCAGTTCCTCCCTCCCGCCCACTCTCCCGCCGCACAACCCCCGCTAGGAAATCCGGCGCTCGCCGGGTACAATCCCTCCCCAACCGGAACGGCCCGGTGGCGGGCGCCTCTGCGCACGCACTGGGCGAGGGAAGGGGCGGCACGGCTGCCCGCGGCTCACGGAGCGGGAGGTGATGAGAACGATGTCCCCTACCATTCGCTCGGCCCTTGCCGGGGCCCTGTGCCTTGCGCTGGCCGCCCCCCTCCTCGCCCAGACGAGCGGGGACACGGACCTGCCGGCCAGGCACGTTCCCTCCAAGGCGCCAACCAAAAAAGAGCTCGACCACCGCGAGGCCCTGCGCCTGTACGGCGCAGGGCTCTTGCAGGAACGCGCCAACAAGTTGGCGGAGGCGGCGCGCACCCTCGAAGAGGCCCGGCGCCTCGACCCGGGTTCGGCCGACGTTTTCAAGGCCCTCGTCCCCATCTACCTGGCCCTCGACCGGGTCGGGGACGCCCTCGCCGCGTGCCGTGGTGCTCTGGAGCTCAACCCCAACGATCACGAGACGGGACACCTGTATGCGCGCCAGTTGCGGGGGCTGGATCGCAAGAAGGAAGCGATAGCGGTGCTAAAGCGCACGGCGCGCTGTCCTGGCCTGGCGGATCGGCCCGACCTGAAGGCACAGGTCTGGTTCGATCTTGGGGTGCTCAGCGAACAGATGGCGGACTGGGCCGAGGCCGAACGCGCTTTCCGCAAGGTGGTGGCCGTGCTCGAAAAGCCCGCCGCCCTGCTCGAGGTGGGCACGTACACCAAGGAAGAGATCGTCGCCCAGGCGGCGGAGACCTATGAGCGCCTCGGGCGCATCTGCCTCAAGGCCGGCGCCCCGGCGCGAGCCATCGCCGCGTTCGAGAAGGCGCAAAAGACCGACCCCGTGCGCGCCGGCCGACTTTCGTTCAACCTGGCGCAGGTCTACCAGGGCCAGGGCAAGTTCCGCGAGGCGCTCGATCGGCTTAACGATTACCTGCGCACCCAGCCCCAGGGGACCGAAGGCTACGAGCTGAAGATCGAGCTCCAGCGAAAGCTCGGGCTCGGGAAGCAAATCGTCCCCGAACTGCGCACGGCATCGGACCGCGACCCCAACAACGTCGCCCTGAAGCTGGTGCTGGCGCGCGAATGTCGCAGTGCCGGGCAGGCGCGGGAGGCCATCGCGACCTACGAGGTGCTCCTGCGCACGACCGCGAGCCCCGAGGTGTACCGGGGGCTGTTCCAGGTGTACAAGGACGAAGGGGCGGCCGGAGGAGTGAAGGCCCTCAACCGGCTCGACGCCGCGGTGCGGTCGGCAGCCGACGAGAAAAAGGGCCGCGACCGCGCCGAGGCCGCCAACGCCCGGGCCATGCTGATCGTGCTGCGCGAGGACGCCGAACTGATGAAGTTGGTGGTCCCCGCGGCGGGGGCCCGGCTGCGCGGCGGGCGCGGCCTGAGCTTTGCAACGAGGGTGGTGCTGGGAGCGCTGGCCGCGCAGGCGCGGCAACTGGGGGAATCGGAGAAGCTCTACCGCAGTTGTCTGGAGAAGCCGGGGGGCCTCGGCGACAACGAGGCGGAGGTCTACAGCGGGCTGTTGCGGGTGCTTCGGGCCCAGTACAAGCACGCCGACGTCATCGCGGTCTGCAAGCAAGGGCTGCGAAAGGCGCAGGCCACCAACCTGGTGATGTTCCACCAGAGCATGGCGATGGCGTACCTGGCTCTGGACAAGAACAAGGAGGCGCTGGCCTCGGCCGAGGAGGCGCTCAACCTGGCGACCGAGCCGCGGCGGTTGCCAATGAAGATCCAGCGGGCCCAGGTGCTCTCGAACATTGGAGAGCACGCGAAGGCACTGGCGGCCTGCGAGGTGATGCTGAAGGAGCACGGCAGCGCGGGCGAGGTGCGCGACGTACGGGTGGAGCTGTCGAGCGCCTACCTGGCGGCCGGGCAAGCCGACAAGTCGGAGGAGCAACTCGAACTGGTTCTACGCGCCGACCCCAACGACGCGACGGCGAGCAACAACCTGGGCTACCAGTGGGCCGAGCGCCACAAGAACCTGAGCGAGGCGGAGAAGTTGATCCGCAAGGCGATCGACCTCGACCGCAAGCAGCGCACGGGCGGAACGTCGCTGAGCATCGCGGCGGACCAGGACAACGGGGCCTACGTCGATAGCCTGGGCTGGGTGCTTTTCCGACAGGGGAAGCTCGACGAGGCGCGGCGCGAATTGGAGCGCGCCGGCAAGACGATCGATGGGGAAGAAGACCCGGTGGTCTGGGACCATCTGGGCGACGTCTATTTCCGCCAGGAGGAACTGGCGAAGGCGGCGGAGGCGTGGCGGAAGTCACTCCGGCTGTACGAGGCGGGGGCGCGCCGCAAGTCCGACCCGCGCTACAAGGAAGTGCAGGGCAAGCTGAAGCTCGCCAAGCCTTGACGACACGGGCGGGCGGGCAGTACCTTCAAGAGGGATGGATGAAGGGGGGCAACGAGGCAAGAGGGCCTGCCTCCTCGTTTCCCCGGCTTCCGCCCTCGCAAGCGCACTCCCTTTTCGACGAAGGAGAGGTCATGTCCGGCCATTCCCACTGGGCCACGATCAAGCACAAGAAGGGCGCCACCGACGCCAAGCGCGGCAAGCTGTGGAGCAAGCTGAGCCGGGCCATCATCATCGCCGCGCGGCACGGCGGCGGCGATCCGACGATGAACCTGAAGTTGCGCTACGCCATCGACAAGGCGCGTCAGGTGAGCATGCCCAAAGACAACATCGACCGCGCCATCAAGCGTGGGACGGGCGACGTCGAGGGGCTGACCTTCGACGAGATCGCGTACGAGGGCTTCGGCCCCGGCGGGGTGGCCATCTACGTGGACATCCTGACGGACAATCGCAACCGAACCAACGGCGAGGTGCGGAAGATCTTCGAGCGCGGCGGGGGCAACATGGGCTCGGCCGGCTGCGTCGGCTACCTGTTCGAGCGCAAGGGCCTGTTCAGCGTCAACAGCCAGGGCATCGACGAGGACATGCTGATGGGTGTCGCTCTCGAAGCGGGCGCCGACGACTTGAAGAACACCGGCCAGGGTTTCGAGATCACCTGCGACACCGGGTCGTTCAACAAGGTCCAGGAGGCGCTGGAGGCGGCTCACGTCCCCATCGCCCACGCCGAGATCACGCAGATCGCCAAGACGGGCGTGGACGCCGACGAGGAGACGGCCCTCAAGGTGGTGCGGCTCGTCGAGGCGATCGACGACCACGACGACGTGCAGGCCGTCCACCACAACCTCAACCTGACGGACGAGGTGCTGGCGAAGTTGCAGTAGCCCATCGAATGTCAGAAAGCATCGAGGCGAGCGGCGCGGC
>JBBSEZ010000065.1:0-29404 GCA_038239195.1 Gemmatales bacterium
CCCGCCGGGGGGCGCGCGCCGCCCCCGCCCCCCCCCCCCGGCTCGCCCGGCGCAGGCGTGGGCGGCGCCGTTCATTTGGGTGGGATGGGCGCGGGGTAGAGCTTGGCGACGACGGCGAGGTTGGCCTCGAAGCCGACGGGGACCGCCTCGAAGGCGGTGATGCGCATCAGTTCGAGCATCTGCCGGCCGCGCGGCGTCCCGCGGGCCGCGATGAGGCCGGCGCGGAAGCGGTCGACGTCGGCCTCGTCGAAGCGGCCGGGGTGGTAGGCGATGACCCCGCAGGGGAGCTGTTCCGAATCGAGCAGGGCCCTGAGCTTGCGGGACCGGCCGGGCTTGGTCTTGCGGTAGTTCTCCAGTTCGACGGCATCGACCACCGTGATCTGGGCCTTGCCATCCACCACGTCGTCGAGGGCGTCCTCGGCGTCGGCGGGGGTGGTGATCTGACCATAGAACCGGGCCGGCGTCGCGTTCTCCCCGGTGCAGCGGCGCTCGAAGAACAGGCGGCAGTGCTCGCGGGAGGTGGCGTGGAGAGCGGCGACCTTGCCCTGGAGGTCGCCGCAGGTGGCGGCCTTGCAGTCCTTGTGGACCATCACCTTGGCCTGGACGTAGCGATGGCGGTTGACCGCGATGATGAGCGGCTTGAGCCCCGGGTACTTCTGGCGCGCCCAGGCGAACTCGAAGCCGTGGAAGACGCCGACCTGTACCTGATCTTCCTTGAGCTTGTGGCCCAGCGTCAAGGCGTTGCCGGCGAGGACGAGGTGCCCGTCCATCCCGGTCTGCGCTTCCATGAGCACTTTGAAAGGACGCATCACGAGCTGCATCATCCGCTCCGACGTGTTGCGGAGCAGCGTATCGACCAGCCCGATGCGGACGACCGGGCGGGCCCCCTGCGCGGGGGCCTCCGGGGCGCAGAGCAGGCCCCCGCCGAGGCCGGCCGACACGAGCAGAACCATCGCGACTGCCATCCTTCGTCTCACGTTGCGTCCTCCCTGATCTTGCGGGACCACCGAGCGCTCCTGCCCACGCGGCCACACCGTCAGTGCTTGCCGTTGCCGTTGCCGTTCCCGTTGCCGTTGCCGTTCCCGTTTTCCTCTTCCTTCACGGGGGGGGCCGTGGCCAGGCCAGAGCAGAAGCCCCCCCCGGTGGCGCGTTCCAGTTCCGCCAGGGCGAGCAGTTGCCGGTAGCGCGTTTCATTGACCTGGGCGGTGAGCTGGCTGCTCAGCAGCGCGGCGTTGAGGAGCGGGTCGAGCGGGATCTTGGGGGCCGCCGGGGTGAACTGCTTCTGCTGCTCCTTGAAGTAGCCCCGCGCCTCGCGTGCCGCCTTTTCGTAGCGAGCCAGCTTGCGCGTCGCCCCCTGCCAGCGGAGGAACGCCTGCTCCGTCTCCAGCGCGAGGAGGCCGCGCGTCTTCTCGACCACCGAGCCCGCCCGCGCCTGGTAGGCGCGCGCCTGCTCGACGCGCTCGGCCCGCGAGCCGTTGATCTTGCCCGGCATCTCCAGACCGACCGCGGCGGGGCGGTATTGCATGTCGAAGTTGCCGGCCGACAGCGGGTCGGCGTGGAGGTCTCCGCTGGCGGCGAAGGTCGCCATGCTCGGGTGGAAGCGCTTGGTGCCCTGGGCGCACACCTCCAGGCCGGTGATCTCCGCGCCGTGGACCGCCATCGCCATTTCCGGCCGACGCGACAGCGCCAGGTCGAGGACTTCCTGTTTGCTCGGCGTGGCCCGGGCATCGAGGAGGCGCTGCCCGGCGAGGACGAGGACGCCATCGGGGCCCATGCCGAGCGACTCGCGCAGGCCGCTCAGGGCGCGCTCGGCGCCCTCCACGGCGTCCTCGCGCCGGCCCTGGGCAACGAGGAGGTAGACGTCGAGCCTCTTGAGGTCGCGCCTGCTCAGGTCGCGCCGGGACTCGTCCTCGATCGCCTGGGCGACGACCTTGCGCAGCGCCCGGAGGTTGACCAGCGCGTCGTCGGCGACCGCGAGTTGCTGCCTGGCGTAGAGGTAGGAGAGGTAACTGAAATCGACCCCGAAAAGGGTGTTGAGCTCGGCCAGATGCACGCGGGCCTGGGCGACGGCGACGCCGAGAGCTGCCTGCTGGCGGCGCGTGGGCAAATCTTTCACGAGGAAGGTCGGCACGCGCACGTTGTTGGCAGCCTGTTGCCGGCCGAGGGCGGCGGCCAGGCTGGCGTGGGCCGCTGCAACGGCCGGCTGCTTTTCCAGCGCCAGCCGCCGGCACGCGGCGAGGTCGAGCGCCGTCACGGTGGCCGAGGGGGCGAGCGCAGGGGCGGGGGCGGCGGGGAGAAGGGCGGGCAGGGCGGTGGGCGCAGGTTCGGCGGCGGCGCCGGCCAGAGCCAGCAGGCTGGGGGCCGCCAATCCCGTCAGGAGGCGGGCGCGGTAGCGCCGCCAGGTGGAGAGCGAGCCGAGCATAGGGCCTTCCTCAAAAGATGCCGACGCGCGACCGTCTTGCCTCGGGGAGCCGATCTCGCCTTGCGGGGGACGTATCTAGCATCGACCGCCCCGAGAAAAAAGGTGAAGGCTCGTGCCCAAAGTCGGGCGGTTGGGCGCCCCGCGCACTTGGGTTGCGACGACGTCGACGAATGGAGAAACTGGCGAAGAGGGAGGGGCTACCGGCCAACGAACGAGCGGGGCGAGGAACTGGAGGGGAGGCTGGCGCAGCCCTCGCGGCCGGCGCGTGGGCGTGAACCCGGTACAGGGCGGCGCACTCCTGATGGCAGGGGACCGGGCACGAGGCGTACTTCATTCAGACGGCACGTGAGGAGCTTCTCGCATGATCGACCGACGCGATTTCCTCCACGGCGTCCTCGCCCTGGGTGGCGGGCTCGCCTTCGGGGCAGGGGGTGTTGCCGGCGACGACGGCTGCCTGGGGGGCCTGGCCGAGGGCCCCGCCCCCCGTCAATACCTCGCGGACCTGGCGGCCTGCGACTCGAACGTTCTCGGCGTCCCCCGCTGTAGGTCGCTGGTGGTGGAGGGGCTCCACCCCATCGCCCCCGAGCGCGTGGTGCTCGTCGATGACGCGGGGCTTCGTCGGTTCCGCCTTGGGCACCGGGGCATCAAGCGGCGTTTCCGGGAGGAAGAGGCCCGCTGGCGAGCCCGCTGCCCGTCCGAGCCGCTCCCGCAGCGAAAGCTGGACGTCTGCGTTGGGCTGATGGACCGGCTCGCCTCTCACTACCGGCGGCCCGACCTTCACGGCAGGTGGGCACGCACCCTGTGGCGGCGCGAGTTGCTGGGCAGCACCGGCATCGGCCACGGGCTCGGCCTCCTTCACGACTTCCAGCCCTGCGACGCAACGATCCGCACGACGAACGGGGTCGTGGACTGGTGGCTCGTGTTGCTGCCGGGCGGCGTGGACTGGCAGGCCCTCGACGACCGCCCGGTCCACTTCATGGTCGGCCCCGTGATGGAGGAACGCCGGCCCGGCAACTACCTCCGGGTGATGGAAGGCATCACCAGGGGATTGCGGCCCCTCGTCGCGTCGGACGGCTTCGACCCGTCCGCGTGGGCGGATCGGCTCGGCGGAATGGCCCCGGCAGACGCGGCTCGCGAGGTCAACTCTGCGGTGGCCCGGGGGCTGCGGAAGGGGGGGCTGGCTCGAGGCGAAGGAAGGAAGGCATGAGCGTGGGCGAAAGACCCGAAGGCCCCTTCCCCGATCTCGAAGACCGGCTGCGGCCCCATGCTCCCGCGTCCCGTGCGGAGGAACGCCTCGGCCCGGCTGCGATCGGGTAGGTCCGGCAGCCGGGTGGCCGCCCACACGGCCCCCCCGGCTCGCCCCTCTCCCGGAGTCACCGCCGCTGCGAGAGGTCCGCCAGCCGCTTGCGCGCCTCCTCGATGCGCTTCTCGTCGGTCTCCGTCGTCGTGACCTGCTTGTACAACTCCGCCGCCCGGGCGCGGTTGGCCAGGTTGCGCTCGTAGATCCGGGCCGCCCGCAGTCGGGCGTCGAAATGCGTCTTCGGGTTCCACTGGAAGCAGCGCTCGAAATAGGCCGCCGCGCGGTCGTACTGGCGATAGGCCTTGCTCTCGTAGATGTCGCCGAGGTGGTAGGCGGCGTCGCTGATCTTGTCGCTCTGCGGGTGGTCGGTCAGCAACTTCTGGAAGAGCAGCTCGGCCCGGCGCTGGTTGTCCACGTAGTCGGTGCCCCAGCCCTTGTCCTTGTAGGCCGCCGCGCGGCGAAACAGGTCGTTGGCGGCGGGGATGTTGTACTTCGCCTCCAGGCTGTCCGGCGGAACGTCGAGCTTGAGGATGAACGCATGCTTGGGAATGCGGTGGAACTGCACCAACTCGTCTTCCGCCCACTTGGCTTTCTCGATGTCGCCCGAGGCGAGGTAGTGTTTGCGCAGAGACTCGAGCGTTATCTGGTACTCCTTCCGCGCCGTCAGCAGGCGCTCGACCAGTTCGTACTCGGACTTGCCGTCCTTCTTGGGAGGGGCAGGCGCGGGCGGGGCCTGGGCGGCGGCGGCGGCGAGCATTGACAGCGCCAGGGCGAGGGCCATCCAGCAGCGAAGGTGCAACATGGGCCAGACGTCTCCTTCCGCGAGGCGGGGGCGTCGCGCCCCGCGCCCGGCAGATCGGGTCAGACCGCCTGGTGCGTCCCCTGGCCGTGGCCGGTCGGACCGGGCGGTCGCGTTTCGATGCGGCCGAAGATCATGCGGCCGGCAGGCGTTTGCAAGACGCTGGTGACGGTGATGTGGACCTCCTGGCCGATCGACGACCGTCCCTGCTCGACCACCACCATCGTGCCGTCTTCGAGATACCCGACGCCCTGGCCGATCTGGTCGCCCACCTTGACCAACTTGACGAGCATCAACTCCCCCGGCAACGCCACCGACTTGAGGGCGTTGGCCAACTCGTTGAGGTTGATGACGTCTACCCCCTGCAACTGGGCGATCTTGTTGAGGTTGTAGTCGTTGGTCACCACGCGGGCGCCGATCGCCTTGGCCAGCACCACCAGGCGTTCGTCCACTTTCTGGACGTCGCGCAGCTCGCTCAGGTTCGCTTCGTGCATCTGCAGCTCAACCTTGGGGTTGTTCTGCATGCGCTTGAGCATGTCCAGCCCGCGCCGCCCGCGATTCCGCTTCAGCTTGTCGGAGCTGTCCGCAACGCTTTGCAGCTCCTGGAGCACGAAGCGCGGCACGATCAATTTCGTGTCGATGAAGCGCGTATCGCAGATATCGGCAATCCGGCCGTCAATAATTACACTCGTGTCGAGAACCAGAGGCCTACCCCCCTTGACCTGGCGCGAGAACTCCACGTAGGGGATGATGAAGCGGAACTCGTCCTTGGTCTGGAGCAGCGTCGAGATCGACACGTAGCAGCAAAAGACTGTGAGCAAAAACGCCAGGAGGGCCTTGCGGTGGGCCTGGTTGGGTTGGTTCCAGTCGAACAGGAACGGGTCGAGGGCGGTCGAGAGAATGTTGCCCAGCAGCAGGCCGAGCAGCAGCCCGAAGTAGATGGCCGAGATCGTCGTGATCTGCTTGTTGCGCACGAGCAGGTCGGTGGTGACGACCAGGATGCCGGCGCCGAGGATGCCGAAGAAGCTGGCCCAGGCGAGGACGACGTCCTGAGGGCTCGATTCGTTGAAGTTCTGGAAGGCGAGCATGGCCATGCTGATGACGAGCACGCCGAAACAGCCCCGCAAGATCCAGAGGAGCACCTGCCCAGAGCGCGGACGGCTCTCGAAGTGGACCGGAAGCCAGCCAAACCAACGGCGAAAGAGGCTCGAGAACACGGGGCAACCTCCGGGAAGCCTTGCTATAGGGGGACGAGCGCTTCAGGGCCTCCAGGCTCAAGGCCGCAGCTCAAGGGGCCCCCGGAGAACAGGCGCTGACCGCCGGGAGAGCCCGCGTGGACGGCGTTATCTTACACGACGGATGCCGGTTCACACAACGAGGCGCGCCCGCCGGAGCGGGCCTTTCTCTCGAAACGAGGCGCCCGGGCGAAACGCTCGCCTCGGGTGGGGCAAATCTTTCGGGGGCGCCCGTGAGCGACGCTTCGAAGAAGCGTGCCGGCCCCAACGCTTCTGCGAAGCGTCGCTAAACGGGGGCGCTCCCGGAACTTTGGCCGCACCCGCATCACGCCCCGGTGCCTTTTTCCTTGCCGCCGCCCCCCGGGCGAGTTACGTTCAAAGGCATCCACCGGAACGTCCCCATCAGGACCACGCCATGCGCATGAAATGTCCCGCCTGCCTACACAACCTCGAACTGCCCGACGGGCAGGCGGCCCACACCTGCCCCGACTGCCAGGCGCGCTTCGACGCGGCCGGCGCCTTGCTCGACCCGGTCCCCGCGCCGCGAGCCGGCCCCATCTCCCCCTCCGTGCCGCGCAACCTCACCCCCTACGCACGCGACCTCCAGGAGGTCGAGTCGCGCCAGCACGAACGCGACGAGCGGCGGCACGAGCGCCACGAGGAGCGCGAGTTCCGCCGCGACGAGCGCGACTTCCGCCGCGACGACTGGCGCGACACCCGCGAAGACCGGGTCGAGCACAAGGAGCGCAACGCCCTTGCCATCGTCGGCCTGGCCCTGGGCGCCTGCGCGTTCCTGATGGTGCTCGGCGCCATCCTCTTCAACCTCGCCTCGACCTCGACGTCGATGAAGTTCTACCTCGGCGTGACTCTGTTCCTGGGCCTCCCGATGGGCCTGGCCGGGCTCGTGCTTAGCCTGATCGGCGTCTTCTACCGCAAGGTGATGCGCGTCCTCGCCATCGTCGGCGTCGCCCTCGCCGCCCTCCTGGTGTTCCTGCTCGTGCCGAGCGGGTTCTTCTTGCTGTGGTCGTAGGTCGTGGGGCAGGCTTTCCAGCCTGTCCGGCCCGAGAAGACCCGTCGCCCCAACGCGGAGCGGACAGGCTGGAAAGCTGTCCCACGAGAGGCCCCCGCATGAGTCGCGTCACGGAACAGTATCGGCGTGCCTGCGACTACCTGGCGGGCGGCGTGTCGGCGTCCACCCGGGTCAACCGGGCCCTTGGCCACGCCATGCTCTTCGACCGCGCCGAGGGCTGTCGCGTCTGGGACCTCGATGGTCGCGAATACCTCGACCTCTGCTGTAGCCACGGCGCCACGCTCCTGGGGCATGGCGACCCCCGCGTCCGCGCCGCCGTCGAAAAGGCCCTCGACCGCGGCGCCGCTTGCTCCTACGAGAACGAAACGCACACCGAACTGGCCCGGCTGCTCTGCGAGACAATCCCCTGCTGCGAGCGCGTGCGCTTCACCGGCTCGGGCACCGAGGCGACCTTGCACTGCCTGCGCCTGGCCCGCGCCTTCACCGGCCGCACGCGCCTGCTCAAGTTCGAGGGCAACTTTCACGGCTATCACGACCAGGTGATGTACGCCATCGGCACTCCCGCCGACAAACTCGGCCCCGAGACGGCCCCCACGCCCTACCCCGGCTCGACCGGGCTGCCCGAGGGCCTGGCCGACAACCTCGTGCTCGTGCCCTACAACCGCCCCGACCTGCTCGAAGAGGCGTTTCGCCGCCACGGCCACGAGCTCGCCGCCGTCGTGTGCGAGCCCGTCTACTACAACGCCGGCTGCATCCTGCCCACGCCCGACTTCCTCGACGCCCTGCGCCGCCTGACGCGCCAGCACGGCGCCCTGCTCGTGTTCGATGAGGTCCTCAGCGCCTTCCGCATGGGGCCGGGCGGCGCCCAGGAATACCTCGGCGTCAAGCCCGACCTGTGTACGCTCGGCAAGGCGGTCGGCGGCGGGCTGCCCCTCAGCGTCTTCGGCGGGCGCCGCGACGTCATGGATCGGCTCATGCCGGTCGGCGATTGCCAGCACAGCGGCACCTACAACGGCCATCCCCTCGCCGTCGCCGCCGGCCTGGCGGCGGTCACGGCCTACCGCCAGCCGGGCTTCTACGACCACGTCCACGCCGTCGCCCGGGCCCTCTACGACGGCCTCAACGGCCTCTTCCAGAAGCACGCCGTCCAGGCTCGCGTTCAGGGGCTCGGGGCGCGGTTCGGCATCTACTTCGGCGTCGCCGGGCCCATCGCCAGCTACCGCGACGCGGTGACGCACCAGCGCGAGCGGATGCTGCGCTTCGTGGCGGCGGCGATTCGGCACGGCGTCTACTTCCACGACTACGGCGGGGCGGCGTGCCATCACGGCTTCTGCGCCGCCACGTCGCTCGCCGACGTGCAGGAGGCGCTCGCCCGGCTCGACGCCGCGATAGGCTCGCTGGCGCGCGAGGACTGAGAGCATGGCGAACGGCTACTGCGACGGCTGCGCGAGCCCACTCGGCGAGGACGTGCTGCTATGCCCCCACTGCGGGGCCGCGCAAATCCCCCAGGTCGAAAGTCGCGTCGAGCTGGAGGAACAGATCGAGGACCAGGGCCGCCGACGGCAGCGCGCCGTCTTCCTCGGCGCGGCAGCCGGGGGCGTTCTGCTCGTGCTGGCGGTGCTGCTGGCCGAGTACCTGGCCCCACCGCCCGACCTGGCCCCGCGCCGCAGCAGTCGCCTCGCCCTGGCCGGCCTGGTCGGCGCGGTCGCCGGCACCGTCGTCGGGGCGGTCGTCAGCCAGATCGCCCAGAGGGTGCGCCGCAAGCGTCGTCGGAGAGAATCGGAAGGCTCGTCCCCGGGATGACCGCCATGCGCATTGCCGTCGGCCAACTGTCGCAGGAGAGCAACACCCTGAGCCCGCTCGCCACGACGCGCGCGGACTTCGAGGCCTTCGGCGTCTGTCGCGGGCCCGACCTGCTCGCGCGCATGGCCGACGTCAACGAACTGGGCGGCTTCATCCAGTCGGTGCGCGCCTGGCCTGGACAGCACGAGCTGCTCGGCCTGGTGCGGTTGTGGGCCTGGCCCGCCGGCCCCGCCACGCACGACACCTTCCTCTGGCTGCGCGACGAGCTCGTCGGGGCCGTCCGCGGGGCCCTCCCCGTGGACGGCATCTTGCTGTCCCTGCACGGCGCGCTGGTCGCGGACGGGGCGCCGGACGTCGAGGGCGAGGTGCTGGCCGCGGTGCGCGAAGTCATTGGCCCGCGCGTCCCCCTCGTCGCCACGCTCGACCTGCATGCCCACGCCACCCGCCGGATGGTCGAGAAAGCCGACGCCCTGGTGTTGTACCACACGGCGCCGCACGTGGACGTCTTCGAGACGGGGGCGCGCGCCGCTGGCGTGCTCCGCCGCATCCTGTTCGCGGGCGCGCGGCCCGTGACGGCCTTCGCCAAGGTGCCGATGGTCGTCCCCGCCGAGCGGGCCAACACGCAAGACCCTGCGAGCGTCAGTTTCGCGCTCAAGCAGCGCCTCGTCGAGCTGGAAGGCGAGCCGGGCATCCTGAGCGCCGGGCTGGCGACGGTGCAGCCTTGGCTCGACGTGCCGGAGCTGGGCACGGCGGTGGTGGTCGTCGCCGACGGGGAGGGCGAGCGGGCGCGGCAGGGCTGCACCGACCTGGCCCGGGAAGTGTGGGCGCGGCGAAGGGACTACCTGCCTGAACTGATCTCGGTCGAGGAGGGAGTACGCCGGGCGTGGGCCCACCCCGGCGGGCTGGTGGTGCTGAGCGACAGCGCCGACGCCACGACCTCCGGCGCGCCGGGCGATAGCACGCACGTCTTGCGCGAGTTGCTGAAGTACGATTGGCCCCGGCCGGCCCTCGTGACGCTGGTTGCGCCGGAAGTCGTGGCGGAGGCGGCGCGGCGAGAGCCGGGCGCCCCGTGGGCCGTTTCTCTGGGAGGCCGTCGCGACCCACTTCATTCTCGGCCCATCGACGCGACGGTCGAGGTGGTGAGGCGGTTCGACGCGCGCTTCGTGCTGACGGGCCACCTCGGCAAGAACCTGGCGATCGACATGGGGCCGTCGGCGGTGCTGCGGTCCGGCAACGTCCACGTGGTCGTCACCTCCCGGTCGGGGCCGCACTTCGCGCCGGAACTGTTCCGCGCGGCGGGGCTCGACCCGTTCGCCGCGAAGGTGCTGGTGGCGAAGAGCCCGTGCGGCTTCCGGGCGGCGTATGCGGGACGGGCCGACGAGATCGTGGTGGTGCGCGCGCCGGGCTGTGCGCCGGCGAACTTCTGGGAGCTCCCCTACCAGCGGATACCGCGGCCGCTGTGGCCGTGGGATGAGGGGATGGGGTGGGACGCGCGGGTGGAGGTGTTCGGGGAAAGGAACTTCACCGGGGGCGCTGATCGCTAAGCCGCAAGCGGCGAACGTCGGGCCCACCCCATCGGCATCGCCCTCCCATCCGGCACGTGCGGGCGATCTGGCGGGCCTGCGCCAACCGGATAAACTGGCCGCGCCCCGGCAGGCTGTCGATGCTAGTGAGGTGCGCGGGGCCTCGGGCCGCAGTTGTTTTTCTGCGCGCTTCGGCTATAGTCGCGAACGGATCGGCAGGAAACGATCGGCGTTCGCTCGCGCAAGGAGCACGGAAGCCCCATGCCATTGCAGGTTCTCCATCCCGAACCGCCCTCCGCTGTTGGGCCAGCCTCCGAGCGGCTCGACTACGCCCGGCAGATCGTGCGCGCCGAGGCGTCCGCCCTCGAGCTGGTCGCCGACCGCCTCGATGGCTCGTTCGTGCAGGCCGTCAATCTGCTCCTGCCCATCTCCGGCAACTCCGCGGGCCGCGTCGCCGTCACCGGCACCGGCAAGTCCGCCGACGTCGGCCAGAAGCTCGCCGGCACCCTCAGCTCCACCGGCACCCGCGCTTACGTCCTCGACGCCACCCGCGCCGTCCACGGCGACCTCGGCGTCGTTCACCCCGACGACGTCGCCCTCGTGCTTTCTCACTCCGGCGAGAGCGAGGAGATCGTCCGGTTGTTGGGGCCCCTGCGCCGCCTGACGCGCGCTCTCATCGCCCTCACCGGCAGCCCCCGAGGCGCCCTCGCCCGCCGGGCCGACGTCGCACTGGTCTACGGGCCGTTGGACGAGGTCTGCCCCCTCGGCCTGGCGCCGAGCGCCAGCACCACCGCCATGCTCGCCATCGGCGATGCCCTGGCCTTCACCCTCAGCCGCGAGCGCGCCTTCACCCACGAAGACTTCGCGCGCTACCACCCCGCCGGCTCGCTCGGCCGCAAGCTGATGCCCGTCGAGGCGGTCATGCGCCAGGGCACCGAGCTCCGCCTGGCGCCGGCCTGCGAAACGGTGCGCGGCGTGTTCGGCCGGGCCCGCCGCCAGGGCCGGCGCACCGGGGCGGTCATGCTCGTCGATGGCGAGGGCCTGCTCGCCGGCCTGTTCACCGACAGCGACCTCGCCCGCCTCATCGAGGGGCGCCGCGACGAGGCCCTCGACCGCCCCATCGCCGAGGTGATGACCCACGCGCCCCTGACGGTCGGCCTTGGCTCGCGCGTGGCCGACGCCCTGGAGCTGTTCCGGCGGCACAAGATCAGCGAGTTGCCCGTCGTCGATGGCGCCGGCCGGCCCGTCGGCCTGCTCGACGTCACCGACCTCCTCGACGTGGCCGCCGAGGCAAAGCAGGAAGAGCCGCCGCTGGGGCTGGCGCGGCTGGGAGCGTGAGGAGGCAGAAAGCGAGCGATCATGAACCGCGTCATCACTCTCGCCGAGCGCTGTGGTCGCATCGAGTTTCTGGTGCTGGACGTGGATGGCGTGCTGACCGAGGGCGGGATCACGTATGGCAGTGGGGAACTGGAGATCAAGGGGTTTCACGTGCGCGACGGTTCCGGCCTCAAGCTCTGGCATCGCGCCGGCAAGCGCTCCGGCATCGTCACGGGGCGCTCCTCGCCGATGGTCGCGGTGCGGGCGGCCGAGCTGGGCATCGAATTCGTGGAGCAGGGCGCGGCGGAAAAGGGCCTCGCCTATCGCCGACTGCTGGAGCGGGCGGGCGTGGCGGCCGAGGCCGTCTGCTACGTCGGCGACGACGTGCCGGACCTCCCGCCCCTGCGGGCCTCCGGCCTGGCGGTGGCGGTGGCCGACGCCTGTGCCGAGGTTCGCGCGCTGGCGCACCACGTCACAAGGGCCGCGGGCGGCAAGGGCGCGGCCCGCGAGGCCATCGAGTTGATCTTGCGCTGTCAAGGGTCATGGCAAATTAGTCCTTAGTGCTTAGTCCTTGGTGCTTAGCAAAGACAGAACGCAGCGCGGGCCCTCTTTGCTAAGCACCAAGAACTAAGCACTAAGAACTAAGATGATGGATGGGGAGGCGCGAGCTGTGTGGACCCCCAGGCGAATCCTGCTGCTGGCCGTGACCTTTGTGGCGTTCGTAGGCTCCTACACCGGCTACACCACGACCTACGTCGGCCGACTCGATGGCTTGCCTCCTTTACCGGAGTGGCATTGGCCCAACCCGAGCCCCGACCGTCTCGCCGAGGTTGTTCGGCCGGAGCCCCTCATCCAGAAGAAGCTCCGGGAGGCGTTTGGCCCCGGCTGCCCGGAGCTGGGGCGGGCGATCCGGCTTCAGCTGCACGCGAGGAACATGGTGATCGCCTCGTCGCAGTTCAGCATCGGCGACGGGGGGCAGGTGGTCCTGACTCCGCTCAGCGTGGCGCTGTACGGCAAGCCCAAGGACGTCGGCATGCCCCCCGAGATCACCACCATTCGCGGGGAGGTCGCCCACCTCAAGTTCGACCGGCCCATCAACAACATCAGCGAGATCAACGGCCGCAAGATCATCGCCGCGGAGCTCGCCGGCCGCATCGAGATCGTCAACAACCGCCGAAAGGCCGCGCGCGACGAGGACCTCAAGGTCCACATCAACCACGGCCCGCTCTACTACGACGAGGCCAAGCACCTGATCTGGACCCGCGACCACGTCCACCTCGTCGATCACAAGAGCAAGCCCAAGCCCAACGACGTCAAAGGCAAGGGAATGGAGATGGTGCTGGTCAGCGAGGCGCCCCCGGACAAGGCGGGAGCTCCCGCCGCGCGCAAGCCGCGCAGCGAGACGATCACCGGCGTCCGCCGCATCGTCCTGCTGTCCAACGTGAACATGGAACTGTACGTCGATGGCAATTCGGGCTTCCTGGGCGGGGCGAAAACGGAGGCCAAGGCCCCCGCAAAGGCCCCCGCAAAGGCCCCCGTAAAGGCGGCCCCCGCGGTGCCGCCCGCGGAGAAGGCGGTCGTCCACGTGACGACGCCGGGCCGGTTCGTGTACGACATTCTCAAGGACCACGACCTGGCGCATTTCGACGTGCCCATTGCGGGCGCGGCGGTGCCAAAATCGCCGCTCCACGTCGAGGTTACCCGCACCCATGCCGACAAATCCAAGGACCAGCTTTGCTGCCAGCACCTCATCCTGCGCATGCGGCGCAAGGAGAAGACGGAAGCAAAGGGCCCCCCCGTGGCCGCTTCCCCTTCCGGGGAAGGCGCCATGGACGTGGAGACGGCGCATGCCACCGGCAGGGAGGTGGTGCTGACTTCCGACGCCGAGAAACTGCACGCGCGGGGCAACGATTTCTTCTACGACGCCACGAAGAAGATGACGATCCTCAAAGGCGAGCCGGAGATGGAGGCCCTCAAGGAGAACAGTACCATCCACGCCCGCGAGCTGCAGATCGTCGAAGTCCCCCCGCCGACCGGCTCGCCCGCCGGCACCAAGGGCCGTCAGGAAGTCTTCGCCAAGGGCCCCGGGCGCATCCACATGACGGAAAAGGGCGCCGACCACGCGACGACCCACGCCTACTGGAAAACGACACTGACCTCGACCAAGGCCGGCCCGGAGGACCTCCTGGTGCTGACCGGCGATGCCCGGTTCGTGGACGAGAAAACCGACCAGAGCTTGCAGGCCGAGGTCATCAAGGTCTGGCTGAGTCCCGCCGATGGGCAGCCGGCCGGCGCGGTGGCGGCCCCCGGCTCTCCGGGCGGGCGCCGGCCCCAGCACCTCGAGGCCACCACGGACGTCGAGGCGCACTCCAAGGAGATGAACATCCCCAAGGCGGGCCGCCTCGTCGTCTGGTTCAAGGACGTGCTCTCCGAGACGTTGCTTCCCCCGACCTCGCCGGGCACGACCAGGCCGGCGGCCCCTCCCCTCGTGGCCCCGGCACGCGGACCGGCGACCGCAGGCCCGCCCGGGACCGTTCCGGCCCGCCCGGCGAGCGGGGCCCGCTTCCCGGCGCCCATGCCGGTGGGGCCGGCGGTCAGTCCCGATTATCGAGTGAGCAAGCCCGAAGGGCCGGCCCTCCTCGCCCCCCAGACGGGCACGAAGTCGGACGCCGAGCCGAGCTACCCGATGAACCTCGAGGCGCGGACCGTGGAGGCGTGGGTCTTGCGCAGCCCGACCAAGAGCAGCATCGAGCACCTGCGCGCCGAGGGCAAGGTCCACGTGCATCAAAAGGCCTCCAAGGCCGACGAGAAAGACACCGACGTCTCGGGCGACGAACTGGAACTGGTCGGCAGCCTCGAAGGCAACGTGCTGGTGGTGCGCGGCGACCTCGGGCAGCTGCGCAAGGACAAGATCTACATCCTCGGTCCCGAGGTGAACATCGACCAGGTGAAGAACAAGGCCTGGGTCCACGGCCCCGGCGCCATGCAGATGGACAGCACGACCGACTTCCAGGGGGCGCCGTTGAAGAAGCCGGTGCCGCTGACGGTCCACTGGGACAAGAGCATGGTCCTCCACGGCGACGTCGTCGAGTTCCACGGCAGCATCCAGGCGGAGCAGGAGAACGCCCGGCTCGCCTGCCAGTGCTTGCAGGTGATCTTCGACCGGGTCATCTCCCTCAAGCAGGGCAGCGGCACGAGCAAGCCGGGCGACCCGCCGCCGAAGATGCGCAACATGGTGTGCGACCGCGAGGTGCGCATCGAGGAGCGCACCTACGACGAAAAGGAGCCGCAAAAGCTCAGGAAGTTCACGCGCATTCAGGCCCCCGCCGTGTCGATCACGGCGAACGAGCCCGAGGCCCCCAGCACGCCCCTCCCGCCGGGCAAGGCAGCCCCCAAGGATGGCCAGGTGGTCGTCGCCTCCGGGCCGGGGGACGTGAGCATCTGGCAGCAGGGCGGGGAAGACCCGCTCGCCCCGCCCGGGGACGGCAAGCCCGGCCCGGCCCCGAAGGCCAAGGCGGCCCCGGCGCCCAAGGGAAAATCGGCCGCGCCTGCCGGCAAGGCGGAAGAGTTCAAACTGACCTACGTGATGTTCGGCAAGCGCATGGACGCGGACAGCAAGCAGAACACGGCGCAGTTCTGGGAGAACGTGCGCGTGCTGAGCCTGCCGACCGACAACCCCTACTTGCAGGTCAACCTCGACGCGGTGCTGGCGACCACCCTGCCCGAGGGGGCCACCTACATGCGCTGCGATCGGCTCAAGGTGCTCACCGAGACGATCGACGGCAAGGGCAACCAGCAAATGGAGGGGCACGGGAAGGTCTACGTGCAGGGCAAGGACTTCTACGCCCGCGCCGACGTCGTCTACTACAACCAGGCCAAGAACCAGATCATCCTCGACGGCACCGCCAGCGGCCAGGCGACCCTCTACAAGATCGCCTTCCCAGGGGCCCAGCCGTCCTCGCTCACGGGCAAGAAGATCATCTACAACCGCACCACCGGCCAGGCGGAAGTCATTGGCGCCACGGATGCCGGCGGCATCGGCAGCCCGCGCTGAAACGCGGTTCGCGACGCTTCGCAGAAAGGCAGCAGCGACTGCGTCCAGGTGTAGGCGGTGGCGTCATCGACCTTCGCGGCGTAGGGGAACTGCCCGTGCGTGTCGTGGTAGTTGTGCAGGCCCAGCGCGAGCTGCTTGAGGTTGTTGGCGCAGGCCAGACGCGCCGCCGTTTGGCGGACCTTCCGCACGGCGGGGAGGAGCAGGCCGACGAGGACGGCAACGATGGCCCCGGGCGCTCAAGGGAGCCCCCGGCGGCGCGACAGGGGATACGGCAGCAACTGGAAGCCACAACGCCAGTGCCAAAGCATGCTCGAATCGTTGCCCAGCAAAAACGTGCTCGCCAGCTCTCTATAGCCTCGTGCCAGCAGCGCCCGCGCCGCGGCGTGGAGCAGGGCGGTGCCGACGCCGCGGCCCGTCTCGCCGGGGACCACGAAGATCCAGGTGAGATGAGGCCGGCCGAGGCCGCGCTCGACGCTGTCGGGCGGGGGCGGCTCGACCCAGTAATAACTGTCCGGGGCGGCCGGGTCGTTCGCCGGCAACAGGGTGGGGAAGATGGCGCCGAGCGGGCCGGCCTCGCCCTCGGCGACGAAGGTGGCCGGCTCGATCCACAGCCCGTCGCCCCCGGCCCGCGTCTGTTCGAGGGCTTGCCGGGCCGCCTCGTCGCGCTCGCCGTCCTCCAGGCCGGCGAAGGGCTGCTGGGTGTGGAAGGCCGCCGCGAAGGCGGGCACCAACCTGTCCCAGTCGGCGAAGGAAAACGGGCGAACGCGGGGGTCGGCCGGCGCGAGGGCCAGCAAGTTCAGGTCGAGCAGCGCGTGATAGAAGCGCGGGCGCGGGGTGAGCCGAGCGGTGCCGCGCGAGTGTTCGTATCGGTAGGCGGAGTGGCGGGGCAAGCGCTGGAACTGCTCGGGGGTGAGCGAGACCTCCAGAGGCGGCATCCATTCGTCGCACACGACCCGGCCTCCCCCCTCTCCCTCGCGACCGGGGCGGATTGGAGCTCCGCCCGACGAGGGCCCTCGGCATCTTACTCAGCAGTATAGCGAAGCCCCTCCTCTCCTTCCGAGATTTTCGTCGTGCTCCCCTCCCTCTCCTTCCTTGGCGCCGCCCGAGAGCTCGGCGTCGCTGGAGGCGCCTGTGCGGGCGGGCCAGCGGGTGGGGGAATCGGCAGCGTGGTCGTTTCCCACAGGCGGCGCCTCGCGGTACAATACGCCAACGGCCTCGCCGAGCGCCCGCTCTCCCGGGCTCGCGGGGCGGCGAGGCCGAGCCCTTATCGGGAGTGACAGTTCATGCTACGTCGTGGGGTGATGTTGGGCGTTGCGGCGCTGATGCTGATGGCGACCGTGGCGGCGGCGCAAACGTCGGCGCCGCTGATGACGGCCCACGGGACGATCGACAAGGTGGGCAAGGACTCGATCACCCTCCGGCCGCGCGGCGCCGACGGGAAGTTCGAGAAGGCGATGGTGCTCAAGGTGACGGGCACCACGCGGCTGACGACGCTGGCGCCGCAGGCCCGCGCCGGCAAGACGGTGCTGACGCAGAAGGAGACCGACCTCAAGGAACTGCAGACGAAGCACACCATCGCCGTCATTTACACGAAGATCAAGGAGGGCAACGTGCTGCTGACCGGAGTTGTCCAACCGGCGGGGAAATGAGCGAGCCGGATTGTCGTGGGACAGGCTTTCCAGTCTGTCCCACGTGGCTTCCTCCTGCTACCCTGTTCGAGAGGGCTCGCTTCTTTCCTCTTCACCTCAGGCACCTTTTCCCCATGCGCGTCGGCGTCTTCGGCGGCACCTTCGATCCGGTCCACCAGGGCCATCTGATCCTCGCCGAGCAGTGCCGCGAGCAGGGCAACCTCGACGAGGTGTGGTTCGTGCCCGCGCCGCGCCCGCCGCAGAAAGAGCCCCTCTCGATCACGCGCTTCGACCAGCGCGTCGAGATGCTCGCCCTGGCCCTCGCCGGCAACCCGGCCTTCCGCATCAACGAGGTCGAGAAAGACCGTCCTGGCCTCAGCTACACCGTCGATACCCTGGCCGAACTGCGCCGCCACCACCCTACCGCCGAGCTCCACCTGCTCATCGGCGGCGACACGCTCGCCGACCTGCCCAACTGGCGCGAGCCCAAGCGCCTCCTCCAGCTCGCCGGCCTCCTCGTCATGGCCCGGCCCGGCACCCCCCTGCTGACGGCCGAGGAACTGCGCGCCCGGCTTGGCCTCCCTGGCAGCGCCCCGCTCAGCCTGGAAGTGGCGCGAGCCCCCCTCATCGACATTTCCAGCCGCGACCTGCGCCAGCGCGTCGCCGAGGGGCGGAGCATCCGCTACGTCGTCCCGCGCGCCGTCGAGTGCTACGTCCACGACCGGCGCCTCTATCGCCCCACGAGCGGATGACCGACGTGGGACCGACTTTCCAGCCGGTCGGGGCAAGGCGTGTCCGGCTGGAAAGCCGGACGTACGAGGGCGTGGCGTTCCGGGCCGCCGTCCCTATAACAGTCCCCATCTCTCGTCCTCGCCGAACTGCCGTGGGGCCAGCATGCGTGCCGTTTTGCAGCGCGTCCGCCGAGCCAGCGTCTCGGTCCACGGAGAGACGATCGGCAGCATCGAGCGCGGCCTGCTCGTGTTGCTGGGCGTCGCGCCGTCCGACACGGCCGAGCAAGGGCGCTGGCTGGCGGACAAGGTCGCCGGCCTGCGGATCTTCTCCGACGCCGACGGTAAGATGAACCTCTCCCTGCAAGACGTCGGCGGCGCCGCCCTGATCGTCAGCCAGTTCACTCTCTACGGCGACGTTCGCAAGGGGCGCCGGCCGAGCTTCCTCGGCGCCGCCCCACCGGAGACCGCCATCCCCCTCTACGAGGCGTTCGTCGAGGCGGTCCGGGCCCTGGGCGTGCCGGCGGCGACGGGGCGCTTCGGGGCCGACATGCAGGTGGAACTGGTCAACGACGGGCCGGTCACGCTCATTTTGGAGGCCCCCTGAACGGTTCGGCGCTTGCCGCGCGGGCGGCGAGGGGACATAATCACCCGACCGATACGCGCCGCTGGGCCTCCCACCAGCCGCGAGCCAAGGTTCCTGGCCCGGAGGTCGTTCATGTTCTGGAAGCAGTTGTTCGCCAAGAAGTCGCTCGAGCACTTGAAGGCGGAAGCGGAAAGCGATAATCGGTTGCGGCGCGTGCTCGGCCCCATCGCGCTGACCTCGCTCGGCGTGGGCGCCATCATTGGGTCCGGCATCTTCGTAATGACGGGGCGCGTCGCCGCCAACGACGCGGGCCCGGCCATCATGCTCTCGTTCGTCGTGGCCGGCATCGGCTGCCTGTTCGCCGCCCTGTGCTACTCCGAGTTCGCCGCGATGGCCCCCGTGGCCGGCAGCGCCTACACCTACGCCTACGCCACCCTCGGCGAGCTCCTCGCCTGGATCATTGGCTGGGACCTCATCCTCGAATACGCCATGGCCTGTGCCTGCGTCGCCGCGGGCTGGTCGCAGTACCTCAACGAGTTCATCGGCGTCGTCTTCGGGGACCAGTACAAGGTCCCCCACTTTTTATGTTCCGACCCCTTCTCCGAGCCCGGGGCCTGGTTGAACTTGCCCGCCTTCCTCATCACCCTCCTGGTGACGGTGATCCTGGTCATCGGCATCCGCGAGAGCGCCACCACCAACGCCGTCCTCGTCTTCGTCAAGGTCGGCGTCGTGCTCTTCGTCATCTTCGTGGGCATCAGTTTCGTCCGGACGGCCAACTGGAACAGCGTCCCCGTCAGCGACCGCGTCTTCCCCGAGGACCTGGCCATCCCGGACCTCGCCGCGAAGGAAGTCAAGGAAGGTGCCCTCGACAAGAAGGAGGCGGTCGCGCGCATCGAGGCGCTCAACAAGGAGATGGAGAAGCTCTACGGCGAGAAGCTGGGCAGCGAGGAGCTGAAGAAGAAAAGCGCGAAGGGCCGGCGCCTGCTCAACGTCTTCTACGAGGAAACGGCCAAGTTGCCCAAGGAGGAGGCCGAGGAGCGGACCAAGGTGCTGTCCGCCTACCTGCTGGCGATGGCCCGCGTGGAGCGCAAGAAGAAGGAACTGGACGCCGCGGTCGAGTCCCAGGAGAAGTCCCGGACAGAAGCCGACGCCGAGCTGGCGAAGCTCAAGGAAGAACTGAAGACCTCGCCGCGGCGCGAGAAGAAGAAGGAGCTGGACGCGCCGGTGGTCGCCAGGCAGAAGGAGCTGGACAAGGCCGTCGCGGCCAAGAAGATGACCCGCGAGGAAGCCGACGCCGAACTGGCAAAGCTGAAGACGGAGGCCGCGAAGGCGTACAGCACCATCGACACGGACCTCAAGAACCTCGGTGTCAAGGACGCGTATTTGCCCCCCACGCCGGAGGAGGAGCAGAGCGCCCAGCGCGTCTTCGGCAAGGTGGAAGAGGAGGCCAAGAAGAAGATCGTCCAGAACTGGGGCATTCTCGGCCTGTTCGGGCTGAGCGACTTCCTCGCGGGCATCGACAACAAGGTGCGTTCGCCATTCATGCCCTATGGCCTGGGCGGGATCATCTTCGGCGCATCCATCGTGTTCTTCGCTTACATCGGCTTCGATTCCATCTCGACGCACTCCGAGGAGGCCCGCAAGCCCCAGCGCGACGTGCCCATCGGCATTCTGTCCTCCCTCGTCATCTGCACGGTGTTGTACATCCTCGTCGCCGGGGTACTGACGGGCATGGTGCAATACTCCCACATCAACCCCAAGGCGGCGGTGGCGTCGGCCTTCACCGTCAAGGGCAAGGAGGAGAACAACGCGCTGCTCCTGGGCGCATCGGCCCTGATCTCCACGGGCGCCCTGGCGGGCCTGACCAGCGTGCTGCTCATCACCTTCCTGAGCCAGGCGCGCATCTTCCTGGCGATGGCCCGCGACCACCTGCTCCCCCCTGCCATCTTCGGCGCCATCCACGCGCGCTTCCGCACCCCGCACATTTCCACCATGCTCACCGGCGGGATCATCTCGCTGGTGGCGGCGTTCACCCCCATCTCCAAGCTGGAGGAGATGGTCAACATCGGCACCCTGATGGCCTTTGTCATCGTCTGCGCCGCGGTGCTGCTCTTGCGCATCAAGAGCCCCAACGCCGAGCGGCCTTTCCGCACCCCGCTCCTCTTCGTGGTGGCGCCGCTGGGCATCGTGGTCAACTTCATCATGATGCTGTTTCTGCCGGTGGAGACCTGGCTGCGACTGTTCGCCTGGCTCGCGGTGGGCCTGCTGATCTACTTCTTCTACGGCATGAAGCACAGTACGCTCGGCAAGGAGAACCGCGGCGAGGTGCTCGGCCTCGTCGATGGCCACCTCCCCACCGACGCCGACCAGGCGGCGTTCGCCGCCAAGGTCGCCGGGGAGGGGCCCCAGCCGCCCGGCACGAGCATTCACGGATAAAGCCGAGGCCCCATGCGCATCACTCGCTGCGACAGCCAGTTGCTTCGCGTTCCGCTCGCCCGGCCGCGCGCCTCGCCCTCCGAGGCCGCAGCCGGGCGACTCAACCACGTCGTCGTCCTGCTCGTGCAACTCGACACCGACGCGGGGCTCCGTGGCCTCGGCTTCGCCTACGCGCTCCAGGGCAGCGGCCGGGCCCTGCACGCGCTGGCCGTCGACGACGTCGCTCCCCTCGTGGTGGGCGAAGACCCACTCGACCACGAGCGGCTGGGGGCGAAGGTGTACTGGGGGCTTCAGACGATAGGCCGGCGCGGGCTGGTGCAGCAGGCCTATTCGGCGTTCGACCTGGCGCTGTGGGACCTCAAGGGCAAGGCAGGGGGGCTGCCGCTCTACAAGCTTTTGGGCGGGGCGCGCGAGTCGGCGGCCGTCTACGCCTCCGACAGCGCCTGGCTGTGGATGAGCGTCGAGGAGGTGCTCGACGCCTCGCGCCCCTACCTCGATCAGGGCATGATGGGCATCAAGGTCAAGGTGGGCGGGGGCCCCGAGAGCGACGCCGACCGCTTGACCCGGCTGCGCGAGGCGCTGGGCGACGAGGTGTGGCTCGCCGTCGATGCCAACGAGCGCTACGACTACGGCACGGCGCTGGCGATGGGGCACTTCTTCCAGGAGGAGATCGGCGTCGAGTGGTTCGAGGAGCCGATCCTGTGCGAGGACGTGGCGGGGCACGCCCGGCTGGCGTCGAAGCTCGACGTGCCCATCGCGGCGGGGGAGATGCTGTTCGGCCTCGACGAGTTCCGCACCTACCTGGAGCGCGACGCCCTCGCCGTGGTGCAGCCCGACCTGACGCGCGTGGGCGGGCTGACGAGCTGGCTCAAGGTCGCGGCCCTGGCGGGGCAGCACCACCGCCCGCTGTCGCCGCACCTGCTGCCGGAGGTGAGCGTCCACCTGGCATGCGGGCTGCCGGAGGTGACGTCGGTCGAGTACATGCCGTGGCTCTACCCGCTGTTCGCGGCGCCGCCGCGCGTCGAGAAGGGGCGGCTCGTGCCGCCGAACAAACCGGGGCTCGGGTTGGAGCTGAACGAGGAGATGGTGGCGAAGTATCGCGTGGCGCCGTGAGGCGATTTAGCCGGCGGGCTCGGCTCGCCGCGGGGGCGGCATCGCGACGAGCGGAGCTCGCCGGCTAAAGGGGGAGATTGTGGGTCATGCGTGTCCTCTTGACGGGCGGCTACGGGTGCATCGGGAGCTGGATCGTGCGCAACCTCCTGGAGCGCGGCGATCGAGCGTGGATCTACGACCTCAAGGAAGACCCGCGTCGGCTGCGCCTGGTCCTGCCCGAAAACCAGTTGAAGCAAGTCGGCTTCATCCAGGGCGACGTGACCGACCTGCCCGGGCTGTCGAAGGCCCTCGCCCAGCACGACGTCACCCACGTGGTCCACCTGGCCGGCCTGCAAGTGCCTACCTGCCGTGCCGACCCGATCCTCGGCGCGAAGGTGAACGTGCTCGGCACCCTTGCCGTCTTCGAGGCGGTTCGGGCCGCGGGCGGGCAGGTGCAGCGCCTGGTCTACGCCAGTTCCGCCGCCGTGTTCGGGCCGCCCGAGGCTTATCCGCCCGGCCCGCTGGCAGACGACGTGGTGCTGAAGCCGACGACGCACTACGGCTACTTCAAATGCTGCAACGAGGGCAACGCCCGCACCTACTTCCAGGACCACGGGCTGTCGAGCATCGGGCTGAGGCCGTGGACGGTCTACGGCGTGGGGCGCGACTTTGGCATGACGAGTGACCCGACCAAGGCGATCAAATCGCTGGCGCTGGGGCGAAAGTATCACATCGGCTTCGGCGGTTGGCAAGACCTCCAGTACGTGGACGACGTGGCGAAGGTATTCGTGCGCTGCCTGGAGGCGCCGTATGGCGGAGCGAAGTCGTACAACCTGCGCGGCGACGTGGTGGACATGGCCACGTTCTACCGGGCGCTGTGCGAGGCGGCGCCGGCGGCGAAGGAGCTGGTGACGTTCGGCGAGCGGCAAATCGCCATCGCGTACGACCTCGACGACTCGGCGCTTCAGCGCGACGTGGGGCCGCTGGCGAAGACGCCGCTCGTGGAGGGGATACGGCGGACGTTGGAGATGTTTGAGGCGTTACAATCGGAGGGGAGGTTGGACACGGCGGACCTGGCGGGGTAGGCTCTCTCAGCCTGAAATCGGAGGGCGTGGCCATGGACGGGAAGCTTGACGAGTCGGGCCTTCCGGGGGCCTCACCCACGGGACCGGCCTCCGGCGTTGGCAACGAGCCGGGGGCCCCTGGCAGCGGCAGGGAGGGCCCGAAGGGGCTTGAAGAGAGGTTTCCCGAACTGGCGGATGCAAGGCCGTGCGAAAGGCGCGACCAGAATGCCCGGTATCCGCAACGAGGTGCTCTACGCCGCCGACCAAGGCGAGAAGTTCGTCCTTGCGATCGTCTTCGTGCGCTCGGATGATCGCACCGAGCGGCGGCCCTACCTGTCGCGCCCGTTCCAGCGCGAGCTCGACCGAGAGGCCGCCAGCGTCAATTACACCATCCAGAAACCGTTCCGGCGGTCCGCGCCGAGCGATGGGCCCCATGCGGCCAGGCCTGGACAAGCTCACAGGAGTAGAATACGGGGGGGAGGAACCAACCGATGCCGCTCCGCGACCACTTCCATCCGCCTCTGGACAAACGCTCGTCGTGGGAGGGCCTCCACGGGGGTTGGCCAATGGTCCTCGTCCAACACCTAATCGGGAGGCTCCCCGCCCGATACGCCGCCGAACCGCGCGTCCATTCCAGCTCGCACGTCGAGATCGACGTGGCGACTTTCGAGAGTGACGATCCCGGTTACTCCGCCCCGGATGGCGGCAACGGGACTGCCTGGGAACCGACGCAACCGAGCGTTGCCGTCGAGACCGACCTGCTGGACGCCGACGAATACGAGGTGCGCGTCTACGACGCCGAGCGCGGCCGGCGGCTAGTCGCGGCCGTGGAGATCGTCAGCCCCGCCAACAAGGCCCGTCCCGAACACCGCCAGGCGTTCGTGGGGAAGTGCGAGGCGTTGTTGCGGAAGGGCGTCTCGGTGGCCATCGTCGATCTGGTCACGTCTCGGCACTTCAACCTGTACGCGGAACTGCTGGACCTGATCGGCCGAAGCGACCCGTCGCTGGGGGCCGAGCCGCCGCCGCTTGCCGCTGGATCGAGCGCGGTCGCAAGCGCGTTCTCGAGACGTGGTCGCACGCGCTAGCGCTCGGCCAGCCGCTGCCGACGCTGCCGTTGTGGCTGGCCGAGAACTTCGCCGTGCCGCTGGAGCTGGAGGCCAGTTACGAGGAGACCTGCCGCGTGTTGCGCCTCGCGTGACTT
The DNA here is from genome assembly GCA_038239195.1 of Gemmatales bacterium. Lineage (GTDB taxonomy): Bacteria > Planctomycetota > Planctomycetia > Gemmatales > Gemmataceae > JBBSEZ01. The sequence goes on from JBBSEZ010000065.1 coordinate 24,219, forward strand.
CGCGACCAGCCCCTGTTCGAGAAGACAGTACGCGGTCGCAGAACGAGGACAGGCAGCAACTCCCTCGAGACGGAGTTGCTGCCTGCGAACAGGCCTCTCGCCAGCCTCACCCGGCCGGATCAACGCAACGCGAACGGCAGGTTGAGGCGCTTCCCGCCGCGCAACAGGTTGATCTGGATTCGGTCCCCGACGAGGTACTGGCGGCGGACGTAGTCCTGGAACGCGTCCGAGCCCCTACCCAGCATTTGTTTGCCGTCCACGCCGACGACCACGTCTCCAGCCTGAATCCCGGCCGCCTTGGCCTGCGAGTGGACGGGCGAGCGCTGGCGGAAAGCGAGCTGTTTGGCGGACAGGCCAAGCGCCTTCTTCTCCGCCTCCGTCAGGTCGTCTCCCCGGACAGGCAGGTACGGCACCAGGCGACGCAAGGAGGCCCGCCACGCGACGTCGCCCCGGCGCCACCCTTCCGGCAGGGCCAGCTTTCCCCTCAGGGGCTTGCCGTCCCGCTGCCACTTCACTTCGATTTCGCCCTTCCTCGGCGCGCGCTGGAGCGCGAACTGAACGTCGGCGATGGAGTGGACGGGCACGTTCTCCACGGCCTGGAGGAGGTCGCCTTTCTTCAGGCCGAGCTTTTCGCTGGTGGAAGCGGGAGCGATGCGCCCGACGACGTTGCCGCGGTCCACTTCGAGGAAGAGGCCGAGGTTGTCCGGCAGGGGGTAGCGAAACACCATTTCGCGGTCCCACTTCCCTGCCGCCTTGGCCTTCCTGTCGAGGGCCTCGTTCACGTTGTGGCAGTGGAAGCAACCCCGCCCGCGGCCGGCGATCTCTCGCACGGTGATGCGTTTCTGCTCGTCGCGGGGCGCATACGCCTTGTTCGTGGCGGCGTGCATCTCCAGCACTGACTTCATGGTGTGCCCAAGCCCCTTCAAGGACTGGAGCTCGTCCGGGCCCCGGCCGTCGCGCTGGCCGTAGCGCGCGTAGACCTTGTCCTCCGCATTCAGGAAGAAGACGGTGAAGGTCAGGTCGTAGTCGAACGGGAACAGGCTCAAATCGAGGTTATCGACGTTGCCGAGGCGCACCAGGACGAACTGCTTGGCGAGGGCCTCGATCTGCTCGAGACGGACAACCTGCCCGTCAAATTCATAGCAGGCCGTTCACCGGAAGCACCGCAGCACGACCAGGATCGGCTTGCCGGTCTTCTTCGCTTGTTCCTTCGCCGTCTTCAGGTTGGTCAGCCAGCCGTTCTCGCTCGCCACCCGCTGGTGCGGGTCCCGACGGGCATGAACCGTGCTGGTCGCCACCAGGGCACCGAGCAGGACAAGGAACAAACGCCCGAGCACAGAAGAACGAAGCATGCGGTCCCTTTCGCGTCGAACCAGAGTGTGGACGAATCGCGCCAGCCCGGCGCCTCAATTTGCAACCCCGTTCCTTGCAGAAGGGCCCGGCCAAACCGGCCGGGCCCTTGCACTTTCGGGACGATCAGTCTTTGTCCTTGCCCCGGCCCTTGCCCTTGCCCTTCCCGCCTTCCTCCGGGGTCAGGCCGACGACGAGGCTGAAGTTGGCGGAGACCTCGTCGAGCTTCGAGCCCTTGATCGGGGTGAAGTCCGTCTGGACGAGGTCGCGCAGTTTGGGGTCGCGCACCGACCGGAAGAGGAAGTCTTTGGCGTTGCCGGGGTGGCCCTTGACGAACAGTTGGGTGGTGAGCAGTCGCTGGGCCCCCTTCTTCACGATGAAATGGACGTGGGGGGTGCGCCCGGGGTACGGGACTGGCTTGATGGTCCGGAAGTAGTATTCGCCCTTGTTGTTGGTGAGGAACCGGCCGAAGCCCTGGAAGTTCGCGTCGCGCCGGGCGCGGTTGCTGCTGCGGGAGTGGAGGTAGGCCCCGTTGTTGTCGCACTGCCAGATCTCGACGACCGCGCCGGCGACCGGCGAGCCGGCCGGCGTGAGCACTCGGCCGCCCAGGTGGGCGATGGTCCCGACGGCGGGGGTGATGGCATCGTTGATGACGAGCAGGTCGTTGTCGGTGTCGAGGGGGAGCCGGTCGGGGTAGAAGGGGCCTTCGGTGAAGCGAGGCGTTTTGCTCAATTCTTCCGCGAACGCGCCGGGCACGTACCAGGCGGCGGCACCCAGGGCAACGCTGCCGAAGAAGCCGCGACGGGCCAAAGAGGGGTGCAACATGGGAGCTCCGCGTCTCCAAGAGGGGGATGTGTCCGCGCGACGCGACACAACCAGGGGAGAGGTGGCCTGGTTGTTCCAGCGTTTCGTCGTCATTGTATCAAGACGAAGTACCTTCAGGCGAGGGGCCGGGCTTGGTTTCCTGTAGGACGGCTCACCCGAGCCGTCCGGACGGCTCAAGAGGGCCGTCCTACAGGGGAGGCTTTTTCCTGCCGGTCGCGTCGGGCATTGTCCAGAGGCGGCACGAGGCTAGAATTTGCCGTGCCCTGGGAGAAGTGCCATGACGGGGCCCGAGTGGCTGACCTGCCCTCACCCCACCCCGATGCTGACGTTCATCGAGGGCCAGGCCAGCGCTCGCAAGCTCCGGCTCTTTGGGGTGGCGTGCTGCCGCCGCGTCCTGCACTTGCTGGGGCACGGCGCCTGCCGGGGCCAGGAACAACAGGCCCTGAGCCGCCAGGCCGTCGAGGTGGCGGAGCGGTTCGCGGACGGCCTGGCCTCCGCGTCGGACCTTGCTCGTGCCCACGGGATGGCACACCTGGGCAACAACGTCAACCCGTGCCTGGATTCCATTTTGCCGGTGACGCCCGGTAGCAGTCGATTCGCCACACCGCGGCTGATGGAGCTGGCCTGCCGGTTCGTGGCCTCTGAGTTGGCGCCCCAGGCCTCAGGCATGGTTGAGGAATTCACCCGGCTTGCGAGCTACGCGGTGGATGGTGCCGATCCCAGGCCGACCCACGCCGACCTGGGCCGGGAGGTCTTCGGCAACCCGTTTCATCGGGTGGCCTTCGATCCGGCGTGGCTCCGGTGCGACGACGGGGCCATCCCGGGCCTCGCCCGCGCCATCTACGCGGACAGGTCGTTCGACCAGCTGCCGGTCCTGGCAGACGCTCTGGAGGACGCCGGCTGCCAGGACGTTGCCATCCTCGACCATTGCCGACGGCCGGCCAACCACGTCCGTGGCTGCTGGGCCCTCGACAAGCTCCTGGGCAAGGAGGAGATAGGGAGAGGCCTTTCCGAGATAGCTTGCCTGCCGAAGTAGGACGGGGCAAGGGCCTGGGAGGTGGCTGCCCCAGGCCGCAGAGGAACTCTTCCATCACGTCCCACCATCTCCCACCAAAGCCCTCCCCGGATGAGGGCCCGCCCCTCCGCGGACACCTCGCCAAACCAATTCCACCCATCCCTGCAACTCGAATAACTCACTTTCCCATCCTCGCCCTGCCGATGTTTCCTCAACGTACGCTTTGCCGGCACCAGGGCCCCACCGCAGCGGGCCTGGCAGAAGGCGGGTTGGAGGCTTCTCCCCCGACTTGATCGACCCAGACAAGCGCGCCGGGCCTGTTCGACATGGAAGACATGCGGGGCCCGTTGTGAGGCGCCCGAGCAGGCAAGATAGCTCGCAAAGGAGCGAAAATGTCCGCAAGCCCTGGCGCGCTCGCCCCGGCCCGGGGCCGGTTTCCCTGGTGGGCCCTGCTGGGCGCTGTTTTGTTGCCCTGCGTTTACCTGCCCATGCTCGCCGGCCGGTTCGACTTCATCGACGATGGCGACCTCGTCTATCCAACCGGCCCGCTGCCCACCTGGGGGGCCCGCGGGGCGCACCTCTGGGGCCGGATCGAATCGAATTATCGACACCTCGGGCCGTTCCGCCCCTTCCTGCACGCCTACTGGGAGGCCGAGGTCGAACTGCTCGGCCCCAACCCCGTCCTCTGGCGGGTGGTGCGCATCGCCTGGGCCATGCTGGCGGTCGGCGCCTTCCTCTGGCTGTTGCGCGAGCTGGGCGTACGGCCCGTCGCTGCCCTGGCGTGCGGCGCCCTCGCTGCGTGGGCGCCCTACCGCAATGAGATCTGGCTCAGCCTGACGCTGTCCGAGGCCGTGGCCATGCCGTTCGCCCTCTTCGCCCTGGTCTGCGCGATCCGGGCGCGGGGCAGTTCCCGGGCCTGGGCCTGGGACCTTGCCGGCGCCCTTGCGGTGCTGGCCGCCCTTGGCTGCAAGAACACGTTCGCCGCCCTCATCCCGGCGCAGGTTGCGCTGCGCGTGCTGGAGCCCGGGCTGAGCGCGTGGGAGGGGTGGCGCCGGCACAGATGGCGCGCCCTGCTGCTGACGCTGACGATGCTTTTGCCTCTGGGCCACTTTCTCTACTTCAAGCTCCACTGGCAGGCCGGGCAATACGCGACCCAACCGCCGACGGTGCTCTTCGCCCTCCGCTACCTGCGCTCCCTCGTTGGGGGCGTGAGCATCGACTTCATGGGCGCCGGTGTGGCCCTGGCCCTGCTCGCGGTGTTGCTGCGCGGCCCCACCCGGGCGGAGTGCTGGGACCGCTGGCGCGCCCCGCTCGTCGCGGGCGCCCTGCTCCTGGTGGCTGGCACGGCCGCCTACTTGCCGATCGGCGCCCTGTCCGGCCGATACACCATGCCGGCCGTGTGGGGCCTCGATCTCCTCCTGGCCGTCCTGCTGAGCGAGTTGCTGGTGCTGCCGCGCTCTGCCCCCCGCCGGGCCGCCCTCGTCGCGCTGGGCTGCGGGCTGGCGGTGGTGCTGGTGGCCAACCTCGGCAAGCAGGAGAAGTTCAGAAAGCGCTCCGATTTGCTGTGGCAAGCGCTCGAGCAGGTGGAGCGCGAGGCCCCGCCCGGTGCCTGCGTCGCCTGGCAATCGAGCCCGACCTTCGACCGCTCCGAGGGCATTCACGTCGCCTGGCACCTGCGGGGCCGTGGCCGGGGGGACCTCCGGTTCCGCCTGATGGGCGAGGACGGCCAGACCATCCTCTGCCCCGAACTGGCCCCTTGCGATTCGCCTCCCGACTTGCTCCTCACCAGCGCCGACACGCCGGAGCCGGACAGGCCCTGGCGCCTCGCGCACCACTTCACCTCGCCCTTCTGGGCGGGCCGGCGCAATCAGCACTGCTACTTGTGGGAGCGCCCCGCGACCAACGGACTGGCGGGCAGGCCCACGGCGGCCGGGCCACAAGCAGCCGACGTTCCGCGGTGATCGGGTACAATGTCGCGGGCGCCACGGCGCCCGCG
>JBBSEZ010000066.1:0-29247 GCA_038239195.1 Gemmatales bacterium
GGGGGGGCGGGGGGGGGGGGGGGGGCGTGGCGCGCACCCCCACCAACCACCCCCCCAACGGGCCCCGGGCGCGGCGGGGTGGGGGGGCCCCCCCCCCGCTCCCGGATCTTTGGCCCCACCATGACCCGGCACGAGAATTGCTGGCTATTTCAAGATGCCCTTCAAACCAAGGAAAGAACCATGGATCACCAGCAGCAACATCAAGAGCACCACGACAAAGAGCGAGAGCAGGAGAAGAAGGAGTGGAAACACCACAACCGCGAGCTCGCGGGGAAACGGCACGGGCTGCATCCGGCGTGGTACGTCGTCGTTGGGGTAGTGCTGGTCGGAGCGGCAGTGACCGTGTGGACGTTCCTCATCTGGTAGGGCCGCTTTGAGAAGCAAGCCATCCTCGGCAGGAGCTCCGTGTTCCTGCACTCCCACAGCGATGAGAAGGCATCACTGCTCCCTCGCCCCCAAGGCGTCACTTCCGGCCCAGCACCCAGTCGAGGACGTGGCAACCCTTGACGTGCCCGCCCTGCCGGCAATGGTCCGCTGCTCCGTCCTCGCCCAGGTCGGCCAGCGCGTCGGCCAGGATGAGGAACTGGTCGCTGTTCTCGGGGACCGCTTCGTCGCACTCGCGCGCCAACTCGACGACGTGCCCGGGGAAGGCGCGAGGGGGCGGAAGAGGTTGCCGAACACTTCGCGTACCAGCGAGCAGAGGCGCTCCTTGCTCTGGGGCCTATCGTCCAGGCCCAGCGCGCCCAAGGCGCCCATGGCCACGAGATAGGCCGCGGATGCCGCCTTCTCCCCCGTTGTCCCGATCATCGCCTGGCAGGCGCGGCCTCGCTGACCTCGCTGATACCAGACGTCGTCGATGCCGAGGTGACATTCCTGCTGCGCCGCGTCCAGCGCGTCTCGGTCGATGAGGCCGTCGGCGAACGCTTCGGCGGCCCTCACGGCCGCGCGGTCGCAGTCCCGGACGGGCAGGTGCCAGAGCAGGGAGCGGCAGATGGCGCAGGCGAGCAGACGGAACCGGCGCCTGCCCGTCGGCGAGCGACTGAGGCCTCGGCCTCTCTTCAGGTGGCCGTAGAGCTTCTGGAAGTGGTCGGAGGCCAGCCAGGTCGCTTCGTCCACGGCTCACCCCCCGCCCACGTCGCCGACGTACTGCTCCGCCTCGGCCCAACTCCTGCCCGTAAACACCACGGCGGGCTGCTCGTCCCGGGGCGCGCCGGCGTCCACGACATGGTACAGGGTCTCTCCCTCGACCTGCCAGGGCATAACCTTCAACTCCATCGTCGCCCCCTTTCAAAGACCTCTTGGAGTGCGGCGGATTCATCGCCGCTTTCTTTTCTTCCTTTTCCTCTCCCCAAAAGCCTCTTCCGGTCGAGCTGCCCTCGTCGAGGGGAAAAGAAAGCGGCGATGAATCCGCCGCACTCCACAAAAGACAGGCCCCTCACGCTGCACGAAGCAACCGGCCCGCCTGGGCCGCCGCTCCTACTGTAGGCTCGCCGGGCGCCGGGCCGACCCGCACTCCCAGCGCCGCCGCCTGCGCGAGCACCTCGCAGTTGATCGCTTCGCGGAACTGCGTCTCCTCGGCCCCGTTCCCCGTGGCCAGGAACAGGCTGAGGCTCAGTTCGACCCCGTCGTTGGTGATCCGGTGAACGTGGACGTCCACCTTGTCCTGCACGACCAGCGGCTGGCCTTCCAGCCAGCCCCGCAACCGGTCGCGGAGCTCCAGCAGCCGCTCGGGCGAACTGTCCGCGCCCATCGTGATCGTGGTGCTGAACCGTCGGTGCGACCGGGCCCCCATGTTGTCGATCGGCGCCGCGGCGATGATCGCGTTGGGGATGGTGAGCACGGAGTCCTCGGCCGTGCGCAGCCGCGTCGAGCGGAAGCCGACCTGCTCCACGACCCCCTCGGTCCCCCCCACCAGGATGCGGTCTCCGATCTTGAACGCCCGCTCGCCGATCAACAGCAGCGTGCCGAAGAAGCTCTTCAGCGCATCCTGCGCCGCCAGCGACGCCGCCAGGCCAGCGACCCCCAGGCCCGTCATGAACCGCCCCAGCAGGTCGATCTCGCCGATCTGATAGACGATGTACGTGGCGACGATCAGCAGCACCGCGGCCTTGCCCACCCGAACCGAGACGGGCACGATCATGTCGCCGAGGTTGCGGTGCGGCCGCAGCGACTCGGTGTTCGTGTAGACCCCCATCGACAGGTCGATGAGCCGCAGCCCCAGCCAGCCGAACAGCGCCGCCAACAGAAATTTCTCCGCAGCGAAGGCGGTGCTCGCGGCCGCGACCGGCAGGTCCAGCCCCGCCAGCAGCAGGAAGAAGGCCCAGGTGACCGCCAGCCACATCAGCGGCTTCAGGGCCGAGGTCACGAAGTTGGTCGACAGGACCGAGCCCCCCCGGCGCAACAGCCAGGCGGCTAGCCGGCAGACGCACGTCAGCGTCAGCCGGGCGGCCAGCCAGCTCGCCAGGGCCGCGAGGGCGAGCCCCAGCCACTGATAGAGGGCCAAGCGCCCCAGGCGCGCCTGGGGCCAGACGGGTAGCTTCAGCCGCAGCCAGATGCCCGGCGCCTCCCGGAAAGTCGGCACCACAAGGAGAGGGCCCGCGCCGCCGTGCTGGGACTCGTCCACCGGCTTGCCCAGCACGGCGAGGAACATCGGCTCGATTTGCTGGACGGTCTCGGGCGTGAACTGCCAGAGCCCTTTCCCTGGATCGTTGGCCTTGCGGTCCAGCACGACCCGTCCCAGTTCGCCCCGGTACAGGACGTAGCGGGCCCCCGCCGGGCTGTCCGGCACTTCCTGAACGTAGATGCGCCCGATGCGGTCGAGCACGTACTTCAGCTTGAACGCGAGGACCGAGCCCAGCACGCCTCGGGCGCTGGCGTGGACCTCGCCGAGGTCCAGGCAGCGGGCGGCCAGCGCGAAGTCGCGCCGGCCGGTCGCGTCCTGAAACGTCATCACCAGGTCGCGGGCGCTGTCGAGGTTCGAGCCGCGCCCCTGCTCGGGCCGCGCCTTCCCGGCGAGCCGGTCGAACATCTCCGGGACGCGGGCGACGGTGGCAGCGCTGAAGCACCAACGCCCGTCGCGCTGCCGTAGGATCTCGACCCGAGCCCCCTGGCAGTCGCCGAGGGCCTGGGGCGGCGCGTTCCAGTCGTCGGGCACCGTGCTCAGGTCGATCGGCAGCTTGCGCAACACGGCCTCGAGCTTGGCGGCCAGCTTGGCGCCCAGCGGCCCTCGGTCGGCGAGCGGGATGTTGTCGAGGTCGAGGTATTCCAGGGCGTCGGCCAGTCGGGCGTCGTTGGCGTCGGCGGCATCCATGGTGCGGAAGAAGCCCTGGAGCAAGGCGCGCGGCGAGCCGAGGTGGGCGGGCACGTCCTCCGGCCGCTTCCTGGCGTGCGGGCCGCTGGCGGCCTTCAGGCCGGGCACGATCAGCTTCAGGCGCACGTAGCGAGGGTTGGGCTCGGCGCCCTGGACGGCGGCGTACATCCGCGGGACGTTCCGCACGGTCAGCCGGGTGAAGAGCCACGCGTCCTTGCCGTCCGCCTGGCGAACGCGATCCAGCGCGATGCGGCCGTGCTGGTCGGCGTGCCAGGTGTAGGGCGGGCCGTCCGACCGGTCGGGGACCTCTTCGCGGAACATGAACCCGCGCCGCTGTAGCGCGAAGGCGAGTTGCTGGGCCAGGGCCGGCCCCTGTTGCCGGCGCTGCTCGGCGCTGAGCGTGCTCAGGTCGAGGGCCCGGGCCGCCGCGTAGAAGTCGCCATTGGCCACGTCGGAAATGAACTGCCGCATCGTCGCGCGCGGGTCCGTAAGCCCCTCGCGCAGGGAGACCACGGAAACGGCGGCGCGCTGCCGGCGCCGCTGCGCCGCCGCGAGGCGCAAGGCAGGGAGCCTCTCGAGCGTCTTGGCGTCGAAGCGCCAGCCGCCATCGCGGCACCGTCGCATGGAGAGCGTGGCCGGGCCGGCCTCGTGAAGGACGACCGCATCGCCCGCCGCCTCATTGGGAACGCTGCTCAACGGCAGCGCCAGGCTGTCGAGGACGTTCTCCAGGTCGAGGGCCAGCATCGCCGCGTCCGCAGGCGCGGGGCGCGGATGCACGGCGTCGAGGTCCAGGCAGGCGACCGCGTCGGCGATCATCTCCGGAAAGACGTCGTAGAGGATGACCGCGAAGTAGAGGGTCTCGAGCGCCTCGCGCGGCGAACGGAGCTTCTCCGCCACGGGCCGATCGGCCTCGTAGGGCGAGCGAAGCCGATCGATCAACGGGGCCTCCTTGGGCTTCTCCACCCGGGCCTGCGCGGCGGGCGCGGCTTTGTCCCCTGGTGCCGGTTGGGCGTGGAGGGCCGGCGGCCCAACGCCGACGAGAAGGCAGAGGCCGGCGCTTGCGGCGAGTGGGAGGCGGTGGATCATGGAAAACCTGGCCGAACGGGTAGAAGGGAGGGGCAAACGGTCCCGCCGAAGGGCCCCGCGCGAACGGCGCAAAGGGGCCTCCACGGACCGGCGGGTTGGTGTACCCAATTTCCCCGTCTGCCACAAGGCGAAGGCGCCGATCGGGGGGCGAGCCGGCGAGCCGGGGCCCTACCTCGCGCCGCCACTCGCGGCCGGCGCGCTCGTCGGTTTTCGAGTGCTCGGGTCTTTCGCTGTCGTGCTCCCCGTTCCGGGTCGGCTCGCGTCGGTGGCCCCGTCCAACGCCCATACCGGGAACCGGATCGGTTCCATCACGAGAGGAGGCGTCGTGTCCGCGGGCGCCTTGGCGGGCGTGGCCGCCACTTTCCCGGGGATGACGGCGCCGACCGCTTCCACCGAGGGAGGCACGGGGGGCGGGGGCGGGGGCGAGGACGCCTTCGCCGGCCCCGCGGGCGCGGTCGCGCCGGCCAGTCGATATGGGTTTGGCAGCACGAGGAGTGGTTCTTCCCAGATCGCCGGGCGGGTGACCGCCAGCACGGGCGTCGCCGCCTTCTTCTCGCTCTCCTTGCCGCTCAGCAATGGTATCGAGACCTGGGCCCCGGCAATGTCGGTGGCCTCCCCGAGGGTGCCCCGGCGGAACGGCCCGGCCCCAAGCACCCAGGTGTCCTTGGAGGTGCCCTCGGCCTGGACCACGCCGGACTGCCACACTGGCCGGCCCGTGCGGCGGTTGTAGGCAAACACCGCGATCTTCGCGACCCCCTTCTGGTCGGTCTTCTTGGCCAGTGGGATCTCCGGAATGAGCGAGGGCTGGCCCGGCATCACGCTGGGCACGTTCATCTGCGGCACGCCGAACAGCAGCGAGTACTGATCGGTGCCGATGCCGCCCGAGCGCGCCTCCACCACGTAGGTGGCCTCGGCGCGGCTTTCTTGCAGCAGACAGCCGGAGGCCAGCAACTGCTGCCGCAGCGAGCTCACCACGTAGCCGTGGTCGGCCCCGGGCGCCAGATACTGCGCATCGAAGAAGATCGGCTTGCCGGCCAGGGCCCGGAAGTCGAGCTGCGACACCGACTGATCGATGGCGTTGGAGACCAGGAGCTGTTCGGTGGCGGCCCGCTGCGTGTTCGTCACCCGCGTGGTGCCGCAGCCCACGACGAGCGCGAGCGCCAGCGCCGGGAGCCAGGTCAGGGCCCGGGCCGGGACACGATCGGCGCTGCCCTGGTTGGGGTTCGGCACGGCGGGCCTCCTTTCAGGGGAAGCGGCACACGGGCTCGGGCGGTGAGCCCCGCGCATGAAGATGCTGCGTAAGAAAGTTGGCTGATACCCATGCCCCCTTCCCGGGTCAAGGCCAGTGCCACCCGGGCGCCGCCGGACTACTATGCTAAGAGGATGCCCGTGGGGCCGCTCGCGGAAGGGCGGCCCCAGGAAGGGAGAGAGGCAAACGTGCCGGCAGCGCAAGTGCAGGCCTCGGCGATCGGAGCGACCCAGCGGATCGGGGCGCGGGCGGCCCTGCGCAAATACTTCAACATCTTCCGCGCCTCGCTCATCGAGCGCCTGGCCTACCGCGGCGACTTTCTGCTCGGCACCTTCCTGCGCTTCCTGCCGATGCTCACCACGATCCTCCTCTGGGAGGCCGTCTACGCCGGGTCCGGCAAGACCGACCTGGCCGGCTTCACGCGCCACCAGATGATCGCCTACCTGCTGCTGATCCACGTGAGCCGCATGTTCTCGAGCATGCCCGGGCTGGCCTCCGGCATTGCCCGCGACGTCCGCGATGGCTCGCTCAAGAAATACCTCATCCAGCCGCTCGACATGATCGGCTACCTCCTCTCCTACCGCGCCGCTCACAAGGCCGCTTACATCGCCACCTCGTGCTTGCCCTACGCCGCCTTGTTCGCCATCTGCCACAGCTACTTCGACACCTTTCCGGGCCCGCTGATGCTTCTGGGCTACGTCGTCGCCCTGCTGCTCGGCTTCGTCATTGGCTTCTTCATCGAGGCCATCCTCGGCGTGATGGGCTTCTGGTTTCTGGAAGTGACCTCGCTCCTGTGGGTGATCAGCACGCTCAACTACTTCGTCTCCGGCCAGATGTTCCCGCTCGACCTGCTGCCCCCGTTCTGGGCCGACCTGCTCAAGGCGCTGCCGTTCCAGTACCTTGCCTACTTCCCCGCCGTCGTTTTCCTCGGCAAGGTCACCGGCCCCGAGCTCGTCAAAGGCCTGCTGACCGAGGTGGCCTGGGCGGTCGCCCTCGTGCTATTCACGCGCTGGCTCTATGCCCGCGGGCTGCGCCGCTACAGCGCCTTTGGAGGCTGAGGAGCTTCATGGCCAGCCCCGCGCGTTACCTCCGTCTCTACTTCGCGTTCGCGCGCTTCGGCCTGCTCGCGGAAATGGCCTTTCGCGCCAACTTCCTGGTGAAGCTGTTCGTCGAGGCGCTGTGGCTGGCGATCCTCGTCGCCTTCTACGAACTGGTCTTCGCGCAGACGAAGGACGTGGCGGGCTGGGACCGCGAAAGCTACCTCTTCTTCGTCGGCTGCCACTACGCCCTGGGCGGGCTGATCGAGACGCTGTTCCTGGAGAACTGCACCGGCTTCGCCGAGTTGGTGCGCTCCGGCGACCTCGACATGTACCTCCTCAAGCCGATCGACGAGCAGTTCCTCATCACCACGCGCCACGTGGACTGGTCCACGGCCCCCAACGTCTTGCAGGGGGCGGCGCTCATGGTCTACGCCCTGACAGCAATGCCCGGTTGGACGTTCGACGTCGGCCGGCTGCTCGCGTTCCTGGCGCTGTTCGCGTGCGGGGTGGCGCTGGCCTACAGCTTCCTGCTGATGCTCTGCTCGGCGTCGGTCTGGCTGGTGCGCAACCAGAGCCTGTTGGAGATGTGGTGGCTGTTCACGACGCTGATGCGCTACCCGCGCGAGATCTTCCAGCACACCTGGGCCGACCTCATTGGCAGGTTCTTCACCTTCGTCGTGCCGGTGCTCCTCGTCGTGAGCGTGCCAGCGGGGACGATGGTGCGGGCGCTCGAGCCGCGTTACATCGCCGGCATGGCGGTGGCGGCGGCAGTGCTGCTGGTCGTCAGCCGAAAGGTATTTCGGCGGGCGCTGCGGTCGTATCGGAGCGCGAGCAGTTGATGGGAGAACGGCGGGCCCCAAGAATTTGAACAGAAGGCAACGAAGGCAACGAAGAAAGAAGGTAAGAGAGGCCCGGCGCCACACCGCAAGACCGCGGCGTAAAAAACGCAAAAGCCGATCTACTGTTTGATGGGAATAGCGCTGTAGTGCTAGCCCGGCCGCCCCAGGCCGTCAACGAAAAACTCCCGTGGCCCACAGCCGCGGCTACGCCCCCGAGCCATGCCGCCAGGTGACGAGCTCTGTTGCCGCCGTCTGAGTTCCTGCCGCGGTCGCCTCCCCCCCGCCTGCTCCGCCAAACCATCGCCGCCACCACCCCAGTCCGCCGGCGCCATCGAACAGCGAGTACGCCACCGGCGTCACCAGCAGCGTCAGCAGCAGCGACAGCCCCTGCCCGCCCAGGATCACCTTCGCCATGCTCGCCCGCGTCCCCGCCCCGGGGCCCGTCCCCAGCGCCATCGGCACCATCGCCGCCACCAGCATCACCGTCGTCATCAGGATCGGCCGCAGCCGGGCCCGGTTCGCCTCCAAAATGGCCTCGTCGCGGCCCAGGCCCCGCTCCCGCAACTGGTTGGTGTAATCGACCTGCAAGATGCCATTCTTCTTGACGATCCCGAACAGCATGAACAGCCCCAGCATGGCGAAGACGTCCAGGCTCGTCCGCAGCAGGATCAGCGAGAGCACGGCGAAGGGGATCGTGAGCGGCAGGGCCAGCAAGATGCTGATCGGGTGGACCAGGCTCTCGAACTGCGCCGCCAGGATCATGTACATGAACGCGAAGGCCAGCCCGAAGCCGAGCACGAAGTTGGCGTTCGACTCGGCCAACATCTTGGCCCGGCCGATGAACTCGTAGCGGTACTCCGGCGGCAGGCCCTTGCTCTTGAGGTGCGCGTTCAGTTCCTCGACCGCCTTGCTCATGTCCTTGTCCTGCAAATTGGCCGAGATCACCACCTGGCGCTGCCGGCCGAAGCGGTCGATGGTGTTCGGCCCCATCGCGCTATCCAGCCGGGCAACGCTCCCCAGGAGCGCCACCCCGCCCGGGGCCCGCGTCGCCGGAACGCCCATCCGGGCGATGGCCTCGGCGTCGGCGCGCCCCCCGCGCTCGGCCCGCAGCCACACGTCGTACTGCTCGTCGTTCTCCTTGTACTTGCCGACCGGCACCCCGCCGACCAGCACGTTGGTCGTCGTCGCCACGCTCTGGATCGACACGCCCAGGTCCGACAGCCGCTCGCGGTCGGGCCGGATGCGCAGCTCCGGCTTTCGCAACGACAGGCTCGTGTCCACGTCCACGTAACCGCCCTGCCCGCGCATCCACCCGGCGATCTCGTTGGAGTAGAGTTGCAGCTTGTCCATGTCCGGGCCGACCAGGTTCAGGTCAATGTCCACCTCGCGGAAGCCCGACGCCTGGAGGGCCTGCACGTCCTGCACCGTGGCGCGCAGGTCGGGGTAGTCGGCCAGGAGCCTGCGCGCTTCTTTCATCACGTCGAACTGCGAAAACTTCCTCTCTCTCAGGTCCACCATGCGGCAGTAGATGCTCCCCGTCGTCACGTCGCCCTGGCCCTTGGCGATGCGCCCCGTGGTGTCGCCGATCACGATGAAGGTGTGCGTCACGCCGCGCAACTTCCGCAGCCGACCCTCCACCTCGTTGAACGTCTCGTCGGCCCGCGCCAGCGAGTAGCCCTCCGGCAGCGTGATGGCCACCTCGAACTCGCTCTGGTCGTCCTTGGGCACGAAGTCCTTGCCCACCACGGCGAACAGCACCGGCGTCGAGAACAGCACCACGCCCGCAGCCAGGACCACCGCCCAGCGGTGGCGCAACGACCAGCCGAGGGCCCAGGCATAACTGCCCTCGATCAACTGCCACGTGATGCCCGCCTTGCTGGAGTGCCCCGGGTCGGCGCGGAGGAAGCGCGAGCACAGCATCGGCGTCAGGGTGAACGAGACGAACATGCTCATCAGCACCGAGAAGCCGACCACCCAGCCAAAGCACGACAAAAACCGCCCCACCTGCCCGCCCATGAAGGCGATCGGCGCGAAAATCACCGCCAGCGATAGCGTCGTGGCGACCACGGCCAGGGCGATCTCCCGCGTGGCGCTGCTGGCCGCCTCCCAGGCGCTCAGCCCCTTCTCCTCCATGTGCCGGAAGATGTTCTCGTGGACCACCACGGCGTCGTCCACCACGATGCCGACCGCCAAAATCAGCCCCAGCATGGTGAAATTGTTGATCGAGAAGCCCATCGCCTGCATGAACGCGAACGTGCCGATCAGCGACGTCGGGATCGACAGCGTGGCGATGATCGTCGTCCGCCAGTCGCGCAGGAACAACAGGATCGAGGCGCTGACCAGCACCGCGGCCAGCAAGAGGTGGACCTTGACCTCCTCCATCGAGTTGCGGATGAAGCGCGACTGGTCGCGGATGACCTCGGTGCGAACGTCGGCCGGCAGCCCCTCCCGAATCTGCGCCAGGCGCTTCTTGATGAGATCGACCACCTCGACCGTGTTGCTGCCCGACTGCTTCTGCACGATCAAGCTGACCGCGTTCTCGCCGGGTACGTACTCGCCCTCGTCGGCCTCTCCGCCGATCCACAGCCGGCTCAGGCCGCGCGGCTCCTCGAAGGAGTCCTCGACCCGCCCGACGTCCTCGATGCGGATCGGCTGGCCCCCGCGGTTGCCGACGATCAGCTTCGCGAAGTCCTGTGGCCTCTCGACCCGGCCGAGGGTGCGCATCACGAGCTCGCCCTGGCCCCGCTCGACCCGCCCGCCGGGGAGTTCCTGGTTCTCCCGCGTCAGGGCCATGCGCACGTCCTCGACGGTGAGGTTGTCGTACTTCATCAGCTTGTCGGGATCGAGGATGACGTTGATGGCTCGAAGCCGCCCGCCCACCAGCACCACCGAGCCCACGCCCGGCAGCGTCTCCAACTCCTCCTTGATGCGCTTGCGGGCCAGCTCGGTCACCTCGCGGAAGTCGCGCCGCCCGGAGACGGCAATCGTCATGACCGGGGCGGCGTCCACGGCGAAGCGGTCGATCACAGGCGGGTCGATGCCCTCGGGGAGGCGGCTCAGGATGGCCCGCACCTTGCCGTCCACCTCCTGGGCGGCCACGGCGCCGTCCTTGTGCAGCTTGAACTGCACGACGATCTGGGACATGCCCTCGCGCGTGGTCGAGCGCAGCTCGTCGATGCCGGAGACGGTGTTGACGGCCTCCTCGATCGGCTTGGTGACCGACGTTTCCATCTCCTCGACGCCGGCGCCGCGCAACGTGGCGGTGATGGTGACCACCGGCACGTCCACGTTCGGGAAAAGCTCGACGCCGAGCCGGCCGTAGGACACCAGGCCCAGGACCACCGGCGCGCTGATGAGCATCAGCGTGAAGATCGGCCGCTTGATGCACAGGTCCCAGACGTTCATTCCGGCACTCCTCGAAGGGCCCGGCCGGTCACTTCTGGCGCACGCGGACCGAGGCCCCCTCGGCCAACTTGGTCTGCCCGCTCGTGACCACCTGCGCCCCAGGCGGAAAATCGCCCTCGACTTCGACCCAGGTGCGGGCCGCGCCTCCCGGCGTGGGGACGTTCACCGTCACGCCGGTGCGCACCTTGACCTCGCGGGCCTTGCCGTCGCACACGACGAACACCTTGGTCACGCCGGCGAACCGGAGGATCGACTCTTCGGGGACGGTCGGGGCCTTCGCGTCGAGGCGCGTCAAAATGGCGGCCTTGGCGAAGCTGCCCGGGCTGAGTTGGCGGTCGGCGTTGGGGACGTGGGCCTCGACCTGGAAGGTGCGACTGGCGCGATCGACGGCCGGGTTGACGCGAACCACCGTGCCCGGGAACGTCTTGCCGGGGAAGGGCTCGACCTCCAGGCGGACCTCCTGCCCGACCTTGACCTCGGCGCGGTGGCGCTCGGGCACCATGGCGCGGAGCTTGAGCGGGTGGACCACGATCAGTTTGAACAGCGCCGTGCCAGCGACGGCCCTCACCATCTCGCCCTCGGAGACGTCGCGCTGGCAGACCGCGTACTCGAGCGGCGAACGGGCGTTGGCGTCACCCGGAACGACGACCTTCGTGTCCTTGAGCTTCTGGAGAACGGTATCGAAGGCCGCACGCCGGTTGCGCGCCGAGGCAAGGGTAGCGCGCGCGTCGAGTTGAGCCTGCCGCGACTCGGCCTGGGCCACGGAATAGTCCTTCTCGGCCGCGTCGCGATCCTCTGGCGACATCGCCCCCACCAGCCGCCGGGCGCGAGCCACCCGCAATCCCGCGTTGCGTTCCATCGCGACGGCGCGCGCCACGGACGGGAGGCTGGCGACGTCGAAGCTCGCGTCGGGCGGGGCCTTGAGGCCCAGTTTGGCCAGCTCCAGCTCCAGCGCAGTGCGCGCCTCCGCCTCCGCCAGCTTGTAGTCGGTGGGGTCGAGGTCGAGCAGCGCCTGGCCAGGGCGGACCACGTCCATCACGTCCCGGTGGACCTTCAGGACGCGGGCATCGACCTTGGTCGTGATGACGATCTCGTCGCGGCCGTACAGCGAGCCGACGACGCTCACGCTCCGCCGCACCGCCCGGGGCGTGAGCGCCTCGACCGTGACCGCCACGCCCTCGCCCTCCGACGCCGCCGGGACCGCAGGCGGCGGGCCGCGCGTGGCGAGCCCGGCCCCGGCGAGGATGGCCACGCCGGCCAGGCCGACCGCCCCCGTCACCAGCCACTTCCGGCCACGCTTGCGCCCGTCGCTCATCCCCCCTCCTTCAGGCTCATCTTGCGAAACCCGTCCTATTCTCCACCCGAACAGTTCGTTTTGCGAAGTATAGGAAGAAAAAAAGGCGCCCCGCCTCAGGCGGACGGGGTGGCTTTGCGAACTTGCGGCCAGCCCGCGCGGGCGATCTTGCGAAAGAGGACGAGGAAGATCTCCTGCTCGTCCTCGGTGAGGGAGGCGAGCAAGCCGCGCATGAACCGGAGCTTCCACTCGACGGCAGCCCGGTGGGCGGCGTTGCCGGTCTGGGTCAACTCGACGTAGACGACGCGACGGTCCTGCTCGGAGCGCTGGCGGCGGACCATGCCCTTGCGCTCAAGGTTGTCCACCGTGCTGGTCACCGAGTTGACGGCGAGGAGAAGGAACTCGGCGAGGTCGCGCATCTTGCGCGGCCCCTTGTCGCCGAGGTGCTCGACGAGGCGTAACTCCTGCTCGCTCAGATCGACGTGCGGGCCGTTGGCATACTCGGCGTCCAGGCGCCGGGATTGCTGGAGGATCTCTTCGATCAAGGCACGGAGGTCGGCCACCTTCCGATCGAACGGCGCCATCCGTCGCTCTCCACGTAGATCGATCAACGAATGATTCGACTTTAGCCGGGAATCTGGGCCGCTTCATGCGCGAAAGGCAACAAGGCTCACACCGCCTCGAAAACAGTGGCCGCGCCACTCCACTGGGACCGCCCTCATCTGAGGCCATACGTGCGGCACCGGGTACGGCGACACGTCATTGCTCTAACCATAAAGAGATCGAGCGCGCCTATTCCTGCCTCTGCAATGACCTCGCGAAGATCATCGCCAAAGCCGCCGAGAACCTCAAGTTCCCATGCCGATCCGAAGCCTGCTTCGGAAAGCGGGAAGGAGACGAGAACGGCTTGCTCCACGATGCGCCTTTCGTTGAGGCCGAACGCGTGGCCCCCAAGTCCTGACAGAAAACCTAACCTGATCTGTATTCCTGAGCAATTCACCTCTTGCTGCTCGGGTATCTCCCCAGGGGCCCAAGTCCTCACCCGCGTAACTCACCCCGCTTGTTGGCTTGCCAGACTTGGTCGGTGGCGAGGTCGAGCGCAGTCAGCCATCCCCCCGGCTCGCAGGCGGTGTCAAGGCACTTCAGAAAACCCAGGTCCAGAATCTCCCCACTTCTCTGCGTGGTATGCCCCACGACAACGACTTTACCTGAGCGATGGGGCTGGGCCGTCTTCGGGCTCACGAACTCCCAGCGGAGGACCTTGCCTGGTTGTTGCTCCATCGGCACATCCGGCAGGTAGCCGGCATGGGTGAAGATATGCGTTGGCGTCTCATAAAAGGGGTGGCAGTGAGCGACAAAGTTCCAGTGTTCCTCGGGGATGATGCGGCCCAGCAGGCTGTCGGCTGGGTGCATGGTCCCAGCCCCAGCACCATAGGAAGCGAGCGTCTGCTTCCCTCCGCAGAACAGCCATTCCTTCAGGGCCGAGGGAGACCGGGCAGCGTTGAGGAACATCTCTTCGTGGTTGCCCAGGATCGGAACCAGGTGGCAGCGGCTGGCCAGGGCGATCAGCTGATCGAGCACTGCTCGGCTATCAGGGCCGCAATCGATGTAGTCGCCCAGCGGGACGAGCGTGTCTTCCTGTGCCAGGTCAATGGCATCGATCAGAGCCGCCAGAGCTCTGGAACAGCCGTGGATGTCGCCGATAGCGATTATGCGGCCAGCCACGCGTTACCCCCCGTTGGCTCATGCTCTTCAGATGCCGGCTCTTTGCACTGCGAGCTTGTTACTCACGCCCCGCTCGCCATCCCGGCAGGATGGCCCGCTCACACCGCCTCGAAAATGGTCGCGATCCCTTGCCCCGCACCAATGCACATCGTCGCCAGCCCGAAGCGCGCCTTGCGGTCGAGCATGTTGTGGATCAGCGTCGTCGCGATCCGCGCCCCGCTCCCCCCGAGTGGATGGCCGATGGCGATGGCCCCGCCGCGCACGTTCACCTTGTCCGGGTTGGCCTTGAGCAGCTTCATCACCGCCAGCGCCTGCGCCGCGAACGCCTCGTTCAGCTCGATCAGGTCAATGTCCTCCAGCTTCAGCCCGGCCCGCTCCAGCGCCTTGTGCGTGGCCGGCACCGGGCCGATGCCCATCACCGACGGATCGACCCCCGCCACCGCCATCGCTCGCACCTTCACCTTCGGCGTCAGCCCCAGTTCCTTCGCCTTCTCCGCCGACATGATGAGCAGCGCCGCGGCGCCGACGTTGAGCGGGCTGGAGTTGCCTGCCGTGACGGTCCCGCCCTCGGGCATGAACGCCGGCTTGAGAGCGCTCAGCGCCTCCAGGCTGGTGTCGCGGCGGATGCACTGGTCCTCGGTGATGGTCTTGCGCCGGCCTTCCTCGTCGCGGCCCCAGGTGGGCACGACCTCGCGGGCGAAGGCGCCGGAGTCGGTGGCCTGGGCGGCGCGCTGATGGCTGCGCAACGCGAACTCGTCCTGCTCGCGCCGGCCGATCTTGTAGCGAATCGCCAGGTTCTCCGCCGTCAGGCCCATGTTCATCGTGGCGGGGCTGTGGCGGAAGAACAGCCGCGGGCTGGCGTCGAAGCCCGCCTCCATGGGGATGTGGCTCATGTGCTCGACGCCCCCGGCGATCTGCACGTCCTCGCAGTGCGCGGCGATGCTCTGCGCCGCCTGGTTGATCGCCTGCAAGCTCGACCCGCACAGCCGATTGACCGTCGCCGCACCCACCTCGACCGGCAGGCCGGCGATGAGCGCCGCCATGCGCCCGACGTCGTAGCCCTGCTCGCCCTGCTGCTTGACGCAGCCCCAGTGAATGTCTTCCACCGCGGAATCGGGCACCCCGACGCGGTCGAGCAGCGCCCGCATCAGGTCGGCCGACAGGTCGTCGGCGCGCACGTCGCGAAAGATGCCCTTCTCGGCATGAGCGCGGCCCACGGGCGTACGAACCGCGTCGATGATAACGGCCTGGCGCATGGTTGGTCCTTCCTGGCAACGGGGCGAAGGGGCCTCTCTTTCATTGTATCCGCGGCCCGGCCGACAAACGAAACCGGCCGGGCTCGTTCGCACGACGAGCCCGGCCGCGAAAGGAAAGACCGCCTCCGGCTCAGCGACGAACGCGACCGGCCGCGCGAGGCATCTGCCCGGCAATCGCCGCCTCGACCTGGGGCACCTGGAGCGAATGCCGCATCAACTTCCCGTCTCGACCAATGAGGAACACTTCGGGGAGGGCCTTGATCCCGTAGCGCTCCGCGACCGGGCTGTCCAGCCCGCCGTGCTGGAAGACGTGCGTGCCTGCCATGATCCGGCCGGACAGGAACAACCGGGCCTGATTGGCGTCGTTGTCCAGGTTCACGTAGACCGCCTCCAGGCCGCGGTCCCGGTAGCGGTCGGTGAGCGCTTTGAGGGCCTGGAAATCATCCGAGGCCCGCGCGCTAGTACACGACCAGAAGTAGACGATCGCGATCTTGCCGCGCATTTGCGCGAGGTCGAAGGGCTGGTCCCCGCTCGCCCCGGTGGGGAAGAGCAGGGGCAGCGCCAGGCGCATCGGTTCACCCTCCAGCCCCAGGCGCCACAGGGAGCCCACCGCTTTGCGGCCGACGGGGGTGCCGGCGTAGCGGTCGGCCAGGTAGCGATAACACTGGCGGGCCTCCTCGGGCTTCTTCAGCGACTCGCTGAGCTGGCCCGCTTCCATCACCGCCTTCGGCGCCTCCGGGGCCGTGGGGCGCTCCTCGGCAAAGCGCACCAGGCGGTTGCGGAGGTGCAGTTGGGCCTTGGTAGGGTCGTCGCCATTCTTGGTGAGCATCCGCACGTAGTCGGCCTGGACCTCCTGCAGAGCGGCGTAGGAGGAAACGGCGCTCCCGGGAAACGCCCGCGCGATCTCCTCGGACAGTTGTTCCAGCCGCTGGCGCGCACTCGGGTCGCTGTCGGGGGCCTGGACCGCCGCGCTGTAATGGCTATCGACCGCCGTGCGCAGCCAGTCTTCGCGTTCCTTGCCTTTGGAGCGCGCGGCGATCCGCAGCATGACCTCGCCCTGCGCCACCTGATGGGGCCACACCTGCGGCGACTCGGCATTCCGGCCGACGATCTCGCTCAGCTCGCTCAACTTCTGGAGCAACCCCTGGAGCTCCCGATCGTCCTCCGCGGCAGGCGCGGCGGGCGTGGGCTGGGCGGTCGGGACGGGCCTGGACGCCGCGTAGGGGCTGGCCACGGCGCCGACCGCGAGCAAGCACGAGCTGCCGACAGCGGTCAGCCAACTCAACGCACCTCTCATGGGCTTCAATCCTTTCCTGGTCGGGAAACAACCCGGCACAGGCGCCCTTGCCCATCCTCCCCGTCTTCGCGGGATTGGGAACGGGAGCGCGCCGTTGCGCCTTGGCCCTGCCGTTCCTTCGGCGGGCCTCGTCCTTTGATTCGGCCGTCCCTGCTACCCGGCGATGAGAAGGTGGTTGGAAAAGAGACGGCGTTTCCAGGCGGGGAAGCGCCAATCGGCAGGCGCGTCACGGCCGGCACAGTCGCGCCCGAGCGCACCTACAGGCCCCCGCCCACACCTCGTCGCGCGCCGCCTCCTCCCCCTGCGCCACGGCCGACTGGATCTCGCCCAGGTCGGTCCGGTCGTAGTCGCGCTGCTCGATCCGTGCCGTCCCCGCCGAGGAGTGGACCACGCACTGCTCGCGCGCGACGCGGAATCGCCCTCCTCCGGGTGAAGCGAATGGCGAAGGCGTAACTGGCGCCCGAAACATTTTTCTTCGAAGCCCATTCCGATGGCCAGGCCCAACCGGCGGGCGCTCGAGCCGCTCAATACGAGGATGCAGTGTGGCCGCCTGCTGGTCGATGACGAGAAGATGGCCCTGCCCAAGAAGGGCAAGATGGCCGGGCACACGAGCCCTTTTCCGCTATGGCCGAGCTCGCCAGAATCGAGGAAGAAAAGAAAGCGGCGAGGAATCGCGGAGCGCTCTCGCGAACCGCGGGGAAACGATCAGCGCCGGGTGGAGAGGTCGGCGATCAGGCGCTCGAGGTGCTTGCGGCGGTCCTGGTCGAGGGTGGGCGTGAGCTCCTTTTTCAGCAGCGGGATGACGGCCTTCCCGTAGCGACGGAGGTGCCAGTCGGCGGCGTTGCGGGGCTCGCTGCGCTGGTCGCCGAGTTGGCGCACCAGTTCGGCCACGCGCTGCTCGGAGGTCAGGTCGTCGATCATCGCCGTCAAGCGCTGATGCACCTCCACGGACTTCGCGTTGGCGAGGTGAGCGCGGAGGACGGGCAGCGCGGGCTTGCCCAGCTTGCGCAGGGCCTCGTCGGCGCGGCGGCGGACGGCGAAGTGGTCGTCGTCGAGCCTGGCGACGAGGACGTCGATCTCGGCCAGGCTGGCCGGCGGGGCGGCGGCGTCGGCCCGGCCGAGCGCGCACGCGAACGACAGGGCGACCGCCCACGGGAAGGTGGCTTTCATGCCGGACTTCTCCTCGGTCTGGGAAGGGAGCGGAGATGCGTCGCGAGGTGAGGGCGGTCGTTCCGTGACCCACCCGTGGGCCCAAGTAGACCACGAACCCCGCTTTTCGTTCAAGCCCTCTTCCGCTGCGCGGTCCTCGACGCGGCGAGATCGTCTCCGCTCACGCGCCGGAGGTCTTCGGGGCCGAAGGAACGTCCAGAGAGGGCGCCCACGCCAGGGCCCGGACCTCGCCAAACTCGCGCCGCAGCTTTTCCCACGACGCCCCGCCGTCCGTCGAGCGATACACCTGCCCGCTCACGCTGGCGGCGTAGATCAACTCGGGATCGGCCGGGTGGGCCGCGAAACACCAGATGGTGCTGTTGGCCCGCCCCGGCATCGACGCCGGCGCCCACGTCTCTCCGCCGTCCGTCGAACGCGCGACCAGCCCCTCCGAGCCCGGCGGGAAGTCGCCGTTGCCCAGCAGCACGACCTCGGGGGCGCCGGGCTTTTGCGCCAGCGCACGCGAGTAGGGCCAGGGCAACGCCTTCTCGACGTGCAACGGGCGCCACGTTTCCCCGTCGTCGAGGCTGACGTTGGTGTCGTTGTTGGTCGCCGCGAGCAGGCGCCGCGCCCCCTTCTCCCCCGGCACCAGCGCCAGCGCGTGGACGTCGCGCGAGCTCATCCCGCTGCCGAGGGGGGCCCAGGTGCGGCCTCGGTCTTCGCTCCGGTGCAGCCCGTCGATCTCCACCCCGGCCCAGAGTCGGTCCGGGTTGGCGGGGTCGCTCAGCAAGCTGGTGACGCGCGTGTGCAGGATGCGCGGGCACTCCTTCACCATCCGCGTCCGCGCCTCGGCCCAGGTGCGGCCCCCATCGTCGGAGCGGAAGATGCTGGACGGGCACGTCCCGACCACGATCGTGTCGGGCGCCGAGGGAACGAGACAGATCGACCACACCTCGTGCCTCGCCAGGGGGGCCTCGAGGCTCGCCCAGCTCTCGGCGCCGTCGAGGCTCCGAAAAACTCCTCGCTCGCTGCCGAGGTACAGGCAAGAAGGATCGTCGGGACGAACGGCGAGGGCGCGGACGTGGCACTCGACGAACATGCCCTCGCAAGCGCGGCGAAAGGTCTCCCCGCCATCGAGGCTGCGGAACAGGCCTTCGCCGATAGTGCCGACGTAGAGACGGTGGGGCCGCGTCATGAGGGCGCTCCTTCCACCACAGGCGCTTGCCGGCAAGGCAAGGAGCTCACGCCCTCACAGCCCGCCGGGAGCATGGCCTCTTCCGGGAGCATGCAGGGGATGCCTTCGCGGACGGGAAAGATCACCCGGCAGCGCTGGCACACCAGCCCGTCGCCCTGCGGGGAAACCTCCAGCCGCGCGTTGGCGGGGTCGAGCGGACAGCGCAGAATGTCGAGGAGCTGCTGACTGATCATCCTGGGGGCCCTGCAACAAGGGTGCGATCTCGCGGCCCAGACCATTGTAGAATCAGCGCTTTGCCTTGCCCTCCCCCCGGGCGAGCAACTCGCGACACAAGGCCTGCAACCCCAGCGAGGGGGTCGGCACGAGAAGACGGCCCCGTTTCCCGTGGTCGATCACGGTGATGCGGTCGGCGTCGCCCAGGGCCCCCCGGGCGCGCGCGAGCGTGCCTGCTTCGAGGGCCAGCCAGGCCCGCACCACGTGCAACATGGCCTCCTCGGCGAGCAGGCCCTGGACCGCTTGCAACCGGGCGCCCAGGTCGGGTGGCGGGAACAGGCGACCGAGCAAGGTAGGCGGCCGCAAGGCGTGCGTGGCCTTGCCGAGCACAAAGTGCCCCAGCGACAGCGCCGCGAGATCGCCGACGGTGCCCAGGCGAGGAGCGCCGGACTGGTCGATCGCATCTCGTGGCGAGATCGCACCAAGGCGAACCAGCGCGGCGTAAGGCTGAGGCGACCGCTTCGTCTTCGCCAGCAATTCCTGGAGCGATTTATCGACTTGTTCGTAGTCGCCGATCCCCGCCGCGTATTGCACCATGAACCACTCGTAGGCGGGCAGTTGCAGCGTGGGATGAACGCCGAACGCCGCCCGGTTGAAGGTGTCCTCGTTCTCCGCCGTGGGCAGCAGCGCCTGCGCCACCTCGGGCAGGCGGCCCGTCGCCAACAGCAGCGAAAGCAGCATCGTGACGCCGGGGCGCCCCACCCCCCCGGGCTGCTTGTCCTCGAGCTCCTCGACGGGCGCGGCCAGGAGCACGTCGATGGCGGTCGCGGCCAGGCCCTCCCGCAAGGCGTACTGGGCCTTGAGCAACGCCTTCTTGTTGGCAGACTTCAGTTCGTACTTGTTCTGCCGATCGTCGAGGTCGGTCTGGCGGGCCTTGACAGACTTCTCGAGCCTCTCGATGGCCTCCCCCTGTTTGTCCGGGGGGATGGGGCCCACCAGGCGCTTGAGTTCTTTGGAGAGCTTGAGATACGCCTGCTCGTGGCGCACCTGGAGCTCGAAGAAGGGCCCCCCCTGACTGTAGAGCTGGGCCAGCAGGAGGTGGGCCTGTTGTGCCGCCTCCGGGCGAGGGCCCGACTGCAAGACCTGGTTGAGCGCATAAGCGATCTGAGTCTGGCGAATCAGCCAGACGTGCGGCACCACCTCCCGCATCCTCGGGCCCTGAGGCGTTCGCACGAGCTCGCGGACGCGGGCCGGCTCCTTGGACGCATGGGCCAGGCGCGTGTACGCCTGGGCCAGCACGAGGTAGGGGCGCGACTCGTCCGGGGACTTGGCCAGCGCCTGCCGCGCGGCGCGCACGGCCAGGTAGAGCGACGCCGTCGGGCCCTTCTCCTGGGCCCGGAAATAGGGCTCGTAGGCCAGCTGGAAGAAGGCCCCGTCGCTCTTTGTCGTCAGCCTCGCCCCCTCGGGCGGAGGCGGCATGCGATGGAAGCCTTGCCAGAACGTGCTGTTGATGCGAGCCAGTGCCAGCCCGTTGAGCGGCACGCCGTTCATCAGGGAATCGCCCTGATTGGCGCTCGTCCCGACCAGCGAGGCGAGCATCACCCGCTCGAAGTCGAGCGTGTGTTCGTCCTCGTAGCGGCGCTGGAGGAACTCGAATCGCCAGAAGTTCAGGACGGCCGTGCCGCTTTCCATCGGCTCGAGGGGAGGGGGCAGGTAGAGCTCCGCGTACCAGGGGTGGTGCTCAGCGGGGCGCGATCCCGAAGGGGGCGCCGGTACGCAGTCCGGCCCGAAGGCCTGGCGATCGTAATCGAGCGCGAGCGGCGCGAACGAGGCCCGGTTGCGCTTGCCGAGGGGGCCCGCCCAGCCGAAGACGGCCGCGTTGCCCTCGCCGTAGCAAGCCTCCCACTCGTCGCGCGCAACGAACAGGTGCGCCAGCATGACGAGGGCCCGGAACTGGTAGAGGTCGCGCGTGTGAAACACCACGAAGCGGACGTCGTGCTGCTCGAACGGCCGCTCCCAGGCCGGGGGGGCCCCCTTCTCTCCCCTGACGTCGGCCGGTGCGTCATCGGTCGAGAGTTGCTTGCGGATGAGGGCATAGTCGGCCGCCACCTTGCCGAAGAGGGGCAGGCGGTGGTCGAGGAAGCAGCGCTCCCCGGGGCAATACCAGGCGAAGTAGTTGCCGACCTCGGGCGAGGTGTTGAACCAGTTCTGGCCGGGGGCGATCTTGCCCTCTTCCTGCCAGGCCTTGATCTTCTCGGCCAGGGCGACCAGCGAGGCGTCGGGCTGGACGCTCCACCCGCCGCGGCGCGCGCGGTGCGGCTGAGCTTGCAGCCAGCCGGGCCACGTCGCCACGAGGAGGACCAGCGCCGCGAGCACGGTGAGCCCCCGCCCGAGGAACGCCCAGCGCCGCCACGCCCGGTCCAGGAGCAACTCGCCGCCGGGAGCTCGACTTCGCAGCCACGCGGCGAAGTCGAGGAAGTTGAGCGCCGCGATGGGCCCCGCCACGACCGCGAACAGGGGGATCGTGCGCAGGTTGACGCTGCCGAGCAGGCCAAACCCCAACCAGAGGAGCACGCGCCACCAGCGCCAGGCGCCGAAGGTCACCGCGAACGACGTCAGCCCGATGGCCACCAGGACGTAGTAGGCCAGCCCGGCCGCGCTCAGGCCGATCCGCGGCAGGACGTAGCGCTTCTCCCAGGGCGAGATGAAGGCCCCGCCGAATTCCGGATCGTCTTGCAGGGCGCGTGCCGCTTCCGACAGGCCCAGCGCGCTGGGCAGCGCAAAGGCCCGCAAGAAATGCGGGTTGAGCAACCCCGCGAGGACGCTCGCCCCGAACACGAAGCCGAGCGTGCGCAGCTCCTCGACGCTGGGCGGGGCCGAGTTGGCCTCCGCCGGCTGGTCCCCGAAGCGCCGGTCGAGCAGCCGCCCGAGGGCATAGAGGGCGACCGCGAGGGGGCCGAGCAGGAACCACTCGTCGAAGTTGACCCACAGGACGCAGACCGCCGGGACCAACCAGGCGCGGCGAAGGTCGTGCGGCGACGAGAGCAGGAGGTAGAGGGTGAGGGCCAGGAAGAAGTAGGAGAAGAGGACGGGCTGAAAGAAGAGGCGCGCGCTCAGGGCGAGGAGGGCCAGGAAGACGCAGGCGAGCGGTATCCAGCGCGGCTGGCCGGCCCGCTGGGCGGACAGGAGCATCAGGCCGGCGACGGCGGCGAGGAGGAGCCCCTTGAGGACGACGAGGACCGCGCCGCCGGAGGGGAGTTGATAGAGCAGGTAGAGGAGCAGATCGTAGAGCCAGGCGTGATTGACCCAGTAGCCTTCGGAGGTGTAGGTGAAGGGATCGACGCCAAAGGTATGCTGGCCCTGCGCGAGGAGTCGGCCCGTCGCCAGGTGGAGGAAGAAATCGCTGTTGGTGACGGGGTAGCTGGCCGTCAGAAAAGCAAGGGCTAGCAGGAGCGCCACCAGAACGACCTCGAAGCGGTACAGCCGCCGGGCAAGGGCGCCGAGGTCGGGCGGGGCCACGGGAACGGGCACCGGCGCGGCGGGTAGCGGAATGGGAGCGCTGCTGATGCCGGTCGGAGCGCCGGCCTGGATGGCGGTGGAGCCATGCGGCGCCAGGGGTGGGGACGGCGGCGCGGAAGAGGGGGGCGCCGTCACCTGTTCCGAGGGGGGGGCCAAGGGGTCGTCGCCTGTTGCCATGAGTGATTGCCCTTCTCGAAGGAGGAAGGATGAAACAGAACGTTCTTGGTTCATCCTTCCTCCCTCATCCTTCCGAACGTAGAGGGCCCGGGAGCGCCGGTCAAGCGCCGGAGGCCGGGGGCCGAATGTTGACCGGGGGAACAGCGTCTAGGGTTGAGTCGATCCCAGCGAGCCGGGATCGAGTGCCCAACTCCTCTGGATGCTTCCGCGGCCGGTCCCTTACAATGTCTGAACTGCATCTGGGGAAGGGGACGGCGCGCGGACGGGCCGCAGCGTACGTGGAGCGTTCCTGCTGTCCTTCCTCCCGGTGAAGGAGACCGACGATGTCCCAGGCTTCTGGCAAGGCCCGCTTCTGGCTGCTGCTGTTCGCCGCTCCGTTCGTCCTCGGCCTGGCCGCGTACGGGCTGTCGCCCGTCAGCGAGCCGCCGGC
Organism: Gemmatales bacterium; assembly: GCA_038239195.1. GTDB lineage: Bacteria > Planctomycetota > Planctomycetia > Gemmatales > Gemmataceae > JBBSEZ01. The sequence continues at coordinate 23,185 of JBBSEZ010000066.1, forward strand.
CCAGGCCGGCGAAGAAAAAGAGGCCGCCGAAGAAGCCCCCAAGAAGCCAGTCGAGAAGGCGCCGAAGGGCCCCTCGGCCACGGCGGCCGTGTTGGGCACGGCCGACTTCGTCAACGAGCTCGCGGAGTTCTTCGTGAGCGGGGACCTGCTCGACGGGGGGACGGCCTGGCTGAACACGGCGGGGCCGGTCCGGTTGCGCAACCTGCGCGGCAAGATCGTGCTGCTCGACTTCTGGACGCTCTGCTGCATCAACTGCATCCACGTCCTCCCCGACCTGGCCAAGCTGGAGGCGAAGTATCCCAACGAACTGGTGGTGATCGGAGTCCACTCGCCCAAGTTCCCCAACGAGAAAGAGACCGAGAGCATCCGCAAGGCGATCCTCCGCTACGAGATCGGCCACCCGGTGGTCAACGATTCCGAGATGGAGATCTGGCGAACGTTCCGCGCCGAGGGCTGGCCGACCCTCGCCCTGATCGACCCCGAAGGCCGACTGATCTACCGCGAATCGGGCGAGGGCCAGTACGCCGAGCTCGACCGGGAGATCGCCCGGCTCATCAAGGTCTACAAGGCCAAGGGCCTGCTGAACACCAAGCCGATCAAGTTCGAGCTGGCCCGCTTCTCCGAGACGGGGGAGAGCCCCCTTTTCTTTCCCGGCAAGGTGCAGGCCGACGCCCTCGGCAAGCGCCTGTTCATCGCCGACAGCACGCACCACCGCATTGTCATTACGGGCCTCGACGGCAAGATGATCGCGATTGCCGGCACGGGGGCCGCGGGCAAGGCGGACGGCGCCTTCGCCACGGCCTCGTTCAACGACCCGCAAGGCATGGCCCTCAAGGGCGACACGCTCTACGTGGCCGACCGCAAGAACCACCTGATCCGCGCCCTCGATTTGAAGGGCAAGACCGTCAAGACCGTCGCCGGCACGGGCGGGCAGGGCCGCGAGCGCGACGCCGAGGGCGACGCGCTCAAGATCGGCCTGAACAGTCCGTGGGACGTGCTGGTCCACGAAAATCGCCTGTTCATCGCCATGGCGGGGCACCATCAGATCTGGGCGATGGACCTGGCGAAGAAAGAGGTGGCGCCGTATGCGGGCAATGGGCGCGAGACGCTGCGCGACGGGACGCTGGGCGGTTCGTCGTTTGCCCAGCCGAGCGGGCTGACGAGCGACGGCAAGACGATGTGGGTGGCCGACAGCGAGATCAGCGCCATCCGCGCCGTGCCGCTGGGCGGGCGAGGGCTGGTGAAGACGCTGGTGGGGACGGGGCTGTTCGACAATGGCGACGTCGATGGGGTCGGCGACCGCGCGCGCTTGCAGCACGCGCTGGGCGTGGTCTACGTGGATGGGAAGCTGTACGTGGCCGATACCTACAATAGCAAGATCAAGGTGCTCGACCCGACGACGCGCGAGAGCAAGTCGTTCGTGGGCGGAGAGCCGGAGGGCTGGCTGGCGACGCCGCTGTTCCACGAGCCGGGCGGCATTTCCTACGCGAATGGCAAGCTCTACGTGGCCGACACCAACGCCCACCGGGTGCGGGTGGTCGATCTGAAGACGAAGGCGGTCTCGACGCTGAAGTTGCAGGGCGTGGTGGCGCCGAAGTTGCCGAAGCGGTGAGTGGGGCGCGCAGCGGCAGGCGGGAGAGGCTTGCTTGCCGTTTCGCGGGGCCCGTCGCGGTGCGCTCAGGAGAGAACGAGGATGAAGATGAGTGTACGCGCTTCCTTTTTGCTGGTGGCGCTTGGCGCGGCCGCCTTGCTCCTCCCCACGGGTTCGCCCGGAGCGGGCCCGCCTGTGTTTCCCAAGCTCATCCTCCACGCCTCCGTTTCGCCGGCTGATCCGTTCTCCGACATGAACGCGGCGAACCTCCCGGCGGGCACGAAACGGGAGTTCCGGCGCGGCGAGACGGTTCTGGTGACGATCAGCGGAAGGTTGCGGAACGGCTACCACACCTACCCACTTACAAGGCGGGCGCCCGAACAAGAGCCGAGGGGGCTTTCCACGCTGAAGGTCGATCACTCGCAATACCTCACGCCTCTTTACCCGATCGAGGAGAGCAAGGCGGAGTTTCACGATCGCGGCCCGTACGTCGGAACTCTGCTCGAGCACGAGGGGCCCTTCTTCTGGTCGCAAGAGGTATACATCCAACCGATGGCCCCGCCGGGCAAGCCGCTCGAGCTCGTCTACAAGGTCCGTGCTCAGGTGTGCAAGAACTCGTGTTTCTGGGAAGAGCAAGAGATCGCAGTCTCGATCCCGACCGCAACATCCACCCCCGCACCCCGAGCCCCCGAACTCGAGAAGCGCCTGGCCTTTACGAAGGCCCCCGAGCCGAAAGTCATCGCCTTGCCGCCGCCCTTCAAGTTGAGGCCCACATCAAAAGGCCCCGACGACAAGGACAAGACGCCCGGCAAGGTTGCCGATCCGAAGAAGGGCGCCGAGAGCGACAAGCCGAAAGAAACGGCTCCGCCGCCTGCCCCGGGCAAGGAAGGTCGCGGCCTGGTCGCAAGCATCCTCTTCGCGATCGGCGGGGGCTTCTTCGCGCTGCTGACGCCGTGCGTCTTCCCGATGATCCCCATTACCGTGAGCTATTTCCTCAAGCAGGCTGAGGCGAAACAGAACAACGCGGTCGTCCTGGCGGCGGTGTATAGCGGGACGATCGTGTTCGTCCTGACGTTGGCCGGGCTGGTGCTGCTCTCGGTGCTCTCGACGATCAGCCGCCACTACGCGACCAACTTCATTCTTGGGGCGTTGTTCCTGTTCTTTGCGCTTAGCCTTCTGGGAATGTACGACATCACACTTCCCTCATGGCTGACTGACCTCACGGCCAGCCGCGAGGGATCTGGCGGGCTTGTCGGCACTGTGTTCATGGCCCTGACCTTCAGCATCATCAGTTTTGCCTGTGTCGGCCCCATCTACGGTGGGTTCATCGGCGCCAAGGCGGCCAGCCAGACTGGCGTTCTGGACTGGCTGCAACTCTTCCTCTCTGTTCTCGCCTTTTCGGTGGCTTTCGCTTCACCGTTCTTCGGCCTCGCCCTTTTCCCGAGCTTGTTGCGCTCGATGCCGCGGGCGGGCTCGTGGATGAACTCGGTCAAGGTCGTGATGGGCTTCCTCGAACTGGCTGCCGTCTTCAAGTTTCTTCGCGCCGCCGAGCTCGGGTTCTTCAAGAAGACAGAGTTCCTGACGTTCGACCTCTGCCTGGGCGTTTACGTCGCGCTGGCGACCGCCTGCGGGCTTTATCTCCTGAGCGTCTACCGCCTGCCGCACGACCACGACGCGCCCGAGACGATCGGCGTGCCGAGGCTTCTGTTCAGCCTGACTTTCCTGGCCCTGGGGCTCTACCTCCTGCCGGGCATGTTCAAGTCAGAGGACCGCGAGCCACAAAAGCCGCGCGGGATCGTCTTCGAGTGGGTGGAGTCCTTCTTGCTCGCCGAGCCGGCTCTTCCTACGCGTTCTGTAGCGCGAGGGGGGCCCGGCGCTGCGGCCCAGAACGACCTGCCCGGAGCAAGCGCGCGTGAGCCAAAACCCATCTGGCAGACGGACTTGAAGGCTGCGATCCGGCAAGCGGAGCGAGAGAAGAAACTGATCTTCATCGACTTCACGGGCCTCGTCTGAACGAACTGTAAAATCAACGAGGGCCGTGTGTTCTCGCAGCCGCAGATTCGTTCGCTCTTCAACCAGTACGTCTTGGTCCGCCTTTACGTCGGCGACGTCCCCGCTGGCGTTGTTCAATCCCCGGATGGGAGAGGAGCCGAAGCACTTCGCGATGGGGCCTTTCACACCGAATCGCTGCCCCATTATCCCGTCATCCGACCCAGGGGAGAGGAGTTCGAGGTTCTCGACTCTTACGGGAAGCAGGATGCCCTCATCCGCGACGTAGATGATTTCGCGGCCTTCCTGCAAAAATGGCTCGACTCCAACAAGAAGAACTGACGCCCCGCTCAACCCGCGCGAAACGGCAAGCAAGACCTGCTTGCCGTTTCGCTTTCTCACCTCTGAAACTTCCCCCGGTGCGCCCTCCCTCCCTCCTCGCTCAGCGCCCGCTGCCGCAGCTGCTCCTCCTCGCGCTCCCCCGCCACCGAGTCGGACATCAGCTTGCCCCACAGGACGTAGTGGAACAGCGCCAGAAAGCCGATGAAGGCGACGAGCAGCACCACGTACAGGAAGAGCCCTCCCGTCAGCAGCACGAGCACGAACAGGAAGAACCCGCCCAGGACCGTGGCCAGGAAGAGGGAGAGGAAGTTCTGCCGGGCGTCCGAGGGCCGCGGGTCGTCGCTCATGATCGCCTCGCCTGTCAGGGGGTGAAGGTTCCTTTCGTTATAGCAGGCGGAGCGGCGCGTTCCCAACCCGTTCCTCCGCCGAACCTGTTTGACGCTGGCCCCCGTGAGTGCGATAATCCCCACCACACAAGGCCCCCCGTGTTCGCCCCTCTCCCGTTGCCAGGAGGACCATGCAATGACGACCGCGACGCCCCCCAAGAGCAAGGCCGCGAAGCGCCCCGAGGTCAAGGCGCGGCAACCGCTGCTGATCGGCGGGCGCTGGCTCGACAGCGTGTCGGGCAAGACGTTCCCCACGCTCAACCCCGCCACGGGGGAGACCATCTGCCAGGTGGCCGAGGGCGACAAGGCCGACGTCGATCTCGCCGTCAAGGCCGCCCGCAAGGCCTTCGAGTCCGGCCCGTGGCCGAAGGCGAGCGCCGCCGAGCGCGGCCGGCTGCTCTACAAGCTCGCCGACCTCATCGAGAAGAACCGCGAGGAGCTCGCCGGCCTCGAATCGCTCGACAACGGCAAGCCCTACCGCGACGCGCTCAACGCCGACGTGGCGCTCACCATCAAGGCCTACCGCTACTATGCCGGCTGGGCCGACAAGAACCACGGCAAGACGATCCCCGTCGAGGGCAACTTCTTCTGCTACACGCGCCACGAGCCGGTCGGCGTGGTCGGGCAGATCATCCCGTGGAACTTTCCGCTCCTCATGCAGGCATGGAAGTGGGGCCCGGCGCTGGCCTGCGGCAACACCGTCGTCCTCAAGCCCGCCGAGCAGACGCCCCTGACCGCCCTCCGCGTCGGGGCGCTGGCCCAGGAGGCCGGGATCCCCGACGGGGTCATCAACATCGTGCCCGGCTACGGCCCCACGGCCGGCGCCGCATTGAGTGGTCACGTGGACGTGGACAAGATCGCCTTCACGGGCGAAGGCTCGACGGGCCAACTCGTGATGACGGCGGCGGCCCAGAGCAACCTCAAGCGCGTCAGCCTGGAACTGGGCGGGAAGAGCCCCAACGTGGTGTTCGCCGACGCCGACCTCGACGCCGCCGTGGAGGGGGCGTATTTCGGGCTGTTCTTCAATCAGGGGCAGTGCTGCTGCGCCGGTAGCCGGCTGTTCGTCGAGGAGCGCATCCACGACCAGTTCGTCGAGAAGCTGGTGAAGAAGGCCAAGGGCCAGAAGGTCGGCGACCCGTTCGACCCCGAGACGACGCAGGGCCCGCAGGTGTCGCAGGAGCAGTGCGACCGCATCATGGGCTACATCGAGGCGGGCAAGGCCGAGGGCGCGACGCTCCTCACCGGCGGCAAGCGCGTCGGCGAGCGCGGCTACTTCATCGAGCCGACCGTCTTCACCGGCGTGCGCGACGAAATGAAGATCGCGCGCGAGGAGATCTTCGGGCCGGTGATGAACATCCTCAAGTTCAAGGACGCCGACGAGGTGGTGCAGCGCGGCAACCGCACCTTCTACGGGCTGGCCGCCGCGGTGTGGACGCGCGACGTCGGCAAGGCGCACCGCCTGGCCAACGGGCTACGCGCCGGCACCGTGTGGATCAACTGCTACGACGTCTTCGACGCCGCCGCGCCGTTCGGCGGGTTCAAGATGAGCGGCATCGGCCGCGAGCTCGGCGAGTATGCGCTGGAGCTCTACACCGAGGTCAAGACGGTGTACGTCAATCTGGACGGGTGACCGCATCGCGGGGCCCCCGGCCAGGGGCCCCCCGCCCCCCGCCCCTAACGCCCCCCGTTATGGGTCTCGCCAAAACCCCCCCAACCCTCGCGCCCGGGCCGGTGGGGGGGCTCCTCCCCCCCCCC
>JBBSEZ010000067.1:0-29170 GCA_038239195.1 Gemmatales bacterium
ACACCTGCCACCATCGGACGCAGGTGCAGACGTGGCTGCGCCTGGCGGGGCGGACGGTCCCGCCGATCTACGGGCCTTCCGGCGACGTGAAGTGGGACGAGGCCGATCCGACCTATTCGGTGGAGGCAGCCAGGCGGGGCGGCCGGTAGGATCACCGGCCCTCGGCGTTTCGAGCCGCCAGTTCGCGCTTTCGCTCTGCCGTGTACGCCCACCACGGCCTTTTCGGCTCCCCCGCCATGAATCGAACGGCGGCGATGAACGTGTCGAGCAAGCACGGGTCATGGTGCGAGCCGGTGATTCGGCAGAGCTCGTCGTACATCGCGTAGGGGTCGCGCCCCAGCAAATCGCCCGGCGATGCGATCCCCAGTCGCCGAAGGCCCGCGGCGACGGTGGGGCCGACGTTGGGCACGTCTTCGAGCCGGGCGAGCTCGGGCCCTTGACGGGAAGGGCCCTGTCCTGATTTCCGCATCCTTTTCCCCCCCGGTTTCTCTCAGCGCGATTCACACCGCGTCGAAGGGCGGCGGGTACTGCACCCTCCCCTTCACGCCGTCCAGCGCGCCGGCCACCAGTTCGAGCGCCATGAATGCCTCCCCGGCGAACGGCGACTCCAGCCGTGCCGCAAGGTCGGGCCGGAAGCCGAATCGCCGGTAGAAGTGCGGATGGCCCAGGACGACCACGATGCGGTGGCCCTGTTCCCGGCACGCCTCCAGCCCCTGGCGAACCAGCGCCGTGCCGACCCCCTGATTCTGGTGCGCCGGCAGTACGGCGAGCGGGGCCAGGGCCAGGGCCGCGACCGTTCCGGCCTCGCCGACGATCGGCAGGTCGCTGAAGAGGAGGTGGCCGACGACCTGACCGGCTTGCACGGCGACCAGCGACAGGCGGACAAAGTCGCCAGCTCGCAGAGCGCCCACGAGGCGGGCCTCGTTGTCCTGGCCGAACGCGCCCCGGTTGACGTGCTGGATGGCGTCGCGGTCGGCGGCGGTTTCGGGCCGGAGCACTGGAAGGCTGGCAGGCACCGCAACGAACGCTCCCCCGGCTCGCACGACGATCGGCTCAGCGAGCTCCACCCAGCCGCCGTCGCCCACGAGTGCGGTCGCCAGCAGGCCCAGCCGTTCGCCGGTTTCGGGCACCATCTCGAACACCGACACCCGCCGCCCCGCCTCGACGCCCTCCAGGTGGAAGCGCGGGACGATCCGGTCGTCGGCGAAGCGGAAGGTGAAGCAAGGGTCTTGGTACAGCGGGAGCATGACGAGGGCCTTTCGAAGAGACGAATGGGGCCAGGGCGCGGCGGGCCCTGGACACCGAACCAGATTGCTCGGCGGGCCTGCGAGTGGGCGCTCGGGGGCCCAGGGGCCACGTGCTCGACGGCAGGCCGACGTGGCGGGTTGCTCCAGCATCGCAAGTCATTGCCAGGTTGTCTCTTGCTCCAGCACGAAGAGCCCCGTGGAGCGCTGGAACGAGACGCAGCGGCACATTGGAACAACAAGTTATCCGAGCCCCAGGGAAGACTATAGGGGCGTTCGGCTGCCTGGCGGAATGGGCCCTTGCCCCGGCCTGCATCGTACAGCCTGCGGGAGCTTCCCATCAACGGCGACGGTGGCCTGACGGGTGGATGCAGAGGGTCAGGCCGGCATCCCGGTCTCAACAGGGCGAACATCCCCGCTGATGAATGCCGTCCAGGCCCGGAGCGTCGAGCAAGTCGCCTTCCTCTTGGATCGAGGCGCGAGCCCAGACGCAGCGGGCCAGCGGGGCTTCACGACGTTGCACCGTGCGGCCGAGATGGGGGCCACGGAGATCGTTCAGCCCTTGCTCGATCGGGGCGCCCAGGGACACGCCCCGCGGTCCTTGGCGGAGGCGAGAGGGCAATCGTCGATTACTGGGCGCCCGGTAGCAGGAAGACGGCCCCATTCCTTGGTGCCATTCACCAGGGATACGGCGGCCCCACCATCGGCGGATAGATCACCACGGGCCGCCGCTCGACGTAGCCCCCCACGCGCGGCGGCACCGCGTAGCGCTCGTGCCCGCGCGGCGAGATCTGTTCGCGGTAGTAGCCGGGCGTCTGCCAGAACCGGGCCGACTCCAGGGGCGTGTCGTAGCCCCAGCTCCGGCCGGCCCCCAGCGACGAGAAACTGCGGACGCGCGAGCGCGACGTCAGAAAGTGCCGATAGGCCGGGTCGAGGTTGTCCGCCGGGTAGGGTTGCTGCGCCGGCGCCGATGCGGCGAACAGCCCTCCCGCGAGCATGGCCGCCGACAAGGTCAGAATGGTCTTCATGGGTGCCTCCTGTTTCGGTTCATTCCTTCTATACTAATGATCAGGGCAAATCAGGTGCCAGAGCGACACCCTCTCCAGGACGCCGACCGATGACCCAACCGACCCGTTTCGCGATCCTCCCCGACCAGGACGAGCTCGATCGCCTCGGACGAGACCTGCGCTTCCACCCCTGCACCAACGAGGGCCCGCAAACGCTGACGCGCGGGCAGATCGAGCAGTTCAACCGCGACGGCTATCTCAAGGGCCTTTGCCTCTTCGGCGAAGAGGAGGCCGAGCTCGCGCGGAAATACTTCGATGCCTTGCTGGGGAGGGTGCTGGCGGCGGGGGGCGACAGCTACTCGATCAGCACCGCCCACCTGAAGCACGGCAAGGTCTACGACCTGCTGACCCACCCGCGCGTCGTGGCGGTCGTCAAGGACTTGCTGGGCGAGGACGTGGTGGCGTGGGGCTCGCACTTCTTCTGCAAGATGCCGGGCGACGGCAAGGCGGTGGCCTGGCACCAGGACGCGAGCTACTGGCCGCTGTCTCCCTCCAAGGCGGTCACCGTCTGGCTGGCCATCGACGACGCGGACGTCGAGAACGCCTGCCTGCGCTTTTTGGCCGGCTCGCACCATCACGGCCACCTGACCTACCGGCCCAGCGATTCGGCGGAGCACAACGTCCTCAACCAGACCATCGAGAACGCCGAGCAGTTCGGCGTGGCGGCCGACGTGGAGCTCAAGGCCGGCGAGGCGTCCGTCCACAGCGACCTGCTCCTGCATGGCTCGGAGGCAAACCGCTCGCAGCGGCGCCGCTGCGGGCTGACGCTGCGTTACTGCGCCGCGGAGGTGCGGGCGGGGTTGGGGTGGAACGCGAAGGGGGTGATCGTGAGCGGGACGGATCGGTCGGGGCACTGGGCCAACCCGCCGCGGCCGGTGGAGGATTGAGGGCGGCTGGCCGATCGCAGCACCGCGCAGGGACCGGAAGCGGCCGGTTTCCCCTTGGCCCTTCGGCGAGCGGCAGGAAAGAGCCTACTTGTGGGACGGCTCGGGAGAGCCGTCCTACAGCAAACCAACTCCTGCGGCTCGCCTCACAGCTCCCCCACCAGCATCGCATGCACCTCCAGTGGCGGCGCCTCGCCCACCGTGACCGCCCCTTCGCGCCTCAGCGGGACAACCTTCCCCCCCGGCTCGCAGCGCAGCGACTTCGGCGCCTCGCCGCGGAACAGCACCCGGATGCCGTGGATCGGCAGCACCTCCTCGCGCAGCGGCACCTCGGCCGCGGGCAGCCCGTGCCCTGCGGCCGTGTTCACTCCGTTGAACAGGTGAATCACTAGCCGCCGGCCCGCCCGGTCGGTCTGCACGAAGTAACTCGCCTGCACGCACAAGGGCGCGACCACCTCCACCGGAGGCGCCACCCCCGCCGCCCACTCCAGCGCCCGCGCCAGCAACAGCCGCTGGTAAGGGTAGGCGTGGGACCACAGCCCCGCGTCCAGCGCTGCCGCGAAGTACGCGACCCGACCCTTTCCGAACGACCGCAGCACCGCCGCCGGCAGCGGCGCCCCCGCCCACCCCTCCGGCCTCATCCGCACCACCACCTCACCCGCCGCGCGCGGCTCGCTCACGGCCACCTGCGGCCCCCGGAAGTTGACCGACCGCCCCGGCACCAGCCGGCGCAGCCGGGCGTCTCGCGTCAGCGCGTGATCGCCCCAGATCAGGAGTGCCGGCCCGCTTCGCTCCCGCCAGAACGCCTCGTCGAGCATCGGCCACTTCTGGGGGGCCTTTGGCCGGCCCCGGTAGCCGACGCCGAACAGGTCGGCGAGGGCGAAGTCGTTGCGCGGCCGGCCCAGTTCGTCGCACAGCGACGCCTCCCCCGTGGCGACCAGCCCGCCCCCGCCGCGCACGTACTCGCGAACGGCGCTCGCCTGGGCGTCGGACAGCGCGGCGGAGTTGGCCAGCACCAGCACCCGGTAACGGGCCAGCTCCTTCGCGTCGAGATCCCAGTCGTTGATTAAGGTCAGGGGAAGGTGCGCTTCGGTCGCCGCACGGAAGGCGCCGTAGACGTGGGGCAAATAGCGACCCGCAATGTCCTTGTAGGCGTAGAACTGGCGCGTCTGCTCGCTGACCAGGAGCGCCGCCCAGGGCAGCGGCCGGGCGCGCGGCAGCCAGCGCGGGCGCCGCGCCACCTCCCGCAACGACGTCTGCGCCGAGCCCTCGTGGCCGGGCCAGCTCAACGACTCGGCCGCCACGTTGCCGTTCGCCACCGCCAGCAACGAACGGGTCAGCCGCTCGTGCGCGGGGAAGCTGTCGGTCCCGGCGGGATTGCCCCGGGCCATCAGGTAGGGCTCGGAGGCGCACGGCCGATCGCCGGCCACGGCCCGCAGGTAGGCGGCGCCGAAGGCGGGGGCGACGCTGGCGCCGAAGTTGGTCTCGTCCAGCCACCACTCCTGCATCGGCAGGTCGAACAGCCGGTTGAGCCGGGTCGGCATCGCCCGCGGCGAGTGCAGCAGGTGTCCGTAACGGCCGGCGTTGACCGTCCACGACATGAGCACCGCGTTCGCGTCGATTCCCTTGAGCCGTCTCTGGAGCTTGTGGTAGTGCTGCTCCAACTGCTCGCCGCGCCAGACCAGATACTCGCGGTAGGCCACGTCGTCGAGATCGACCTTCGCCGGGACGTTCCGCCCGCGGTCCGCGCGATAGGCCGCCTTGCAGGACGGACAGAAGCACAGCGACGGGTGGTAGTTGCCGTCGAAGGAGTAGCCGTCGAGCTTGTAGTCGCTCAGCAGTTCGGCACAGATCTCGATCAGGTAGTCGCCCCACGGGCCCAGGTTGCAGCCGAACCGCGTGCCCAGGTCGTCCTCGCGCGCCACCACCTCCAAGGCGCTCCCCCGGTCGTCGGGGTGGACGCGCCAGTCAGGATGTTTGGTCGCCAGCGCCACGGGCGGAAACGGTGGCAGGCCAAGCACTAGCTTCATCTTCAGGCGGCGACACTCGGTCGCCAGGTCGCGCAGCCGGCGGGCGTCGTCCTTGCTCAACCCGCCGCCGTCGCGCCGCAGGGGGAAGTAGGGCCAGACGACGTTGGTGTGGACCACCTGCGCCCCGGCCCGCGCCGCCGCGCTGGCCGCGCTGGGTGCGATGAACGCCATGCGGGTCACGTCCTGTACCCAGCCGGGCGGCGTCACCTCCTCGAACGCGAGCCGGGGGCCGGCAGCGCCGAAGCCCGGGGGCGCGGCCGCGAGGGCGGTAGCGCCGGCGAGGAAGGTGCGGCGCGTGACGGGCTTCATGGCGGGCTCCTCAAGTTGTGGCCGGGCCTCGCCACCTTATCCGCCCGCGGCGCGCGCGGCAACCGTTGCGGCACTCCCGGCCCTTGACTCGCCCGCGCCCCCGGCTAGACCAGTTCGGGCGGCATCACCTCGCCGCCCTCCGCAGGCCCGCAACACGAAGGGAAAGAGACATGCGCAACCGCGTTCCGCTGAGCGGGCTGGCCCTGCTCCTGCTCGTCGGCGCCAGCCCGGCCGGGGCGGCGGAGTGGCAGGCGACGACCGCCGAATTGCTGACGAAGGTCAAGCCGGGCTATGGTGGCCTCTCCGGGGTGGCCGTCGATCCCCGCAACGGCGACGTCTACGTCTGCGTCAGCGACCGCGGCGTCTACCGCTCCACCGACCAGGGCCGCAACTGGAAGCTCTTCGGAGGCGCCCCGTTCAAGGGCCGCACCGAGTGGCCCGGTTCCTTCCTGATCGAGCCCGTCGGCAAGGGCAAGCGGCTGGCGGTCGCCACGGTCTACGGCGCCCCAATCGCCCTCGGCTCGACCGACGGGGCCGCCTGGAAGTTTCTCCACGCGAAGTCCCAGCACGTGGACTGGTGCGCGCTCGACTGGGGGGCCGAGCCCACCTTCGTGCTCGCGCTCAAACACGAGTCGGACGGGTTGCTGATCGCCTCGCGCGATGGCGGCAAGACCTTCCACGACGTGGGCAAGGGCTACGGGCCGGCCTGGGTGTTCGACGGCACGACCGCCGTGGTGGCCCAGATGAAGACGAAGGACCGCCCGAAGCCGGGCCTGATGCGCACCACCGACGGCGGCAAGACGTTCGCCCCCTGCGGCCCGCACCACGCCCAGGCCCTGCCGCGGTGGCACGGCGGGGCGCTCTACTGGCTCACCGACGATGCGCTGATCGCCAGCACCGACCGAGGGGCGAACTGGAAGAAGGTCGGAGCAGTCAAGGGCGGGCGCTACGGCCCCCTCTTCGGCAAGGGCGGCAAGCACCTGTTCGTCCTGACCGGCGCCGGCATCGTGGAGAGCCGCGACGGCGGCGCTTCGTGGGGCAAGCCGATCGCCTTACCCAACGAGGTCAAGGGCGGGGGGGCGCTGACCTGGATCGACTACGACCCTACCCGGGAGGTGCTGTACGCGATGCGGATGGGCTCGCAGTTGTACAAGCTCGAGCGCAAGAGCGCCCGGTGACGGCGTGGGGATCGTCTCGCAGGCCCCTCGGCGGCGGCCTGGCTGCGCCGACAATCTTTCGACCTTGTGGAGCCGAAATCTTCGGATACCATGGCGTCTTGGCGAGCCTTCCTCCCCCTGCACCGAAGCGAGCACCCTCATGCCCAACGTCACCTGCCCCAACGGCCATCGCCTCCAGGTCACCGACCGCCACATCGGCCAGACCATCAAATGTCCCACCTGTCAAGCGTCGTTCGTGGCCGAGGGAGGTGGAGAGGGCTTCGCGTTCGAGGAGCCCGAAAAGACCGAAGAGAGGGGCAGTCCGTCCCGCGGCGGCAAGGGGCTGCTGCGCGGGCTCTCGCTTGCCGGGCTGGTCAACAACTTTGTCGGCAAGCCGATGCTGTTCTTCGGGCTGATTCTGGTGATCCTCGGTCGGGGCTGCGACGCGACCAGCCTGCGGTCGGTCTCGCGGAGCGATGCCCAGTATCGCCAGGCCAAGGTGGGGCTCCAGCTCGAGTGGGACGCCAAACTGTCGGCGGTGCAGCAGAAGATCGAAAAGAAGTCCCGCGAGATCTCCGAGTCGTTCGAGGGCGGGGGGAAGAGGGACGAGAAGCACCTGAACGAGATGCAGAAGGAGAAGAGCGAACTGGACAAGGAGTTGCGGAAGTTGCGGATCGAGCAATCCTCCGCGCTGGCGGAGAAGGAGAACGGCGCCTGGAAGCCGCTGCGCGAGACGGCGATGAAGGCCTCGAACAACCACCGGATGTCGATCTACTGGTACGAGTGGCTGTTCATCTTCGGCACGGTCGTCCTTGTGGTGGGCGTGTTGACCCAGGCCTTCACCGGCCAGGGGCCCGAGCGATGGGTCGCCTACATCCTGATCGCCATCATCACGTTCAGCATCTACGTCGGCGGGGCCGCCTGGATCGAATCGATCGTCAGCTCCGCCGGCAGCGGGACGACCTCGCCCGTCGAAAGGCCCGCTCCATTCCCCCGCTGAAGCGGCACGAACGTCCCTCCGCGGCGTTCCTCTTCGGCGGAGCGTCGCGGAGGCCGTTCCCGACAAGGCGGCGCGAGGGCCTGGAGGGAGCTCCCTCCGGAGGAAAGGCAAAAGGGGCCCGGGACGTCTCCCGCTACCCTTCCCACCAAGCCTACGTGCTGACGCGCTCGCCGAAGCGGGCACTCAACCGCTCCTTGGTGGCGGCGGACAAGGGGTTGGCCCCCAGACAGAGCGACCGAAGCCCCTCCAGATAGGGGGACTCCGCCAGGACCAGCGCTCCCGCGTCGCCAATCTGGCATTGATCGAGGGCGAGGTGTTCGAGCTGCCGCAAGGGCTCGCAGTTCGCCAGTTCGCGGGCCCCGGCGTCGCCAACGGGGTTCTCGTCCAGGTGGAGGCGCTTCAGGCGCGGGAGGGCCAGGTCGTGCAGCGCGCTGGCGATCTCGATGCCCGGCAACTCCCAGCGCCGGAGGTCGAGGTGCTCCAGGCTGGTCAGCGCGCGCGACGACAGCAGGGCCCGCGCGCTGGCAAGAGTGCCGCCGAGGCTCCCGCCGACCACCCTCCGCCTCCCCAGGGGCAACCGCAGCGCCAGCTCTCGCAACTTCCCAAGGCGGGCCGACTCCGCGATCGCTCGAAAGCCGTCGTCCCCGAACGCGTTTTGCCCCGCCGAGAGGTTCGTCAAGTTGTCGCACAGCGGCGAATCGACCAGCGCCGCAATGCCCGCGTCTTCGATCGTGTTCTGGTGGAGGTTCAGCTTGCGCAGGCGACCGAGGGATGCGGCGGCCAGCGCCAGAATGCCCCGGTCCGAGAGCGAGCAGGCCTCGAACGACAAGGAGGACAGGTTGCCCAGGTGGGGTGAGGCCGCCAGCGCCTGCAACCCTGGGTTGCCCATGCGGCCCCAGTTGAAGTCGAACTCGCACAGCAGCTCGAGCGCAGGGGCCCTGGCCACGACCGGGCCCCACTCGCGCCCAACGCCTGGAGCCGCACGCCCGTCACGAAGCCGAACCACTCGTCGCCCGTCAGCGCCTGGAACGGCTTCCCGCCAAACCGGGCCGCCTTCATCCCCAGCCGCAGAAACCCGCGCTCGAAGCCCCACCCTTCCACGAAGGGGAGGAGCGGGCCCAGGAACTCTTGGTGCCCGGCGAACGGCTTGTCGCGCATCGGGACGGTCGAGGCCCCGGCGCACTGCTCCCGGATCAGCCGGGCTCGCTGGGCGCCCAGTGCGTCGCCCTGTTCCTCCAGCCAGTCGGCGACGACCAGGCGCGGGAGGTCGTCGTCCGGGGCGTCCTTGACGGCGCGCAAGAGGGAGAGCAATTCGGCCGACGGCGCGGGCGGCAGAGGAGCGGCGGGGGCCTTTTTGCGAGGCGGCATGGCGTTCTTCCGTCAGGCCGGCATCAGCCGAGCCGCGAGCGCTTCTCCAGGTAGGCCGCGAGGAACTGGTCGTAGGGCTCCTTGGTGTTGGCGAGGTTGTAGCTGATGTTGCGCTCGAAGCAGATCGCCTTGAGGTTCTCGACGAACTCGTTGATGCGCGTCAGGTAGCGGTTGCGCAGCGACTTCGGGTTGGCGGTCAGCCTTCCCGCCCCTTCCATGTCCTTGAAGCGCGTCAGGCGGTCGTAGGGGAACGTCAGCTCGGCGTCGTCCATGACGTGGAAGACGAGGACCTCGTGGTTGTAGTGGCGGAAGTGCTGCAGGCCGTTGGCGATCTTCGGCTCGTCGTCGATGAGGTCGCTGATGAGAATGACCAGCCCGCGCCGCTGGATGCGCTCGGCGACGTCGTTGAGCACCGCCCCGACGTCGGTGTCTTCCTTGCTGTGGTGGTTATCGAGCAATTCGAGGATTTGATGGAACTGCGTCGGCCGCGCCTTGGGCGGGAGGTACTCGCGCAGCTCCGTGTCGAACAGCACCAGGCCGACGGCGTCGTTCTGGCGCAGCATGAGGTAGGAGAGCGCGGCGGCGAGATAGCTCCCGTACTCGAGCTTGCTGATCCCGCCGCTCTTGAAGGCCATCGAGCGCGAGCAGTCGAGCAACACGTGCGCGCGCAGGTTGGTCTCGTCCTCGAAGAGCTTGACGTGATACTTGTCGGTGCGCGCCAGGATCTTCCAGTCGATGCTGCGCATGTCGTCGCCGGGCGAGTACGGCCGATGGTCGAGGTACTCGACGGAGAAGCCGTGGTAGGGGCTGCGGTGTCGGCCGGTGAGGAAGCCCTCCACGACCTGGCGGGCCACCAGCTCCATGTTGCCGACGCGGGCCAGGCCTTCGGGGTCGAGGTATTTCTGACTCATGGCGAATGATCTCCCCGGCGAGGTCAGCGGTCCATCGGCTCGCGCACTTGCTGGAACAGTTTCTCGACGAGGTGGTCGGGCGTCACGCCGTCGCTCTTGGCGCGGAAGCTCGTCGCGAGTCGGTGTCGCAGCACCGGGCCCGCCACGTAGCGGATGTCTTCGGTGGAGACGTGGACCCGGCCGTCGAGCAGGGCGTGGGCCTTGCCGCCCAGGAGGAGGGCCTGGCAGGCGCGCGGGCCGGCGCCGTAGGTGAGGTACTTCTTGACGAACTCGGGCGCCTCTTCCGAGCCGGGGCGCGTGGCGCGCACCAACTGCACCGCGTAGGCGGTGACGGGCCGACTGACCAGCACCTTGCGCACGGTGCGCTGAAGGGCGAGGATGCCCTCGCGGTCGAGCACCGGCTCGATCTTGGCCATCTCGCCGGAGGTCGTCGTCTCGGCGATGATGATCTCTTCCTCGTAGGTCGGGTAATCGACCAGCACCTTGAACATGAAGCGGTCGAGCTGGGCCTCGGGCAGCGGGTACGTCCCTTCCTGCTCGATCGGGTTCTGGGTGCCGAGGACGAGGAAGGGCTTATCGAGCACGAAATCGACGCCGGCCGTGGTGACCTTGTATTCCTGCATGGCCTGGAGGAGGGCGGCCTGCGTCTTGGGCGGCGTGCGGTTGATCTCGTCGCCGAGGATGACGTTGCCGAAGATGGGGCCCTTGACGAACTTCATCCGGCGCCGGCCGGTGCCCTCTTCCTCCTCGAGGATCTCGGTGCCGGTGATGTCCGACGGCATGAGGTCGGGGGTGAACTGGATGCGCTTGAACGACAGGGAGAGGAGCTGGGCGATGCTGGAGATCATGAGCGTCTTGGCCAGGCCGGGGACGCCCTCGAGGATGCAGTGGCCCTGGCAGAACAGGGCGATCAGCACTTGCTTGAGTACCTCGTTCTGGCCGATGATGACGCGGCCGAGTTGCTTCGTCATTCGTTCGTAGGAGTGAGACAGTTGCTCGGCGGCTTTGAGGTCGGCCTCATCGACGTTGGCGGCGCGCGCGGTGGGTTTCATGTTGATCTCAGTGCTCGAGCGAGTAGGCGGGCCACAAGGTAGGTGTAGTATAAGGTAGCAGGACGGGAGCAGTCGTCAAACAAGTTTCGGGCCGTTGCTCCCCGCCTTCGTCCCTCGTTTCCTCAAAAGGCCGGGGCCACTGTCTTACGGAGTGGGCCATGCGTGCGACCCTCCTTCTGCTGTTGTTTCCACCCGCGCTGTTCGCGGCCGCGCCCCTTCCATCCGCCGGCGATCTGGTGCGCCGGCTGGGCTCCAACGATTTCCACGAGCGCGAGCGCGCCGGCCAACAACTCGACGAAACGGGAGCGTGGGCCCTGCCGGCGCTGCGCCCGGCGCTGGCCAGCCGCGACCTCGAAGTGCGCCGTCGCGCGGTCAAACTGGTGCGGCGCATCGAGCGGCGCGAGGACCTCCGCCGCGTGCTGCGCCCAACGCGCTTTCGCCTGTCGTACAAGGACGTGGCCCTCGAGGAGGCGCTGGCCGACCTCTCGCGCCGCGCCGGCTGGGAAGTCCAGGCGGTCGCCGCGCCGCGCGGCCGACGGGTCACGCTCGACACGGGCGAAACGACCTTCTGGGAGGCGCTGGCGCAGTTCCAGGCCGCGGCCGGGCTGACCGAACAGTGGCCCGAGCAACGGCCGCTCCTGGTCGAGAGCGAAGGCCGGCGCCGCCGCATCGCCTATCTGGACGAGGCCGCGCTCGCCACGGCGCGCAGGTACGACGGCCCGTTCGTGCTGGAGAACGGCAAGCCGACCGCCCGGCCCACCTGCCAGGTCGGCGCCGTCCGTCTGCAAATCGCCGGCATCGCCCCCGACGAGGCGCCAGGGAGCTTTGCCCTCAAACTGCGCGTGGACCCCGAGCCGCACCTGGCCTGGCAGGGCTTCGTCGCGCTGCGCATCCAGAGCGCCCGCGACGATCAGGGCCAGCATCTCGCACACCTCGGCCCCCACTACGCGGAATCGGCGGGCGACGCGGTGAGCGAGCGCCAGCGCTTCGTCGTCTTCGACGCGCGCACGAAATTGCCGCGCAACCTGGGCCGCCGCGAGCTGACGGTTCGGCTGGGCGGCGCGAAGAAGCCGGCGCGGCAAGTGCGCGAGTTGCGCGGCGTGCTGTCGGGATGGGTGCGGACGGCCCCGGAGGAACTGGTGAGCGTGCCGGCGGTCCTCGCGTTGGCCGAGAAGTCGTTCGCGGGCAAGGACGGCACCGTGCTGCGCGTCCTCAAGGTAGGGGGCGACCGCGGCCTGCACGTCCTCGACGTCGAGGTGGTGCCTCCGCCGCTCGTCGGCGACTTGCTCCCCGCCGGGATGCGCGTCTCGCGCATGCGCCGGAAGTTCGCCCCGGCCCCGGACGAGCCCGTGGCCGTGCAGGATTGCCCGCTGCGCCTCCTCGACGGGCGCGGCCGGCCGCTGACGCTGGAGAGCGCCACGCGCTCGCTGGGCGACCAGAGCGGCAAAGTGTGGTATCGGCTGCGGTTCGCCCCCGGCAAGGGGGTGGGGGCGCCCGAGCGCCTCAGCTACGTGGAACGGCGCTCGCTGATGGTCAACTTGCCGTTCGTTTTCAAGGACGTGCCGCTGTCCGGCGCGAAGCGGTAGGCATCAGAAAAATGAACGGGCAAGCGCCGCGCCGCTCGCCTCGTTCCCAACCTCTCACGCCCCCTCGCGCGGCGGTTGCCCCGAGGCCGGCGCTGCCTTGTACGGTATCCCCTTCTCCATCCACGCCGGCTTCGGCGCCCCCTTGAGGTGGTGGTCGAAGAACTGTTGGAGGCGCACCGTGTAGTCCTTCTGGTTGGCCCGCCGCCGCAGCCCGTGCGCCTCGCCGGGGTAGTTGAACAGGTACGCCTCCTTGCCCAGCCGGCGCAGCGCCAG
This sequence comes from Gemmatales bacterium, assembly GCA_038239195.1. Classification (GTDB taxonomy): domain Bacteria; phylum Planctomycetota; class Planctomycetia; order Gemmatales; family Gemmataceae; genus JBBSEZ01. Next base: position 12,882 of record JBBSEZ010000067.1, read on the forward strand.
GTAATACTCGATCCCCTGATACCACGGCACCGCCTCGTCCTTGTCGTTGTGCAGCATCAACAGCGGCGTCTGCACGCGGTCGGCGTGGAACAACGGCGAGTTTTCGAGGAAGCGCATGGGCCGTTCCCACAGGCTCCCGCCGATGCGGCTCTGCGTCTTCTCGTACTGGAACTGCCTCGGCAGGCCGGTGCCCCAGCGGATGCCCCCATATGCGCTCGTCATGTTCGAGACGGGCGCCCCGGCGCTGGCGGCCTTGAAGCGCGTCGTCTGCGTGACCAGGTAGGCGATCTGGTAGCCGCCCCAACTGTGCCCCTGGATGCCGATGGCGCTCTCGTTCACAAACCCCTTGTCCACCACCGCCTGCACGCCGGGCAAGACGCACTTGAGCGCGCTCTGGCCGGGATAGCCGACCGCGTAAGCGACGTCGGGCATGAACACGAGGTAGCCGTTGCTGGCGTAGTAGGTCGGGTTGATCGACGTGCCCGGGCGCGGATCGACGAAGAAGTGCAGCCGGTCCGACAGGCGCTCGTAGACGTAGACCATCAGCGGATACTTCTTTTTCGGGTCGAAGTTCTCCGGCTTGATGAGTACGCCACTCAGCGCCACGCCATCGGCGCTCTTGAAGCGCACAAGCTCCGATTTGCCCCACAACAGACCGGCCTTGTGCGGGTTGGCGCCCGTCACCTTCTTTAGTTCGCGAAAGCTGCTGTTGGCGATAAAGAGGTCCGGGAAGTCGTAGAAGGTCGAGACGGTCAGCATCAGCACGTCGGCGTTCTTCGCCTTGACCGGCATGCCGTGGTTGCGCGCCCCGCCCAGCAGCAGGGCCGGCTCCCCGCCCGCCGAAACGCGGTAGAAGCCGGTGTCGCGCGACCACTCGTTGTCGCCGCGCAGCAGGAGCGGGGCGTCGGCCGGGATGGCCTTTTCGTTTTGGTCGAGGCGAACGCGGCGGAGGATCGTCTTCGTCTTGCGCCCGTGGCCGCGCGTCAGGTTGACGGCCCCGGTGCCGTCGGCGGCGATTCGCCAGAGGTCGTAGCGGTCGTAGATCAGGGCGTGCTTGTCGTCGCTCGTCCAGCCGGCCATCCCGTAGGCGGGCGGCGGGCCGGGCGCGTCGTGGTCCTCGCGGGCGAAGGAGGTCGAGAGCTTGCCGGTGAGGTTGACGACCTTTCCGCCGGGCACCGAGACGCTGAGCCAGTCCTTGCCGTCGTAGGCGAGCACCCAACGGCCGCCCGGCGACCAGAGTAGCGGGCCCGACTGCTTCTTCAACAGCGGCTTGCGCGTCTCTTCGCGCAGGTGGATCAGGTAGTAGTCGCTGTAGGCCCGGTCGTGGCCGACGAGCAGGCGGTGGGGCCGGTCGTCCCAGCCGAGGGCCCAATCGCCGGCCGGGGCGGGCCCCACCTCGGCCATCGTCTCGTCGGCGAGCTGGCGGCAGGAGCGGTCGCGCAGTTCGAAGACGGCCCGGTAGGTGCGCCGCCGCTCGCCCTCGGCGCGGGCCTTCTGCATCGGCTGGATGAAGTCGTCCTTCCAGTGCCAGAGCTCGACGGCCACCTTGTCCTCGTCCGGCGTGTCATCGACCTTGGCCTTTGCCTTGGGCGGAACGACGCCGAAGAACAGCCGCCCGCCGTCGGGGGAGAAACTTGGCGAGCCCTGCTCGCCGATCTCCCAGCCGGGGCGCACGCCCTTGCCGTTGAGGACGAGCTCGTCGGCGAGGGGCGCCCCCTCCAAGTGGAGGACGGCCGTCGCCACGACGTTGAAGGGCGCGGGGAAGGGGAAGGCCTGCGCCGGCAAGGGCAGGGACAGCGGCGGCATCGGCGTCCTCGTTCGCGACCAGCGAAAGAGGCGGACGCGCGGGCCCGGGCTGGCCGTCTCGCCGCGATCGTGGACAAACGCGAGCTGCGTCTGCTTCTCGTCCCAGGTGAGGCGCGAGCCGCGGCCGGGGCCTCGATGGAGCACCAGAGGAGGCGCTTCCCGGCCGGGCGTCACGACGTACGTGCCATTGGCGTCGCCCTTCTTGCTGGCGACGGCATAGACGAGGTGCCGGCCGTCCTTGCTCAGGGCGAACTCGGTCACGTCGGCGAAGGTGCGCTCCGCCCCCCCGGCGAGCGGACGCAGCACGAGGTCGCTGGGAACGGCCTTTGGCGGAGGGCCTGACTTCGGATCGGGCCCGCCTTTCTTGGGGAGCTTGCCGGGCGTGCGCGCGCCGGTGTGGTAGACGAGGAAGGCGCCGCCCGTTTCGGGCACCTGAAAGTTGCGCACGTTCTCGACGCGCGCGACCTTGCCCGTGGCCAGGTGCAGGATGCCCAGCGCGTCGCGCGGCGCCGGCGACTTGGCCTTGCGCGCCTTGTCGGCGTCGGCCTTGCTCGGGTAGATGGGGAAGACGACCGCCTTGCCGTCGGGCGTGAACGTGGGGGCCGAGCCGCGCCCGGCGCCCGCGCCGGGCGTGGTGCGCGCGGCCGCCAGCAGCGGCGGGCCCCGGAAGCCGCGCGGGTGGCGCCACTCCTTGCCGGTGCGCAGGTTGCGGACCACGAACGCGCCATCGCCTTCCTGGGGGACGAGGGCGTAGGCGAGATGAGTGCCGTCGGCGGAGAGTTGAGCGCCCTGGATGGAGCGCCAGCTCGCGTAATCGGCGTGCGTGAGCGGTCGCTTGGCGGTCTGGGCCTGCGCTGGAGCGCCAAGGCAGAGGCAGAAGAAGAGGAGCGCCGGGGCGCGGAGGCGGGGTCGGAGGGTCATGTCGGTCTCGCAAGAGGTCGAAGGGGGAAAGGCCGCGGCGACAGTGCCGGGAGTGGCCCGTTGCTGCTGCCTTCCGAAGGGCGGCGTCACAGGCGTTCCGTTCGCGGAAGATGTTCGTCGCCACGCGCCAGCCAATCCACCGCATCGAGCGCCCGGTCGCTTCCCGCGTACCACTGCTCGAACTCTTTCTGCAACTCCGGCGGCACGTCCACCCGAGACGTTTCCGAGAGGACGATTTCCACGCGAGCCCCTTCGGGCAAACTAGCATCCGGGACGATGACCCCGTCTTTCACCGTCCCGCCAATGGTTCGCGTCATCGAACTTCCTCCCGCGCCCGGGCGGCGTTCTACCCCTTGGTGATCGTCTCATCCAGGTTCAGCAACACGTTCGCCACCACCATCCACGCCGCCAGTTCGCCGACGTCGGCCCCCGGCGGCACGCCCCCGCCGCTCGCCGCCAGGGCCCGCGCCGCCGCCACGTCCTTGCGGTACTTGGCCAAATTGTCCTCGTAGAGCCTCACGAGCAACCCCTTCTCGCGCTCCAACGGGGCCCGCGCCACGCACAGCCGGAAGCCGTGCGCCGCCCGCTCCGCCGCCCCGCCCTTGACCTCGGTCATCATGCGCCGCGCCAGGCCGGAGGACGCCTCGACGAAGACGCGGTCGTTGAGCGTCGCCAGCGCCTGGAGCGGGGTGTTGGTGCGCGGCCGGCGCTCGGCGCACACCTCGCGCGACGGCGCGTCGAACGCCATGAACGCCGCGTACGGCGCCGTGCGCCGCCAGAACGTGTACAGGCCGCGCCGGTGCTGGTCGCCGCCCTTGCTCGTCACCCAGCGGTCGCCGCTGTAGGGGTTGGCCCACACCCCGTCCGGCTGGTAGGGGAAGACGCTTGGCCCGCCCACCCTGCGCGTCAGCAGCCCGCTCACGGCCAGGGCGTTGTCGCGGATCATCTCGGCGTCCATGCGGAAGCGCGGCCCGCGCGCGAACAGGCGATTGAACGGGTCGCGGCGGTGCAGCCCCGGCGTCACGCGCGACGACTGCCGGTAGGTCGCCGAGGTGACGATCAGCCGGTGCATCGCCTTCATGCTCCACTTTTGCCGAACGAACTCGGTCGCCAACCAGTCGAGCAGTTCCGGGTGCGTCGGCAGGTCGCCCTGGGTGCCAAACTCCTCGCTCGTCTCCACCAGCCCCTTGCCGAAGGTGCGCGCCCAGGTGCGGTTCATCGCCACCCGCGCCGTCAGCGGGTTGTCGTCGTCGATGAGCCAGCGCGCCAGCCCCAGCCGATTGACCGGTGCGCCTTGCCGCAGGGGGTGCAACTTCCCCGGCACGCCCGCCGTGACCGCCTCGCCCTTGTTCTTGTGGTTGCCGCGGATCAGTACGTGCGTCGCCCGCGGCCGGGGCAGTTCCTGCATCACCAGCGTCGTCGCCAGCGGCCGGACGCCCGCCAGTTCCTTCTGCAACTTCGCCCGCTGCGGGCCCTTGTCCTTGCCGAGCCCGGCGATCTCGGCCTGGAGTTGGGCCCGCCGGCGCTCGGCCTCGGGCGCGAAGAGCGACAGCACGGGTTGCAGGCTGCGGCCGGGGTCGGCGGTGTTGTTGAAGAAGGCGAAGAGGCGGTAGTAGTCCTGCGTCGAAAACGGATCGTATTTGTGGTTGTGGCACTGAGCGCAGCCCAGCGTCGTGCCCATCCACACCTCCATCGTCGTACTGACGCGATCGACCACGGCGGCCACCCGAAACTCCTCGTCGTCGGTGCCGCCCTCGGTGTTGGTCATCGTGTTGCGGTGGAAGCCGGTGGCGATCTTCTGGGCCTGCGTGGCGCCGGGCAGCAGGTCGCCGGCGATCTGTTCGACGGTGAACTGGTCGAACGGCATGTCGGCGTTGAAGGCGCGGATTACCCAGTCGCGGTACGGCCAGATGGTGCGGCGCTCGTCTTTCTCGTAGCCGTTGGTGTCCGCGTAGCGGGCCGCGTCGAGCCAGGGACGGGCCTGGTGCTCGCCGTAGTGCGGAGAGGCGAGCAGTCGATCGACGGCGCGCTCGTAGGCCCCGGGGCCCTTGTCGCTCAGGAAGCGCTCGACCTCGCTGGGCATCGGCGGCAGGCCGGTCAGGTCGAGGCTGGCCCGGCGCAGCAACACCGCCTGCTCGACTTCGGGGCTGGGCTGGCGCCCTTCCCGGTCGAGTCGGGCCAGCACGAAATGGTCGAGGGCGTTGCGCGGCCAGGCCGGGTTGCTGACTTTCGGAAGGGCCGGGCGGGCCGGCTTGACGTAGGCCCAGTGCTCCTCGTACTTCGCCCCCTGCTCGATCCAGGCCTTGAGCGTGGCGACCTGTTCGCGCGTCAGAGGATCGCCCTTGGGCGGCATGCGCTCCGACGGGTCCTCCGCCACGATGCGCTCGAGGAGGGCGCTCTTGCCGCTGTGATTGGGCACGATGGCCTTCGCACCAGAACGCAGCATCTTCAGCGCCGACGGGCGGTTTTGCAGGTCGAGCCCGCCCTTCTTGAGGTCGGGGCCGTGACACTTGAAGCAGCGGTTGGACAGGATCGGCCGGACGTCGCGGTTGAACTGCACCTCGGGGGCGGCAGGCAGCGCGGCCGGGGCGAGCAAGGCGAGGGCGAGGGAGACGAATGCGGAGGACTTCATGAAACCTACTCCCGCGCCGAATAAGATGAACCTCGGCGGCGCCTCGGTGTCTGGGTAAGCTGCGGCGGTGCGAACCACGATCGAGCGTTCATGATACCGGGCCGCGAGCGCCGTCGCAGCAACGGAATTGCCGCGATCCCCCGAGGTTTGCCATGAGTACGACCGGGCAAGACGTCTGGCCGACGCGCGCGAGCGCCCGGGAACTGCTGCGCCTGGCCTGGCCGTTGATCCTCGGCAACAGCTTCTGGACGCTCCAGATCGTGCTCGACCGCATCCTGCTGAGCCGGTTGAGCAGCCGCGACGTGGGCGCCGCCCTGTCGGCGGCGCTCATCTTCTGGACCGTGCTGACCCTGTTCCAGTACACGGCCAATTATGCCATCACCTTCGTCGCCCAGTACACCGGCGCCGGCCAGCCGCGCCGGGTCGGCGCGGTCGTCGGGCAGGCGATGTGGTTCAGCGTCGTGTCGGGCCTGGCCTTCCTGTTGCTGTTGCCGCTGATCGGCCCCGTCGTGGCGCTGATGGGCCATACGCCGGAGTTGCAAGAGCTGGAATCGACCTATCTGCGCATCCTGTGCTTCTCCGGCCTGCCGACGCTCATCACCTCGGCCTGCGGGGCCTTCTTCGCCGGGCGGGGCGATAGCCGGACGGTCCTGTTCGTCAACGCCGCGGGGCTGCTGGTCAACGGCGCGTGCGCTTCGCTGCTGATCTTCGGGCTCTACGGCTTCCCCGCCCTGGGCATCGCGGGGGCCGGCTGGGCCACGGTGCTGGGCACCAGTACCTCGGCGGTGCTGTCGCTGGCGCTCGTGCTGCGCCGGCGGCACCGCGAGGAGTTCGGCAACGGCGTCAACTGGGGCTTCGACCGCGAGCTCTTTCTGCGACTGATGCGCTTCGGGGCGCCCAACGGCATCGGCGTGGCGCTCGACGCGCTGGCCTTCACAGTGTTCCTGGCCCTGATCGGCCGGCTCGGCGAGGTGGAGCTGGCGGCGACGAGCATCGCCGGCACGCTCAACCTGTTGGCGGTGCTGCCGATGATGGGGGTGGGGCAAGCCGTCGAGGTGCTGGTCGGCCAGCGGCTCGGCGAGGACCGCCCCGACGAGGCCGCGCGCTCCGCCTGGACCGGCGCCGTCTTCTCGTTCGGCTTCACGTTGCTCGTGGCGGTCGCCTACGTCCTGGTCCCCGAGACGCTGGCGCTGCCGTTCCGCAACGAGGCGGACGGCGCGCGCTGGGGCGAGGTCCAGGCCGTGGTGCCGCTGCTGCTGCGCTTCGTGGCGGTCTACTGTCTGTTCGACAGCCTGAACATGGTGTTCTCGTTCGCCCTGCGCGGGGCGGGGGACACGCGCTTCGTGACGGCGCTGGCCATCGCCCTGGCCTGGCCGATCATGGTGCTGCCGACGTGGGCGTCGTGGTACTACGGCTGGGGCCTCTACTGGGCGTGGGGGTTCGCCAGCCTCTACATCGTGCTGCTGGCGCTGACGTTCCTGCTGCGCTTCGTGCAGGGGCGCTGGCGGAACATGCGCGTCATCGAGCGCGCGGGGGAGGAAGCGCCTCCGGGTGGCGCGGAGACGCTCGCGCCCCCGACCGTGGCGGCGGAATTGTAGCTCGTCGAACAGCGCGAAGCGGGTCACCTGGTCTCCGAACGGAAGCGCTGGAGAAATGACAACCGCTTGGTGGCCTCAAGCCCGATCACGCCTCAGCACACTCCATACCTTGCCGACTGTCAGCAGTGTTCCTGTCAATGCCCCGCCAGACGTCATGCCCACAACCGCACTGACGAGAAACTGCTCAACGGGATAGATCTGGAACTTGGGCACCATCCCACGACCCAGGTCGGTCATGTCAACGTAGACCCACCAGTCCGTTTCCCGCCAGAAAACGAGCCCTGTGAACAGAGAATGCGCGATGAAGACGAAAAGCAAACCGAGCTGACGGCTTCTGCCAGGCCTTGCTAGCGACATCGGAGGTCTCCAACAGAGGAACGGCTTCGTTTCTTGTAGGACGGCTCTCCTGAGCCGTCCTTCGGGCATGGACGGCTCAGGAGAGCCGTCCTACAAGTAGGCCTTTTCCTGCCGGTCGCCGAATGTCATTTCCGCAGGGACAATCACTTGTCCTTCGCTTTGCCGCCCTCGCGTTTCGCGCGGAGCAGGCGGACCCCCGCATCCAGGCGCTCAAACCGAGCCCGGTGGAGGGACTCGCTCCTGATCCGACCGGCAGCGTGCTCCTCCTGGTTGAGCTTCTCGACTTCCTTGGTCACTGCCAGGTACTGCGTCAGCAGGGCGACCTTCTCCGCCGGCTTGTCGCACAATTCCAGGCCCGAGCCCACCACCCGGTGCCACATCTTGTAGAAACGGTCCTGGTCGTACAGCACAGAGATGCCTGACTCACTCGCTAATTTTTCAAACGCGTAGTACTCGCGCGCTTCACTCACCGCCTCGTTGTAACGCGCCTTGAGCAACGTCCGCAGCTCGTCGTCTTTGCGATCCACCTTGAGGGGCTTGGCGGACAGCAGCGCTGGGAGCTTCAACTCGGTGTTGTCGGCAGGTTTCTTCTTGTCGGCAGGTTTCTTCGGCCCCGCTGCTTGTCCGGCCGGGTTGCCGGCGAGGAGGATGAGCAAGTAAACCGGCAGCCACCGCCCGAGCCCGATCGCACTTGTCATGGAACGCCCTCCAGATTGCCTCTAACGGGTTGATCGTCTCTTCTCATTTTGTCGTACGGTCCCTCGTCAGCTCGCGGCCCGGCCGGCGAACGCCTGCCGCAGCGCCTCCACGCGCCGCCGATTCACCCCCAGGTCGGACTTGCCAATGCGCGCCGCCGCGCGGACGTGGATCACCTTCGCCGGCCCGTCCAGCAAAAACTCCACGTCATCGACGAAGCGGAAGAGCAGGCTCCGGCACTCGGCGTACACGTAACCATCGTCCTCCGTTACCACCGTCGTGCGCGGCCAGGAGGCCAGCACGGCGCGCAGGCGCTTCATCGCCTCCTCGGGACTGCCTTCAAAGGCGAACGGAGCGATGGCGTGAGCCCCGTCGCCGTCGTGACTGCAAACGCAGTTGGACGAATCGGGGCAAGGGGCCAGGCGCCCGTCGCGGGGGCCAAGGTTGGTTGGCCGGCGCGACAGGAGGCTGAGCAGCGTCAGCGTCACCACCCCTCCCAGGGCCACCAGGCCCGTACCGAGCGCGACCTTCTTCCACGGCATCGGCACCTCACTTCCCCGTCCTCACCACGCATAACAGCGGTTCGCCCGCCACAAAGCGGCGCACGTTCTCGCGCTGTAGCCGCCAGCGCCGCTCGCTCGCCTCCGGCGAGGGCAGGCGCGCCGCGCTCACGACCACGTTCGGCAGCGCCCGCAGCGCTTCGTCCGGCACGTCCGCGAGCCCGGCGCCGACGAGTTGCTTGCCCTCCAGCGCCTTGCGCAGCGCGGGGCCATCCACCAGGCCCCCCTGGCCGACGTTGATGAGGTGCGCCGTCTTCTTCATCGCCGCCAACTGTTTGGCGCCGATCAGCCCGCTGGTGCGCTCCGTGAGCGGGCACGCCAGCACCACCACGTCGGCCTGTGGCAGGCGCTCGCCGAGCTTGCTCAGCTTGTCGAGCCCGAACACGAAGACGGGGCGCTCGCGGGCGCGGTCGTCGAGCGCCACCACGCGCATGCCGAAGGCCTGCCCGCGCTTGGCGATCTGCATGCCCGCTCCACCCAGCCCGATCACGAGCATCGTCTTGCCGCGCAACGACGAGCGTGCCGCCTTGCCGCGCAGGGCCAGCAGAAGGTCGAGCGCCTGGTCGGCCGCCTGCGGGCCCCGCACGCGCTGCGTGTCGGTCAACGTCGCCGGGCGCCCCTTCATCGCCTCTCGCAGCGCGTCGCTCACGCCCTCGGGCCCGGCCTCCGCCCAGCGCAACTTCTTCCCCGCCTTCAGGAGCTCGGGGGTGGCCAGGCCCAGCACGGCGTCGGCGTCGGCCACGACGCTCAATGCCGCCTCGGCGCTCTTCGCGGGCACGAACTCCACCTCCGGCGCGATGCGCTTCAGGTCGGCCAGGCGCGACGGCATCAGGCCCGACGGCACCACGATGCGCTTCGGCTTGGCCCACCCCTTGCTGTCCTTGGTGGGCGAGGGCCCCTCGTAGACGTCGAAATCGTCGCGGAAGTCCCACGGCATCGCGCGCCCCGTGAGCTCGTCGTGGACGTGCTTCACGTTGTCGGGGTCGGGATCGACGCCGGTCCATTTCTTGTACCACGCCGGCTTGAAGTCCTTGGTGACGTCGGCCAGCTCCTTGTCGGCGTCGAGCCCGTTGCGGACGGCCGCGCGCAGCTCGACGAAATAGCGCTTTTGCCGCTCCAGCAACTCCTTTCCCGCAAGCTTGCCGTGCCCGGGCGCCACGATCTCGACGTCGAGTTGCTGCATTCTTTCGAGGACGCGCACCCACGAAGCGGAGTCGGAATGTCCCATGTAGTTGAAGCGGCCGTTGACGCAGGCGTCGCCGGTGCAGAGGATCTTCTGCTTCGGCAGGTAGGCGACGGCGTCGCCGACGGTGTGGGCGTGGCCCAGGTAGAGGAACTCGACGCGCTGTGTGCCGTCGTCGAGCACCAGCTTGTCGTCGAAGATGACGTTGGGCACCTTGAGCGTGCTGGCGGCGACGTCCTTTCGGCCGGTGGGGCCGCGCCCGGCCTCGGCGAACTCGCGAGGGCCGTCGGTGCGCAACAGGCGGGCACAGTGGGCCTGGGCGATGATGCTGGCGCCCTCCTTGGCCCAGACGGCGTTGCCGTAGGCGTGGTCGCCGTGGTGGTGGGTGTCGAAGACGTAGCGGATCGGCTTTTTCGTCGTCTTCTTGATGGCGGCGATGACGTCGCCGGCCTCCTTGGGGAAGTTGGCGTCGATGACGACCACGTAGTCCTGGAAGACGACCCACAGGTGATTGCTCCCGCCGAACGGTATCTTGGGGTCGCTGGCGCTGATCGACGAGTAGCGGAAGAAGACGCCGGGGGCGATCTCCTTGACCTCGTTGAACTTCATCTTCGGCAGGTCGGCGGTCGGCGCGACGGGGACGGTGGCGAGAACACCGGCCAGGACCAGGAGCGCGACAGAGACGGAACGCATGAGCATGGGCCCCCCTCCAAGGCGAACAAGGCGAACGCGGAGCGTGGCGGAAGGTCAATCTACGCGGCGCCCCGCGAAGCCGCAAGCGGGTGGCGACGGAGGTCGAACGAGGAGACACGCCAAAGAATTTGAACAGAAGGCAACGAAGGCAACGAAGAAAGAGGAGGAACAGGGAGTCGTGAGGAGGCGCACCCGTTCCGTCGCCGCTCTCTTCTCTTCCTTTGTTGCCTTCGTTGACTGACGGGCATTAGGCTGACGGGCGCCGCGCCCCAGCGGCGCACCTCCAGGCCCGCCGCCACGCTCGCCAGCCGCGCAGCCTCGGGCCAGCCGACGCCGCCGGCGCGGCAGAGCTCCAGCGTCGCCAGTACCGCGTCGCCCGCCCCGATCGCGTCGCAGGCGTCCCGCGCCAGGGCCGGCAGCGTCAGCTCGTCGTCCACGGCGACCAGGGCCATGCCGTCGCGGTCCAGCTTGACCAGCACGGCCGCCCGCAGCCCGCCCGCCCGCCGCCGCCGGCCGGTGACGGGCCCAATGCGCCCTCCCTATCCTATTACGGCGGTAGGGAAGTTCCTCCCGTAGGACGGCTCTCCTGAGCCGTCCTTCCCCCGTCTGGACGGCTCTCCTGAGCCGTCCTACGGGACCGTCTTCCCTGCCGGCGTAATATCCGTCCGAGCCGTGCGGTGACGGGCCCGATGGGCCTGCTTCGTCCGTCACCGCCGTCCGGTGACGGGCCCGCTCCGGCGCTATCGGCCGGCAAGTCCGCCCCACGAGGGCGCCCCTTCCCATCAGGCGGCCGCGCAGGCGGTATGGCCCTTGCCCAGGAGGAAGGCCCGCAGCTTGCGCCGGCCCTCCTCGAGGGCGCGCTTGACCGACGCCCTCGTCAGTTCGGCCCCCGCCAGGCGCGACGCCTCGCGGCGGAGCACGACCAGGCACGCGCTGTCGGGGTAGCGATCGACGTAGGCGCGCATTACCGCCCGCTGCCGGCCGGGGAACGTGGCGATGAAGCGGCGCAGCCAGGGCACGAGCTCGCCCGCGCCGGCCTGCTCGGGGACGGGCCGCCCGCGCGCCGGCACGTCCAGGCCCCCCGGCGGCAGCGCGACCAGGACCGCCTCGCGGGCCAGGCGGCGGCGGAGGTCGTCGATGCCGCGGGAGCGGACGATCTGGCACAGCCAGGGGAACAGCCCCTCGTCGGACCGGAAGCGCCGCCCGCGCGCGGCGCGCAGCACGCCCAGGATCGTGCCGCCCCAGGCGTCGGCGAGGTCGTCCTCCGACATGCGGGGGAAGCGCCTCCCCAGCCAGCGGCACAGCCGGACGCGCAAATGCCGGTCGATCAGGACCACCGCCCGGCCTATCTCTTCCTCCGTGCCGGTCAACAGGTCGAGCACCTCCGCCTCGTCGAAGTCGTCCACGGCCACCCGGATGCGGTTGCGGGGCGGCCCGCCCGGGGCGCTCGGGGCGTCGTCGGCGCCGGGGTGCGCCTCCTCGCGGGCCGGCGCGTCGGGAAGGGGTGAGGAGGGGCAAAGGGGTTGTTCACAGGGGTACGTCAAGCGACACCTCGCGGCTCTCGCCGGTGAGTTGCTGGGACGACCCTAACATAATGAACAATAGTTCACATCGCAACCCCATTTCCCGACACAAAAGAGCGAGGTTGTCGATGAAGGACAGGGACGGCCTGTTGCGGGCGCGCGACACGAGCCCCCGCGGGGGCCGCCAACGGAACGCCGCTTGTCGGGAATGGCCCCCGTGCCGTTCCGCCGTGTCTCACGTCCCACCCGGCAGCCGAGCGCCCCCCAGCGCCTGCACGTTCGTCCGCTCGCCGTCGCGCACGACGACGAGGGCCCCGCCGTTGGCCAGCCGCACCTCCCGCGCCCGTACCGGGGGCAGGCCCAGCAGCGGCGCGAGGCAAGCGCGCAGCACGACCTGATGCGCCACCACGAGGATGGCCTGCCCCGCGTGGAGGCGCAGCAGCCTCTCCAGCGCCGGCCAGGCCCGCGCCTGCACGTCGGCCAGCGATTCGCCCTCCGGGTAGGGACAATGCCACGGGCCCGCCAGGAACCGCGCCAGCTCTTCCGGCTCGCGCTCCCGAACCTCCTCCCAGCTCAGCCCCTCCCACCGGCCCACGTCGCACTCCGTCAATGCCGGCAGCGCCGCCGCGACCAGGCCGCGCCCGCCCAGCACAAGGTCTGCCGTCTGCGCCGCGCGCAACAGCGGGCTGGCGTAGGCGTGGGCGAGCTCGACGTGCCGCAAGGCATCGCGCGCGGCCTCGGCCTGGAGCACGCCCTCGGGCGCCAGCGGTGGATCGCCGCGCCGCCCCTGGAGCCGCGGCGGGCGGGCCAGGTTGGCCGCCGTCGCCCCGTGACGCACCAGGTACAGCGCCGTCGCCGCCACGCTACCCCCGCCCGCCGATGCGCCCCTGGTTCACCACGTCGTGTACATCGGTCACGATTGCGCCTCGTAGGCCCACACCATGTCGGGCCCCGTCCGCACGCGCAGCTTCCGCCGGCGAGCAAAGGCATCGACCGCAGCCTTGACTCCCGGATAGTCGGGGTGGCCGTAATCGTGCCCGCTCAAGAGCCCGCCCGCTGCCACCTTGGGCCACCACAGCGCGATGGCCTCCCGCGTCCCCTCTTCGCTGCGATCGGCGTCCAGAAACACCAGGTCCAGGCCAGCGGGCACAAAGGGCGCTGCCCGTTCGTGGCCGCACGGCATCAGCGTCCGCCGCTCCGCCGCGAAGGCAGTTGCCGCCGCCGCCCGAGCCATTGCCCTGTCGCACGCTGCCTGCGTCCGCGTGGCATCGATGGCGCTGGCGTGCCAGGGATCGATCAGGTAGAGATGCAGGCCGGGCAAGCCACGCAGCAGGAGCGCCGACGTCTCCCCCCGATCGACGCCGACCTCCACCCCGACCAGGGGCCTTGCCCTGCCCTGGGGGGCCAGCCAGTCCAGCAACACTTGAGCGCGGTGAGGGGCCAGGGTGACGGGCATTCGCTCCCAGCGCGACCAGCGCCCGCGCCACGCCCCGTCCGCGTCACGGCTCAGCCGGCACGTCGTGTCCCAGGCCGAGCCCAGCACCACCGTGTCCCCACCCGCCGTCGAGAAGAAGTAACGCTCGGCGTCGCCGCCGCCCTCCCCGATCGTCCCATCCTCGCGAAACTGAAGGGGCCTCTTGTCGTGGCCGACCCGTTCGTAGAGGAAGGCCCTGCCCGCCAGTTCGGGGGAGATACCGCCTTCCGTCGGACCGGCGGGGGCCAGGTCCAGGTCGCTGCCTTGCAGGTAGCGCCGCCGCATCTCGGGGTCGCAGGCGTGGGCGACGATGACGCCCGCCCCCTCGGCCAGGTCGCCACGCCCGAACTGCAACCAGTTGTAGCGGCGATCCAGGTAGCGCGTCGGTATCCGGAGCGCCTTGAGGGCGGTGGCAAAGGCGATCTCGTCCGGGTTGCACAATCCGTGGAAGGTGTCGTCCACCGGCTGCAAGGACTCGGCAAGTCGAAGCACTCGTTCGTGGTGAGCGCGGTTGCAGAGGAACAGCCCGCCGCTGAACGTGTCTTCGCCAAAACCGTAGATCTCGCCCAGCCTGCGGACGCGCTCGTCGAACCAGAACCCGCGGACCGCCACCCACTCGCGTCCGCCCGCCAGGGCCGAAGGGGACCAGGGCCGGATGCAGAACGCATCGGCGTCGAAGTACAGGACGTTCTCGGCATCGACGAGGTCGAACAGCCGGAACTTGAGGTGGTTGGGGTTGCGGCAGCCAGAGCGGCGGAACTCCTCCTCGCTCAGAATGCGCACCGGCACCCCAGCCAGGCTTTGCATGCGGCGGGCGGCCTCGGCGGCCAGGCGCGCATGCTCCGCCCCGACGCCGATGGTCACGCCAATCAGATCGACCCGCATTGCTACCCCCTCCCGGCGATAAACCAGTCCCAGTCGTAAGACGAGCGGCGCGAGAAAACAGCCCGTAGGACGGGCCCCCTGGCCCGCCCTGCCGGGTGGGGGGACGGCTCAGGAGGCCCGTCCCACGGGGAGAGTTTTTCCTGCCGAGCGCCTGACGCTGGAGGAAGCTCTCACGATCGGTTTGCAGACGGGGCGCGAGCTCGTGGGAGCAGGCCTGCCAGCCTACCGCCGGGAGTCGCTCGGGCCACCGGGCCATCGGCGGAATGCACACGTGGGTGGGGCCCTCTTCCACCCGCCACGCCCGTCCGCATGGCTTCGACGAGGGCCGGCAACGCGCCACCTGGTTGCCGCCTCAAGGGGCCGCCTGCGCGAGCAGGTGCCACAGCGCCGGGATGGTCTGGCGGAAGTCGCCCTTGACGTAGAAGCTCTCCCCGCCGTCGGCCACCGTCCGCACCAGGATCGTCTTCCACGGCCGGTAGTAGTACAGCGCCTCCTCCTTCGTCGGCGTCACCTCCCGCCAGTTGTCCGGCAGCGGCGCCAGGTCGAACACCGCCGTGGTGAAGTGCCTTATCTCCTCGCCGCGCTGCCGGGCGACGTTGCGGGCCATCGACAGCGCCTTGAGGTAGACCTCCGGCCCCGTCACCGCGCTGCCCACGTTGAGGAAGACGCCGCCCTCCAGGCCCTGGATGGTGCGGGCGAAGATGAGGAAGTCGGTGTAGGACGCCTGCCCCAGGGCGGCCCCGTCGCAGTTGGGGTGGGCGTGGATCACGTCGGCCCCGACGGTCACGTGGCAGGTCAGCGGCGTGCCGGCCCGCCAGCAGGCGGCGGCCACGCTCAGGTCGCGGTGCGGGAAGCGTTCCTCCTCGATGGTGCGGCCGACGGCCTCGCCGAGGCCCTCGCCGCGCGCCGCGGCCTCGCGGATGACGTCGTTGAGGCGGGAGGTCTCGCGCCAGAGGCCGAACTGGCCCTCCTTGATGTAGCGGGCGACGTCCTCGCTGGTGCCGCCGGCCAGGGACAGCTCGAAGTCGTGGACGAGGGCGGAGCCGTTGGTCGCCAGGTGGGTGATGAGACGGCGTTCGATCAGGTCGATGAGGTAGCGGGAGAGGCCCAGCTTGATCGGGTGGCCGCCCATGAAAAGGACGAGGGGGCAGTCGAGTGTGCGGGCGCGGAGGACGCGATGGGCGAGCTGTGGTAGATCGGGCGGGCTCGGTGCGTGGGACGGTGATGTAGGCGGGCTACAGCCCACGCGAACGAGATCGTGACCGCGATCACCGAGGCTGCGAAGTTCGAGGTGGCCGCGATTACAGAGGCGGTATCGGCTCATCGGCAGTGTCCTTCGTTTTGCCCGAGTTACGGCCCACAAAAGATGGATGGGCCAGGACGGCAAGCAAGCAGTTGTGGCGGGGACACCGAGTCCCTGGACACGCCCGAAGTGGTCAAAACGAAGGACACTGCCCAACAATCATTACACACTACACGCTTGATGCCGCGTCATGTGCAAGGAGGATGGCTCCGATCGCGATAATCGCTAGCACGGCAGAAAACAAAATCACGAAGAGCCAGCGGATGGTTATGATATTGAAAACCCGCAAGAGCAGAGTGACGAGCAGGGCAACACCACAACCAGCAGCGAGAGCAAGCAATACCTCGATAAAAGTCGACACACATGCGCCTCCACTCACGCCTACGGGACGACATTGGTCATGCAGTTGTTTTTGTTGTTGGCGGGCCGCACCTCTTGATATTGCCGAATGTGCGACCCATACTGGCCGTTATCCAGTTCTCGGGCCCAGTTAAACGGTTGAACATCTGCCCTGTAACTCATCTTTCGTGTAACGGTTCGGGGACTATCCAGTATTGGGCGCCAACCCAGTATAGAGAGTTGATGACAGCCCTATCAATTCCAAGACACGTAGGAGCAGCGCTGGCAATGCCGACACGTACCGGCGTGAGTCATCGCC
>JBBSEZ010000068.1:0-29093 GCA_038239195.1 Gemmatales bacterium
CGATGCGGCCCCTCCCCCGCGTGGGCCTCGAAGACTCGGCCCACCCTACGAGGCCCGCGCAAAGAGGTTGTCACACTCGGGCCAGGTTGGCGGTAGGTGAGGGAGAAGCGAGCCCGAACTGCAAACCTGGAGAGACGATCGTGGACTCGAAGAGCCTGGTGAAGATCAGCAAGTTTCTGAGCAAACATCTGCGACACGACCCCGGCGGCCTCGGCCTGACGCTGGCGCCGGGCGGCTGGGTGGAGGTGGAGGCCCTTCTGGAGGGGTGCGCGAAGAAAGGAATGTACCTCACCCGCGAGCAGCTCGAAAAGGTCGTGGCGGGGAACGACAAGCGGCGCTTCTCGTTCGACGAGACGAGCGAGCTGCTCCGCGCCAACCAGGGGCACAGCGTCGAGGTCGATTTGCAACTGGAGCCTGTCGCGCCGCCCGCGGTGCTGTATCATGGCACGGCCGAGGACACCGTCGGGACGATCCTGCGCGACGGGCTGCGCAAGATGCGCCGCCACCACGTGCATCTGTCGGCGACGGTCCCGACGGCGCACGCGGTCGGCTCGCGCCACGGCAGGCCGGTCGTCCTGGTCGTCGATGCCGCCGCGATGAGCCTGGCCGGCACGCTCTTCTATCGTTCTGCGAACGGCGTCTGGCTGGTGGAGGAGGTGCCGCCCGAACGTCTGCGCCGCCTGTGAGCTCGCCCCAGTCGAGAGGAGAAAGTGAGCCCATGACCTCCCCCTTGCATCACGCCCAGGAGCCAGCCTCCAACGCCGTGCGCGACGCCGTCGCCCAGGTCGAGCCGCGTGCCCTGCGCACGTTCACGCCGACGCAGGCGGTCGTGGCTAGCAGCGCCGGCGTGTTTCACTGGACGTCGGAAGGCCGGCGGCTCTACGACTTCACGTCGGGCGTGCTGGTGGCGAACCTCGGCCACAACCCCCTGGCCTGGATGCAGCGCTTCACGCGCCACATGGGCTGGCCTGAGGGAGCGCCGGTCAACGCCCCCCCTGCCCCGCCCGGCTACTTCAGCGCGCTGCCGATGACCGCCTACAACGCGGTCACGCCCCTGGAGGTCGAGGCGAGCCGGCGCCTCGTCGAGGTGTTGCAAGGTCGAGCGGGAGGGCAGCGCCTCCAGCAGGTGATGTGGGCAGCATCGGGCTCGGAGGCGATCCAGAAAGCGCTGTGGGCGGCGCAGGCTCGCGACCGGGCCCGCGACGTGATCCTGGCAACGCGCCACGGCTTCCACGGCAAGAAGGGCCTGGCCGGTGCCGTCACCGGCAGCGAGGCCGACCGCGAGCGCGACCCGCGCGTGCGCTTCATCGGGTTCCCGCGCGCGGAATGCGCCGACGTGAGCATGCGCGATCGGCCGTTCGACGCCACGCCCTACCGCCAGGAGCTCGAGGCCCTGCTCCACCAGTTCGGCCGGCGCCTGGGCACGCTCATCACCGAGCCCTACCTGGGCGGCGGCGGGTCGTATCACCCTCCCACGGCGTACTTGCAAATGCTCCAGGCCTTTTGCCGCGCGCACGACCTCGTCTTCGTGCTCGACGAGGTGCAGGCGAACTTCGGCCGAACGCGCGACCTGTTCGCCTACGAGACGTATGGCCTGGAGCCGGACGTCGTCGTTCTCGGCAAGGGACTGGGCAACGGCGTGCCGGTCGCGGCGGCCGTCGGGCGCACCGACCTGTTCGGGGCCCTGGACTACGGCGAGGGCTCCGACACGTGGAGCGCCAACCCGTTGTGCTGCGCCGCGGTGCTGGCCACCCTGGAGGAGTTTGGTGCGCACGACGTGCTGGGCCACAGCCGGCGCGTCTCGGCGATCCTGGAGGAGGGGCTGGTGAGGTTGAAGGAGCTCCCGTTCGTCGCTGCCGTGCGCGGGGAGCAAGGGGGGATGGTTTGGGGCATTGAGATGGCCGACCACGCGGGGAAGAGCGCCGCGGAGTGGGCCAACGAGGCGGTGCTGGCCTGCTATCTGGGAGAGGGCGGGCAGGGAGACGGCATTCATTTGCTGGGGCCGCTGGCGAAGAAGGTGATACGGGTGGCGCCGCCGTTGGTCATCACCGAGGCGGAGGCGCGGGCGAGCGGGGAGCTGATGATGCGAGCGCTGGCGGGGATGGGGAAGGCGGGGGCGGCGGGGAAGGAGCGGGAGCTGGCGACGGTGGGGTGAGGAGCTGGCCTGGGACTTTCTGGAGACGTTTGAGATGGAAGCCATGAGCATTGAGTCTCTCCTGCTCTCGACCTGGGAAGAGGATGGCTTCGTGGGGAAGGCCCGAGTCCCGCTGGGGACGTCCGACGTGGACGTGCTCGCTATCCACGCTCAAGAGAGGAAGGTTCGCGTCGGCGAGACGAAGGTTCGTGAGGGCAGCCAAAAAGTCTATGTGATAGATGACTGGACGCTGACATGGATCGAGTCAGCGCCGCACAAGGACTTCGGCGACTGGTTGAAGGACTTTGGCGACTGGCACAGGTGGCTGGGGAACCTGCCCAAACTCTGGTGCGACGACGGCAAGCCTGCCGTCCCGTGGCTGCCTCACGCCTCGAAGGTAAAGGAGATCCAGGTCGTCTTCTGCTGCAACCTGTACCTCCTCTGTGCTCAGCAAGAGGTGGACGACGCTTTGCGCAGGGCAGCGGTCCGTTATCTCGGTGAGAACCCGGCGCTGGTTGGGCGGCTGGACGCCGGCTTGCAGGTCAAGGCGGAGGTGAAGCCCACAGTGGAGATCGTGACAAGCCTGATCGAGGCTGGCTTCAAGCGGATCGAGGACGGGTACGGACGGCGATTCGGCGACAACTTCAAGGACTTGTTCCGCGAGGTGCATCGCTACCTGTGCCCGGCGTTAGATAGGCTTCCATGCGACGGGGAAGGACTGCGCCTGGGCACGCGAAAGGAATCGTTCAAGTCCGAGATTCGCAAAGCGACCGTACTCGGCCTCCTGAAGAAGATGGGAGTCAGTGACGAGGAACTGAGGGAGTGGCTGCCCGGCCCTCCCGGGACCAATGCGACCAGTCAGTAGCCGACCTGCGAGGAGTTGGCCCCTCGAGCATCCTCACCCAGGCAGGCCCCAGGTGTCCGTCACGTCTTCGACGACGAAGCCATGCGATGCTCCCGACGAGCTTCAGCAGACAACGGGGCGCGGCCATGCCTCAGAGTTGAGCAAGCTCTTCATGCCGACGGTTCGCCGCGATCCCCGCCAGAAACTCGCCCCACAGCGGGTTGTCCTTCCCCAACCCTGTCGCCAACCTCTTCGCCGGGATCGGTGGAAGTTCCAGGGCATGAAGCTCGGCCCCCGCATCGATGCGCGCCAACACCATCCGTTCGAGTGCCTGGTACGCTTCGAGTTTCGTGCTCCCTTCCGCGCTCATCGCGAAGGGCTCTCCGGCGCGGGCCCGATAGCGCCCCCCGTCGATGGGCTCAACCAAAATCGGGACTTGCATGGCTCGTCCTCTTCACAACCGAGAGCGCCCTCACCCCATTCTACCCACTGGTCCCGTATCTTCACGCCCCGAGGCGCCCCGGTTCCCGCTGACACCGCCCCGCCTTTCGCGGTACACTAACACTGTGCTCGCCCCCGCAACCCTTCCTGGGAGGAGCCATCCCCATGCGCCCTCTGCGCATTCTTATGTCCGCCATCCTCGTCCTCGTGCTGACGGTCCCCGCCCGCGCAGCCGAAGAAACGCCCGTTTTCCGCTTCCCCGCCGGCAAGCACGGCACGAAGGCGGAGCTCAAATACGTAAACGACGTCCCCGTCCTCATCGTCTCTGGCTCGCCCGAGGAGATCGGCGAAGGGGTCGGCGTCCTCGCCCTCAAGCCGGCCAAGCGCATCCTCAGTTACCCGCGCGACCTGCTCAGGGCCCTTGCCGTTGATCGCGCCTGGGGCTTCTTCATCGGCACCGGCCGGGGCATGTTCAAGTCGTTCCCCGCCGACTACCAGAAGGAGCTCGACGCCATCGTCAAGAGCGCCGGCGTCGAGCGCGACGGGGTGATCGCCGGCAACACCTTCTTCGACATCAAGAAGTTCCTCGCCTGCTCCGCCGTTCTCGTCGAGGGCAAGATGAGCGCCACCGGCGGGCCGATGCTGGCGCGCAACCTCGATTACCCCTCGCTGGGCTACATCCATCAGTACAGCCTCGTCACCGTCTACCGGCCCACCGGCAAGCGCGCCTTCGCCACGGTCGGCTTCCCCGGGCTCGTCGGCGTGCTATCCGGCATCAACGACGCCGGCCTGGCCGTTGCCGTTCTCGAGGTCTTCGACGTCAAGGCGCCCGAGCCGCACTTCGATGCGCGCGGCATCCCCTATGGCCTCTGCCTCCGCAAGGTGCTCGAGGAGTGCAGCACCATAGCCGAGGCCAAGAAGAAGCTCGAAAGCCTGCGCCGCACCACGACCATCAACGTCGTCGTCGCCGACCGCACAGGCGTCGCGGTGCTCGAAGTCACCCCGCGCCGGGTGATTCAGCGCGAGGCACAGCGCGGCGTTTGCGTGTCCACCAACCACTTCTGCGATGCCGCCCTCAAGCCCCCCAATGGGGTCAACATCGACCGCTCCTTCGAGCGCTTCGCCCGGTTGGAGAAGGTGCGCGATCTGGGCGGCAAGATGGGGCCCGATGGGCTGCGCAAGCACCTCGACGCGGTCAACCTGGGCACGGTCACCCTCCAAACGATGGTCTTCGAGCCGGCCACGCTGCGCCTCCACGTGAGCATCAACAAGGTCCCGGCCTCGAGGCACCCACTGCGCACCCTCGACCTGGCCCCGCTGCTGGCGAACGAGGCCCGACGCAAGGGCGATTGAGCCTGGTCAGGGGCGCCGGCGCGCCCTTGCCTCGCCAGGGCCCCGCAAGTTCGCCTCCCCATCCGATCGGCGTTGATCTTTCCTGTCGGAGGGGGTATGGGATGGGCAACTCACGTTCGGCCAACTGGGACCGTGTCGTTTCTCTCGGCCACCCACGGGGCCTCGCGATGAGCCGTCGATCTTTCCTCCTGGCGGTGGGCATTGTCGCTTTTCTGACCTGCACCGTCTTCACGACGGTGCTGCTCCTGGTGCGCTACGAGCCCAAGCGCTACAAGGCCGCCGCCCAGCCGCCCGGCCCCGAGCGCATGGAGAACTCGCAGGCGTTCTACTTCGAGTTCTCGGCGCTCCACAATGAGGTCACCGACCCCAGCGGGGGGCGCGAATGGGGCAACCGCTTCACCGAACAGCAGATCAACGGCTACCTCAGCGAAGGCTTCGTCCAATCGGGCCTCGCCGAGCGGCTGCTGCCCGAACGCATCAGCGAGCCGCGCGTCATCATCGAGGCCGACCGCATCCGCCTGGCTTTCCGCTACGGCAACAGCAGCATCTGGAGCACGATCATCTCGATCGACTTCGGAGTCTGGCTGTCCCAGAAGGAGCCCAACGTCGTCGCCCTGCAACTGCAAGGCTTCCACGCCGGCGCCCTGCCGATCTCTGCCCAGTCGCTCCTCGAGCGCATCTCCGAGGTGTGCCGGCAGAACGACATCGAAGTCACCTGGTATCGCCACGAGGGGCACCCGGTCGCTCTGCTCCGCTTTCAGGCCAACCAGCCGCGCCCCACTCTCCAGTTCCGCGACGTTCGCCTCGAGCCGGGCGCTATCGTCATCCAGGGCCGCTCGCGCGAAGGGACGATGCCCTCGATCCTCTCCATTCCCGGCACCGTGTTGAAGCCCAGGGAACCGTAAGGGCGACCACTCGCTCTCGCATTATCCGGGGCCTCTCACGCCCCTCCCCTCCCCTGCCCCGTTCTCGAAGGTCGCGGACCAGCACTCCCCCGTCCGCTGCAACCGCAGGCGCCCGTGAAGGCGCACCCCCACGAGCATCACGCTCACCTGCCCGTCCGTCTGCTCCTCCCAGAGAAAGGCGCCGCCGTCCCAGCGGACGACCAGGCCGCGCCCCCCGCTCACGGGCCCTTCGTACTCCAGGTAGGCGAGCCGGTGATCGAAGGAGCGCTCGGCGCCGACGGCAACGCCTTCGCGCGGGGGCGCGCTGAACCGCCACGTTTGCAAGGCCTCGCCGGCCTCCAGCATCAGGTCCCAGTGCAGGATCGGGTGGTCGTGCTCGAGAATGACGAACCGCGGCATGGGCGGCCCTCTGGGTGCGAGCGCAGCGCTCACGGACCTATTCTAGTGGGCCTGCGACGAAGTCATGCAACAAATTGGAGCGACATTTGTTGGGCGTGGCTCAGGCACTGCGCCAGGTCGGCCTCGGCCTGGCGGAGCCTGGTGTTGGCCTTTGCGGTGAATGGCGCCCCTTTCAGTTCCCCGCGAATAGGGTCAGGTCGCGCTAGTGGACGGATGACATTTACGAAGCCGTCCTCTCAACTTTCCCCTATTCTACTGCTGCGCATGCAGGCCGGGAACTGCTGTTCCCGCGGCAAGAGGCTAGGCTTTGGACGGTCCCGGCGGGCACAGCGGGCTTCCGCCACCCTCGTTCTCTCGCCGCAGCCGCGGCAACTCGCCCTGGAACGGCCTGCCCGTCAGCGCCACGCTGATCCCGTCGATGGCCTGTCGCCAGTGGTTCCGCACCGTGCGGTCGGTGACCCCCAGGTCGGCGGCCACCTCCGCCTCGGAAAGCCCGCCGTAGTAGCGCAGGCAGAAGGTCCGCCGCAGCGGTTCGGGCAAGGCCGCGGCCGCCTCGTGGAACTTCTCTCTCTCGCGGTGGTCGATCAGGTCCGCGGCGACCTCCACTTCTTCCGCCGCTACCTCGCCGCCCGGCGCCTCAAGACTGGCGACGTCCGGCCTTTCGCGCTGCTCGCGGACGACGTCGCGCACGGCCCAGCGGATGTGCCGTTCGGCCAGACGGGTCAGTTCCTCGCAGGTCTTCGGGAGGACCGCGGCCAGCGCCGTGCGCAGCCGTCCCAGGACGCGGTCGTGCAAGACCTCATCGGAAGGCAGCCGGACCGCGGGGTAGTCCCGCAAGATGGCAGCCACCCGCTTGCCCAGCCATTCGTAGGCCAGCTGGACCACCTCGTCGAAGGCCCCCGCCTCGCCCGCCCCGAGGCGACCCAATGCCCGCTCGACCTGCTCCGCCTTCGCGTCGCACAACATCTCTCCGCCCTCCTCCCTGCGAACGAGCTCGCACGCCATCTGAAGATCGTAATCCAACGACCGCGTTTCCGCTATCTCGCCCTCGAAACGCTAACAGGGTGGAACGATCGAAGCCTTCAACCAAAGGAGAGAGCCATGTTGCTGGATCAGGAGAGGTTCGAGGCGGACGTGCTGGGGTCGGAGGGGCCCGTGCTGGTGGACTTCTACGGGACGTGGTGCCCGCCCTGCAAGGTGCTCGCTCCGGTCATCGAAAAGCTCGCCCGAGACGGCTACCAGGTTTGCAAGGTGGACGTCAAGGCACGCGCCGACCTGGCGGGCCGCTACCGGGTCACCGCCGTCCCCACCCTGGTTGTCCTCAAGGGCGGCGAGGAGGTCGATCGGTTCGTCGGCATCCAGTCGGAGCGGACGCTCATGGCGGCCCTCGACCGGGCTCGTGGCCCGGCATGAGGACGAAGGCGAAGAACGTCCCGATCCTCACAGAAGGGAACGAGGGCAACGAAGAGAAGCAGGAGAGGCAGTGTCCTCCATCTTCCTGCTCTCTCTTCCTTTTCTTTCTTCGTTGCCTTCGTTACCTTCTGTGAGGATCTTTCAGCCCTGCCGGAGAGCCCGCATGACCACCCCCAAGCGCATCCTCATCGTCGGGCCGGGCCGGGCGGGCAAGGACACGGCCTGCGAGTACCTGGCGAAGATAACGGAGTTGCGCTTCGCGGGCACGACCAGCCTTTACCTGGCGAAATACGTCGCGGCCCGACTTGGCGTCTCCGAGCAAGAGGCGTATCGCACCCGGCACCAGAACCGGAACTTCTGGCATCGGGTTGGCAACGAGGTCCGCAAGCAAGACCCCGGCCTCTTGATCCGCGAGTCCCTGAAACACGCCGAAATCGTCGGCGGAGTGCGCGCCCTTGCCGAGATCGTCGCCTGCCGGGACGAGCACCTCGTCGATCTCATCGTCTGGATCGACAACGACCGCGTCCCTCGCGGCTCGACGCTCACGTTCGGCGAACGCGAGTGCGACGTCATCGTGCCAAACCACTGGGGCCTGGAAGACTTCCACGGCCGGCTCCTCCGCCTGGCGCGCTTCGCCGGCCTGCCAATGAGGCCCGACGCGACGACGAAAGACGGCCAAGAATGATGAACAGAAGGCAACGAAGGGAACGAAGAAAGAAAGCAGAGGAAGGGGCCGCAGCAACGGCACGCTCTCTTCCCTTTCTTTCTTCGTTCCCTTCGTTGCCTTCTGTTCCAATTCTTATTCTTGGCCGTCAGACCGCCGCGATCAGGCTGGCGTGGACGACGGCCCCGCCGCTGGTCAGCGCCGAGGCGTGGCGGTCGCCGCTCAGCTCGGCCCGCAGTTCCTCCCCCGCCCCCGCCGCCTTGGTCGGTTGCCACGGCGCGCCTCGCAGGGCGGACACCACCTGTTCCACCTCGGCGCCCCCGGCGCGACCGACCAGCCCGGGCTCCAGAGCGTCCATGACCAGCCCGGTCAGCAGGCGGCCCCACACCTTGCAGCAGGTCGAGGGCTTGTCGAACAGATCGACCGAGACGACCTTGCCGCCGAGCGCCACGGCCAGGCCGGTCGCGCCCTCGACATACTTCAGCCGGTCCTGGAACTCGTCCAGGCGATGGCGGTGCGAGTCGTAGGTGTCGGCCATCGCCCCCGTCGAGGACTGCGAGCCCAGCGAAGCCATTTGCCGCCCCACTTCCCGCCAGACCTCGCCCTGATCGGAGCCGTGCCCCTGCCCCTCCTGGGCCGAGCGCGTCACCGACTTCTTCAGCACGTGACGCAGCTTGGAAGAGGAGTAACTGCCACTCGAGCCGAACTGCCGGGAACGAAACCGCCAGCGGCCCTGCTCGACGCAACTGACCGGGATCGCGGTCCGCCCCTGGGCGACCAGGACCGACGTGTTCAGCACCCGGTTCTGCTTGGCCCCGCGCAGTTCCTCGCCTTCGAGGAAGAGCACCAGCCCCTCGGCCCGATTCTCGACCATCAAGTCGGGCACGGACCCCGCCTCGCTGACCTCCTCGACCGTCACGGACCCACTGGCGATGGCCTCGTCGGCGAGAAGGTAATCGGCGACGCCGGCGGGACCGGCAAAGAGAGGGAAAACGGTCAGGGCCTCGTGGCCAAGCGGGTCGCCGACGCGGACTTCGGGGAACGCGAGCATGGGGGGCTTCCTTTCTGCGTGCGCAAGGGCTCTTTCGTGGAGGGGCACAACAAGATACGTCCTCGGTCGGGAGTATTTTCACGCTTCGGCGGGACAATCGCGCTGGCGATGATGCCGAGCGCAGGAGTTAAGGTGGCCGGCCGACGCGAAAGGGGGCCGCTTCGGGATCAGCAGGCGGATGCGAAGGCGGGGTGAGGGCCGGAGATCGCCTTCTCAACAGGTAAGCAATCAACCCCGTGAGACCACTCCCAAGCAGCGCCTCGAGGACGCAGCCAACGATCATCCACCGGCGCCGCGCCTTCTCCTCCGCCCATGCACTGTGCCGGCCGATCGTCGGGTCGATCGTGCTGGTCATCGTCGATGCCTCCCCTAGTAGTTCTCGCTCCATCCCATTCTACCGTGCCTGCCGTGCCAGATGCCCTTCTTGTCCGCTTTCTTCTCTCGTCCTCTCCGCGTGTTCTCTGTGTCCTCCCTTCTTCTGGGCTCATCCCGCTCCTGCTCTTTGCGCCCGCCCCCAACTCGTCTGTACATCTTCGCGAATGTGAGTTACAGTTGAAGTATTGGTGCAGTTCCCGACATAAGGCCTGTCAGGGAATGACGATTGGCCGCGTGTCGCGCAAGGGAACTGCCCTAGCTTCCGCCGAGGAAACCGAGCCCCGGGACGTCCAGGGATGGAAACGCGATTGGGCTTTGGCACAGTAGATTGTTGCACCCAGCACCAACCTCTTCCGCCGCGCCAAGCTCGCCTGCCTCTCCTCTCGCAGGACGTTCCCCGTTCTCGCTCGCCCCCCGTTTGACCTCTCCATGGGGCCTCGCTCTCCGCGCCGCCCTGACCGTGCGCCGCTGCGCGCACGGCCAAGCTCCTGCTCGCTTACGAGGTAGAAACCTGTGTCTCATACCGGACGAACGAATGATGAGATACGCCCAATAGAGATCGGATGACTGGCGAACGTCCCCGCCCCTCCTCTCCCGTTCGGCATTCGTCCGCCGCTCTCGTCATTCCGCGCGTTCCTCAACCCTCCAACCCGGAGGCGCGGTCATGAAGTCCCCCCGTCCTTTCCTGTCTTCCTCCCTTCTGCTGGTAGCGGGCCTGGCCTGCTATCTGCCCCATCCCACGCCGGCCGCCGCGGCGCCCAAACCCGGATCGTACTGGCGCGTCGATGACGTGCGCCGGGGCATGAAGGGCGAGGGGCGCACGGTGATGAAAGGCACCAAGGTCGAGGTCTTTCAGGTCGAGGTGCTCGGCACGCTCAAGAACACCAGCCCCGGCCGCGATTTGATCCTGGCCCGCCTTTCCGGCCTGGGATTGGAAAAGACCGGCGTCATTGCTGGAATGAGCGGGAGCCCCGTCACCATCGACGGGAAGCTCGTCGGCGCCGTCGCCTACGCCTGGGCGTTCGGCAAGGAGCCGATCGCCGGCATCACGCCGTTCTGTCAGATGCACAGTTTCGTCGAGGCCTACGAGCGCCGCGATCTGGCGGCCCAGACCAAGCCGGTTCGCGTCGGGCTGAGCGATCCCGTCAAGGTCGGCGGCAAGGAGTTCGACGCCGTCACTGTCGCCCAGGGCTTCGACGACGTGACGCCCCGGGCGAGCGATGGCCTGTGGATGGTGCCGCTGCGCACCCCGCTCGCGGCCACGGGCTTCACCCCCCACAGCCTCAAGCTGCTCAGCCGAAAAACCAGCGCGTTTGGCCTGCTGCCCATGCAGGGCGGCGGGGCCAGCGCCAAGATCGCCGAGGAGGAGAAGAACACGCCCCTGGAGCCGGGCGGTGCGCTGTCCGTCAGCCTCATCAGCGGGGACTTCGATCTGTCGGGGATCGGGACCGTCACCCACATCGAGGGCAATCGCGTCTACGGCTGGGGCCATCCGTTCATGAGCCTCGGCGCCTGCGAGCTCCCGCTCATGACGGGCTACGTCCACGCCATCTACCCGCGCCAGACGGTGAGCTTCAAGATGGGCTCGCCGCTGCGGACGGTGGGCGTCATCAACGCCGACGTCAGCACCTGCATCGCCGGCTGGTTGGGCCGCAAGCCCGACCTGCTTCCCATGCAAATGAAGGTGGCGCTGGGCAAGGGCCCCGGCAAGACGTTCAACGTCCAGATGGTTCGGCAGCGCTCGCTGCTGCCGACGCTGGCGTTTACCGCCCTCACCAACTCCATCGACATGGAAGGCGAGTTGCCCGACGAGTTGACGGCGCACTTCACCGCCCGCATCGAATTGGAAGAGGGCGCCCCCATCGTCATCAAGGACACGTTCTCCGGCTTCAGCGGCGGGCGCGCTCCCCATGCCCTCTTCGCCCCGGTGGCCAACATCGTCAGCCAGCTTACCAGCAACCCCTACAAGTCGCTGCGCATCAAGCGCATCGAGTGCGAGACGCAAATCCTCCCCGGTCGGGTCAGCGCCGAGATCGAGGCCGTCGAGTTGGGCTCGGCCAGTTACGCCCCCGGCGAGACGCTCAAGGCCAGCGTCTTCCTGCGCCCTTACAAGGGATTGCGCCAGCGCGTCAACGTCTCGCTCGAGCTCCCCGCCGACCTGCCCGAGGGGAGCTATCACGCCACCCTCACCGACGAGGTCAATAGCGCCCGCATGACGATCCGGGGGAGCCCGAACCTCTTCAACCCGACGTCCGTGGAGCACGTGGTCGAGGCGCTCAAGTTACAGACCGCGGCCAAGCGAACCAATCTGGTGCTGCGCGTTTCGACGGGGCCCAACGGGGTGGCATCCAATGGGAAGTCGCTCCCCAATTTGCCGGGCAGCATGGTCCACATCCTTTCCAACGGCCGGCGCACCGGCGCGCAGACGATGAGCGCCGCCGTCGTGGCGAAACAATCGACCGATTGGGTCGTGCAAGGGCAGGACTCGGTGCGCTTTACCGTGACGAAGACCAGGAAGGTCACCCGCGACGAGGAATGGTGAACCCCGCCGTGGACCGCGTTGGACAGGGCCCGCATTCACGACCCCTCCGGGAGCGATCATGTTCCGAACGATTCCGACGTCCGCCCTGGCGCTCGCCCTCCTCTGTGTGCAGACACAGCAGGGAGAGGCGGCCAAGGTCAAGACCTGGCACCATCACAAGCCGGCCGATCACGAGAACGCCAAGTTTCAGCGCGCGGTGGTGAGCAACGCCGGCACCTTACAGCTACAGCGCCAGCTCAATCCCCTCGCCTCGCTGGGCGCCACCCACGTCTGGGCCCTCGTCGAGGACAAGGGCGGCAACCTGTACGCCGGCACCGGCGACGAGGGCAAGGTCTACAAGGTGTCGCCCGACGGCAAGGCGACCATCGCCTATGCCAGCGAGCAGAGCCAGGTGCTCAGCCTGGCCGCCGCAGCCGATGGCTCGGTGTACGCCGGCACGGGCCCCGTCGCCCAGGTGGTGCAGATCGGCCCCACTGGCCGGACGAAGGTGCTGGCCAACCTCGAAGAATCGTACGTGTGGAGCCTGGCGATCGACCCCAAGACGCAGGCCGTTTACGCCGCCACGGGGCCGAAGGGCAAGATCTACCGCGTGGCCCCCGACGGCAAGGCGCGCGTGTTCTACGACACGAAGCAGGACCACGTACTTTGCCTCGCCGTCGGCGCCGACGGCACCGTTTACGCGGGCACCGACAAGACGGGCCGCGTCTACCGCATCGACGCCCGCGGCAAGGGCTTCGTGATGTACCAGGCGCCGCAGGCCGAGGTGCGCACGCTGACGTTGACGCCGGAGGCGCTCTACGTCGGCACGGCGGGCACGAAGCGCAAGGGCGGGAGCAGCGCCTCGCGCGGTGGGGCGGGCTTCTCGACGGCGGCGCTGCGTCGGCCAACGGGCACGCGCGCCAGCACCGAAGCGAAGGTGGCCTCGAAGAAGGGCGAGAAGGGCGAGAAGACCAAGCATTCGGAGGGCGAGCCGGCCCCTGCGCCTTCCGCACCTTCCAGCGGGGAAAACTCGGTCTATCGCATCGCCCTCGACGGCCCGGTGCGCGAGGTGTTCCGCGAGAAGGCCCTGGTGATGAGCCTGCTGCGCCAGGGCGGCAAGCTCTTCGCCGGCACCGGCACGGAGGGCCAGCTCTTCGAGGTCAACGAATCGACCCGCGAGCGCAGCGAGATCGCCCGTCTCGATCACGGGCAAGTGCTGAGCCTCCTCCGTCGGCAGGACGGCTCGATCGTCGTCGGCACCGGCGACCCCGGCAAGCTCTACCTCCTCAAGGACCAGTACGCCGCGAAAGGCACCATCGCGTCCGAGGTGCTAGACGCCGGGCTCATCAGCAAGTGGGGCTCGCTGCGCTGGCGGGCGGCCACGCCGGCGCGGACGAGCGTCAGCGTTTCGGTGCGGAGCGGCAACGTCGCCGAGCCCGACGAGACGTGGAGCGATTGGTCGGCCGAGGAGACGGACGGCGAGACGGCCACCATCACCGCGCCCACGGCCCGCTTCCTCCAGTATCGCGTCACGCTGGCGACGGAAGACGCCAAGGCCACGCCGGCCCTGAAGGCGCTGACGCTGCGCTACGCGACCACCAACCAGGCGCCGGAGGTGACGAAGGTCGTGGTGCCCGACCTCAACGCCGTCAACCTCGACAGTCCGAAGAAGCTCAAGTTCAAGTGGTCCGCGACCGACGCCAACGAGGACGAACTGACCTACAGCCTCTACGTCCGCAAGGACGGCTGGGATAGCTGGGTGCTGCTCGAGGAAGACCTCGACAAGACCGACCACGAGTGGGACGCCACCACGACGCCGTCGGGGACCTACCGACTCAAGGTCGTGGCCAGCGACAGCAAGGACAACGCCGAGGGCGAAGCGCTGACCGGCGAGCGCATCAGCGCCCCCTTTGTGGTGTGCCACGAGGCGCCGACCGTCGTCGTCAAGACGGCCGGGCTGGAGGGGGGACGCATGGTGATCGTGGGGAACGCGCGGTCGCCGTTGGTGCGATTGACGGCGGCGTCGTTCGCGGTCAACGGGAAGAAGTGGACCAACGTCTTCCCGACGGACGGGCTGTTCGACAGCAAGAGCGAGACGTTCCGGTTCAAGACGGAGGCGCTGAAGCCGGGGGCGTACGTGGTGGTGCTCAAGGTGAGCGACGCGGCGGGGAACACGGGGACTGCGGACGTGGTGTTCACGGTGCCGATGGTCGCGGCTGTGAACGCGGGGCCTCAGGAGGAGGCGCTGGTCGCCGCGGTGGTGCAAGAAGTGCTGGGCAAAGTTCGGTCGCGGCTGGCGAGCTTCTGGAACGCCCAAATCGCCGCGTGGGCCGTCCAAACGCCGGTTCAGATGATAGCGACGTGGGAGAACACGGTCTCTTGGGCGCCCGATCCCACTCGCGGCGGAACCTCGATGCCAGGGCTAAGTGGCCGGCTCTACCTGTTTGGGCAGGAGGTCGGCTTCCCGACGGCGGGCGACGGCAAGATCTCGGTGCTGCTGTCCGAGGAAACGAATGGGGCGGTGGTGCAGAAGGAAGTGTGGAACATCGATGCGGCCACCCTGAAGACGTGGCTGCGACGCGACAAGATCGGCTGGGGCTACACGATGTTCCTGCCGTGGACCACCTACCGGCCTGAGATCACCAAGGTCCGGCTGAAGGTCTTCTACACCCCCGCGCAGGGCACACCGCTGCACCACGAGGCGGCTTTCACGCTGACGCCAAATCCGGGGCGTTGACGTCGGCGGAGGGCCCGGAGGATTCACGTCCGCGAACGAGAGGCGCGTCGAGGGCAGAGCCCATCGCCGCGCCTCTTTTTGTCAATTGACACGCGCCGACCAGGTTCTCATGCCCTCCCCTATGGAGTGCGGCAATTTATCATCGCTTTCTTTCGCCTTTCCGCCGACTCACCCCACAAAGGGCGACGCCGCGCCGGGGGGCCTTCGCCTCGAAGGCAAAAGACAGCGCCGATAAATCGCCGCACTCCAAGACGGTTCGCGGAGCGCACTCCGTCTCCCCTCTTCTGAGGGAGGACGGGGCAACGGACCGAAAAGCGCAAGCCTTCGGCCCCTCGGACGAATAACTTGTTTGAAGAGAACGAGTTCGTCGCCCGAGGGAGTTGGACCATGTCCGAGCCGTTGACCGTCGGCGTTCTGGTGGGCCTGGCAGCCCTGACCGTCCTGGCGCTGTCGGGCATTCGCGTCGCCCAGGAGTACGAGCGGGCCATCGTCTTCCGCCTGGGTCGCTACAACTCGATCCGCGGGCCGGGGCTCTACTACCTGCTCCCGATCTTCGAGTGGCAGCGCAAGGTGGACATGCGTACGGTGACGGTGAACGTCGAGCCGCAGGAGACGATCACCAAGGACAGCGTCACGATCAAGGTCAACGCCGTGCTGTGGTATCGCGTGACCGAGCCGGCCAAGGCGGTGTTGGAGGTCGTGGACTTCGCCTCGGCCGTCTACCAGGTGGCGCTGACCAGCCTGCGCAACATCATCGGGCAGCACCTGCTCGACGAGGTGCTCAAGGACCGCGACAAGATCAACACGGAACTACGGGCCATCGTCGATAAGGACACCGACCCGTGGGGCGTGATGGTCGAGATGGTGGAGATGAAGGACGTCGAGATCCCGACGACGATGCAGCGGGCGATGGCCCGCGAGGCGGAGGCGTTCCGCGAGAAGCGGGCCCGCATCATCAAGGCCGAGGCCGAACTGGAAGCCTCGGTCAAGCTGGCGGGCGCGGCCCAGATCATCACGGAAAACCCGATGGCCCTGGAACTGCGCCGCATGCAGATGATCCAGGAAGTCGGCGCCGAGCAGAACAGCACGACCATCATCATGATGCCGTCGGAGTTCGTGACGATCGCCAAGGGGCTCGGCGAGAAGCTCACCGCGCCGGCGCCGCGTGCCGAGCCTGCCCCGAATGGGACGAAGCTCGACACAACCCCTCTCGTTTAGCTGCGGTTCGCAGAACCGCGCTTCGGTGTGCCCCTGACGATCCCCGTCAGGGGCACGCTTCGTTTTGCAGGAGCGTCTGGCAGCGTTGCTTGTCCTCTTCGGCGCTCAGTCATCGCTCGCCGGCCTGATTCCCAGGTCGTCCATGAGCTTGCCGAGAGGCACCTGGCGCACCTGCGCCAGCTCGATGAGTGCTTGCGCGCGGTCCGCCTCGCGGAGCTCGACCTGATCTGTCAGCCGGAGCAGCTCGGCGTGCTCTTCCGGCGCCAAGGTCTCCTCTCGCCGTTTACCCAGCAGTTCCCGGTAGCGCTCGCGGTCGGCGGGAGGCAGTCCTTCGTTGATTCGGCGCAGGAGCCCCTCTTCCGGCTGGCGAACCGAGGGCGCCAGCCGCCGCGCCCGCAACTTGAGCACTCGGGAAACGAACTGGGTCAGCTCCGTCGCTTCCAGTTGATCGACAGCTTTGAGGAGGTCGTCCGCAGACAGTTCCGCCTGAACGTTCAGGGTTGGCATGGCCGGCTCCAGGCTGGGCTCTCACCCTTGTAGCATACCCACTTTCCGCGCGTAAGGGAACAGCCCCCCCGCCTCCAGGATCGGCGCCACCTCGCCCAGCGGCTTGAGCTGGTAATTCTCCCCCGTCGTCCGGTTTTCGAGCACGCCCCCCACCACGTCGAGGCTCAGTTCGTCGCCCGTGCAGACGCGGTCGCACAGGCGCTCGACGCACTCGAAGGGGATGAGATACCCGCCGTTGACGGAGTTGCGGAAGAAGATGCGCGCGTAGAACTCGGCCACCACCGCCCCGATGCCCGCGGCGTTGAGGGCGATCGGCGCGTGCTCGCGCGACGAGCCACAGCCGAAGTTCTTGCCGGCGACCACGATCTTGTAGGGCGAGATGAACTCGTCGTCGGTGTGGAACGGCACGCGCCCTTTAGGCAGTCCCGCCTGCGGCGGAGGGACGCTGCTCAGGGCGTACTTGCCGAACTGCTTGTATTCCTCGGGAATGGCCGGGTTGAAGGTCAGATACTGGGCGGGGATGATCTGGTCGGTATCGACGTTGTCGCCCAGAACGTAGGCCTTGCCGGCGATGACTTTCTGCATGGTCGAGGTCTCTTGGTTCGTTCGCTGAAATGAAAGGAGGGAAGGCCCCTGTCACGGCTCGATGCCCAGTTCGCGGAGCCGGGCCTCCAGTCGCTCGCGAAGCTGGCGCTCATTGTCGGCGCGTTCGGCCTCCCGCCCCGCGCGTTCGGCCTCCCGCCCCGCGCGTTCGGCCTCCCGCCCCGCGCGTTCGGCCTCCCGGTCGGCGCGCTGCCGCTCGTCGTCGGCGCGCTGCCGCTCCTGTTGTGCGAGCTCGGCTCCCGTGGGAATGACCTCCCCCTCCTCGTCGCACCACCGCAGCCAGCGATCTTGGTGCCCCTCGTAGTCGCCCTCCCACAAGGTCACCCCGAGGTGGACGTCGGCGAACCAGCTTGAGGGAACAGGTTGATAGGTCGAACCGAAGCGCACGAAGGACTGCAACACCTCCGCTCCCAGGTGCTGGTTCGGGTCGAAGATGACGTAATACGCCACGCCCATCCGGGCGTATTGCGCCATCTTGGAAGTGGCTTCTTCCCCGCGCCGGTCGGAGACGAGTTCGAGGGCGACGTCGGGCGGCTTGCCCAACTCCCAGAGGAAATAGGACCGATTCTCGCGAAGTGTGAGGTCGGCGCCGATCCGTACCCCTAAGCTCAGCATGACGTCCGGCGCCAGGGGGGGCATCTTGGGGATGGGGAACAGCCCCACGTTCGCCAGCACCTCGAACTCGCCGTTCCCGACTGGGCACTTCCACGAGCTGTACAACGGCTCGGTGAGCAAGCGCTGCTGCTTCTCCGCGAAGATGTTGTCCACCGGCTTGCCGTCCTCAAGGACCAACTCGTCCAGGTTCGGGATCGCTTCCGGGGGGACCACCCACTCCGGCACGTCCGGTAAATGGGGCGGAGGCAGAGGCGCCGCCATCGCCGGTAGCGGCGCCGCCATCGGCGTTGTCGGAACGTTGGCGTCGGTGCTCATGGTCGCACTCGTCAGGTAGGTGTCGCGCTCAGCCCACGTACTCGCGCGGGTCGGTGATCTCCCCCATGATGGCGCTCGCCGCCACGGTCAGCGGGCTGGCGAGGTAGACGCGCGCCTCCTTGTGCCCCATCCGCCCGGGATAGTTGCGGTTGGTCGTGCTGATACAGCTCATCGCCTGATTGAGCCGGCCAAACGTATCGCTCGGCCCCCCCAGGCAGGCGGCACACGATGGCGGCCCGATCTTCGCCCCCGCCGACAGGAACACCTCTTCCAGGGTGTGCCCGTTCAACCGCTCCGTCTTGAGGTTGTTGGCGATCTCGCTCGTCGCCGGGACGATGAACGTGTCGATGCGCACGCTGTGCCCCTGGAGCACGCGCGCGGCGGCGCGGAAATCGGTCATCTTGCCGCCCGTGCAGGAGCCGATGTAGGCGCGATCGAGCTTCGTCCCGCGCACCTCGCTCACGAACGAGCGGTTGTCGGGACTGTGCGGCTTGGCGATCACCGGCTGGAGCTTGCGGACGTCGTAGACCTTCTCGAACACGTGGCTCGCGCCCGCGTCGGAGCGCAGCACGGTGTAGGGCTTGCCCGACTTGTTGCGGGCATCGACGTAGTCGAGCGTGACCTGATCCGGCGCGATGATGCCGTTCTTCCCACCGGCCTCGATGGCCATGTTACACAGCGTCATGCGCTCCTCGACGTTGAGCGCGTACACGCCGTCGCCGTCGAATTCCATTGCCCGGTAGGTGGCGCCGTCGCAGCCGACGTCGCCGATGACGGCGAGGATGAGGTCCTTGGCCATCAGGTAGGGCGGCAGCTCGCCGTGGAACACGAACCGCATGGTGGGTGGGACCTTCACCCACAGCTTGCCGGTGCCGAGGATGAAGCCGGCGTCGGTGTTGCCGATGCCCGTGGCGAACTCGCCGAAGGCGCCGGCGGTGCAGGTATGGCTATCGGTGCCGAAGAGCACCTCGCCGGGTCGCGTGTGGCCCTCCTCGGGGAGCGCGATGTGGCAGACGCCCTTGTAGCGGTCGGTGCCGACGTCGTAGTAGTACGGCAGTTGCTGCTCGCGGGCGAACTCCCGCAACACGTCCACGTTGCGGTTGGCCATGCGGTCGGCGGTGAAGATGTAGTGATCGGGCACGATGACGAGCTTCTCGCGATCCCAGACGCGCGCTTTGGGGCCGAAGTGCTGCTTGAAGATGCCGATGGTCCCCGGCCCGCACACGTCGTGGGTCATGAGCACGTCCACGTCTACCCACACGTTGTCGCCCGGCGCTACCGCGTCGCGGCCAGCGTGACGGGCGAGGATCTTTTCGGTCAAGGTCATTGCGGTCATGAAGAGGTCGCTCCGAGGACGAACCGGGCGTGGCAAGATTGGTTATTATAGGACACAGCGAGGATGACAAACAGTCGGGCTTGGGAACCGCGCGCCACTGGCCAGAGGATACGTTTCGAGAGGCCTGGGTTGTGGGGCAGGTCTCCCGACCTGCCTGATGCGGAAGGCAAGTCGAAAGGCCTGCCCTACCGTCGATTGGCGCTTGCGGGAGGAGGGCCCCCGGAGGACAATGCCTTCGGGGAAGCACCTTCGGGCCGTCCGCGACGGCGGGAGGAACACGTGGTCCAAGCAAGAACGCTTTGCGTGGCCGGGACAATTCTCGCCCTGCTCCTCATCGTGGGACCGGCCCCTGCACAGTGGCCGGGAAAGGGCGGGCCCCCCGAGCTGCGCGTCGAGGGGCTGGTGCCCCTTCTGGAACACCCCTCGGCCTCCGTCCGCGCCCAGGCGGCGCGAGCCCTCGGCAATTTCGGGCCCAAGGCGAGGGCCGCGGTCGGTCCCCTCATCAAGGCCATGCGTCACGCCGACAGCGCCGACGAGATCGCCCGCGCCCTGGGCCAGATCGGGCCGGACGCCAAGGCGGCCGTCCCCGCCCTCCGCGCCCGCCTGAAGGCCCCCTCGGCCTATTCGCGCCGCATCGCCGTCGAGGCGGTGGGCGGCGTCGGCCCCGGCGCCCGCGCCGCGGGCGGAGACGTCTGCCTGGCCCTGGCCGACGAAGCCCCGGTCCGCGCGGAGGCCATCCGTTCCCTGGGCCGAATCGACCCGGGCGCTGGCGCTGCGCCCTTCCTGCTCTCCGCCATCCCACTCGAGCGTGGCGCCGGGCGGGAAGAAGCCGTCGCCTCGCTCACCCGGCTCGGGAAGCCCGCCGTCCCGGCGCTGCGGCGGGGCCTGCGCGACCCACGGCGGGTGGTGCGCGAGGCCGCCCTCAAGGCGCTGACCGCGCTCGGCCCCGACGCCGAGGACGCGCTGCCCGAACTGAGGCTGCTCTTGAAGGACGGCTCCGACGTGATCCGCTGGTCCGCCGCCGAGGCCCTGGGCAAGGTGGGCCCAGCCGCCCGCCCCGCCGTGGGCGATCTGGCCCTCGCGCTCGAGGGCAAGGAGCGCGTCTTGAGCTGGCTGGCCGCCCATGCGCTGGCGCGGGTGGGCAAGCCCGCCCTGCCGGCGCTCAGTGCGGCGCTCGAGCTCAAATCTCCCCAGACGCGCCGGCACGCCCTGCTCGCCCTGGCGCTCGTCGGGCCCGAGGCGGCGCCGACCGCCAAGGCGTTGGAGGCCATCCTGGTCGGGCCGGACGAGCTCCACAGTTTCCTGGCCGGCGAAGCGCTGGGACGGATCGGCCCCGCTTCCATCCCCTCGTTGCTGTGGGCCTTGAAGGACAAGCGCGCCGCAAGGCGCGCGACTGCCGCCGAGGCGCTGGGGCGCATCGGCCCCAAGGCGGGCGGGGGGGTCAGCGCGCTGGCCGAGGCCACCAAAGACGGTAACGCGGGCGTGCAGTCCCAGGCGATGCTGGCCCTGGGGCGGATCGGCCCCGGCGCCAGAGGGGCCGTCCCCGCCCTCATCGGTCTCCTGACCGACGCGAGGCCCCGGATGCGAATTGCGGCCGCCGAGGCGCTGGGAAAGATCGGAGGCCCCTCGCCCGAGGCAGTGCGGGCCCTGGTCGAGGCCCTCGACGACCCAAACGCCCGCGCCCAACTCGCCGCCGTCGTCGCGCTGGGGCGGATGGGCCCGCATGCGGCGGCCGCCACGCTGCCCCTGAGCGGCACGTTGGAGGAAGGCCCCCCCGGGCTGCGGAAGGCCGTCGCGGTGGCGCTGGGCGAGATCGGGCCAGAAGCGGCGCCCGCCGCAAGGGCGCTGCACCTGGTGGCGCGCGACCCGGAGTTGGAGGTGCGCGTGGCCGCCCTGCGGGCACTGGGGAAGATCGGGCCGCGCGCCGTGACCGACTTGTCCTTCCTTCGCGACCTGCTGAAAGACAGGCGCGCCGATCTCCGCTGGCAAGCAGCCGTCACCCTGGCCCGAGCCCATCCCAAGGATGCCACCGTCCTGCGCCACCTCCTCGAAGGCCTCGGCGCCCGGTCGCGAGCCGAACAGAAGGAGGCCCTCGACGCCCTTGCCAACTTTAGCGCGGAAGTGCAGGAGAAGGCCGCGCGAAGGCTGATCTTCGCCCTCTGGGACGACGACGCGGCCGAACGAGAAATCGCCGGCGAGGCCCTGCTCCGCTTGCGCGTCGGCGTGAGCGTCCCCCGGCTGGCCCACGGCATCTTCTTCCTGAGCCCCCTCGTCCGCGAGTCGTCCGCTCGTCTCCTCGAGCGCCTGGGCCCGAAGGCGAGCGGGGCCATCGAGGACGTGATTCAAGCAGCCAAGGCCGAGAAGGGCCCGGACGTCGCGCTCGCCCTGCGACGCGCGGCCCACGCGATCGATCGCGTCGCGGCGCGCAAGGCCGGCCTGCCTTGAGGGCCCTCGGAGGGCCGGCCACCTTGCCCGTCCTCTCCTCGTAGCGACAAGCGGGGACGCTTGTCGCCACGAGAAACCAGGAGAGAGCCCATGCACGACCCGACTGCGCTCCGGCTCGTCCTCGCGCTACTCCTCGCCCTCGCGGCGGGCGGGGGAGCCCGCGCCCAGGACAACGGCAGCGCCCCGCCTCTGAAGGTGCGGGCCCTCATTCCCTTCCTGAAAAGCCCCGACGCCAACGCGCGCACGCAAGCTGCCTCCGCCCTCGCCGAGCACGGCCCTGCCGCAGGCGCCGCCGTCCCCGCCCTCACGCGCTTGCTCCGCGATCCCGAGGCGAGCGTTCGCGCCGAGGCCGCGCGGGCGCTGGGGAGCATCGGCCTGGCCGCCCGGCCCGCGACCGGCGAACTGTGCCTGCTCCTCCACGACGCGAGCGCCGCCGTTCGCCTCCAGGCGGCGCGGGCGCTGCGCCACGTCGGGCCCGACGCGGGGGCCGTGCCCTTTCTTCTGGCCGAGGTACCCGGCGTCAGATCAGAGATGCGCCGCGAGCTCCTCGCCGCGCTGGCCGCCGTCGGCAAGCCCGCCGTCAGGCCGCTCATCACCGCCTTGTCGGATCGCCAATCGGAAGTGCGCGAGGGCGCCGCTCTGGCGCTCGGCGCACTCGGCCCCGACGGCAAGCCCGCCGTCGCCGCACTGACGCGCGCCCTGACCGACAAGAGCGACCTCGTTCGTTGGAGCGCGGCGGAGGCGCTGGGGAAGATCGGCCCTGGCGCGGCGCCTGCCGTCCCCCCTCTGCTCGCGGCGCTGAAGGGCCGCGAGCGCGTGCTGAGCTGGCAGGCGGCGCACGCCCTTGCAGGCATCGGCAAAGCCGCCCTGCCCGGCCTGACCGAGGCGCTGAAACACGAGAGCACCCAGGTGCGCCGCCACGCCGCCCTCGCACTGGGGCGCATCGGCCCCGACGCCGAGCCGGCGACGAAACCGCTCGTCGCCGCCTTCGGCGATCCCGACCTGTTGGTTCGGCTCGAAGCCGCGGAGGCCTTGGTCTGCATAGGCCTTCCCGCAGTCGAGGCGCTGACGGCGGCGCTGGCGGGCCCGAACGCCGACGTCCGGCGGGCTGCGGCGGAGGCGCTGGGCAGGATGGGCCAACGGGCGCGCAAGGCCGCTCCGTCGCTCCTGACGTTGCTCAAGGACCGGGACGTCGGGGTGCGCCGCGCCGCCGTCCGCGCGCTCGACCGGATTCGCCCCGCGGGGCCCCGCGCGGTCGCGGCGCTTGGCGAGGCCTTGAAGGACGAGGATCGCGACGTCCGGCTTGCCGCCGCGCAGGCGCTCCGGCGAATCGGCCCCAAGGCCGGCCCCGTCATGCTGGCCCTGCTCGCGCTACTCGAAGACAGGGATGACTGGGTGCGCCTGACCGTCCTTCGCGCCCTTCCGGTCCTCCCTCCGCTCTCGCGCGAGGCGCTGCCGGCCTTGCGGACGGCGCTGCGCAAAGAAGGCCCCGACGGGCGCCGGCTGGCTGCCGAGGCGCTGGGCCGCCTCGGTCCCGCAGCTCGTCCCGCCGTCCCGGACCTCCGCAAGGCCGCGACCGACGACCATCCGCGCGTTCGTGCCGCGGCCATCGAATCGCTTAGCAAGATCGGCCTCCAAGCCTCGGCATGGCTCCCCCTCCTCAAGAAGGCCCTGCGCGATGGCGACCCGCTCGTGCGCGAGCGGGCTGTCCGGGCGCTGGTCCTCATCGGGAGCGAGGACCGCGACGCGGCGGCGACCCTGGTCCGCTTCG
Source organism: Gemmatales bacterium (assembly GCA_038239195.1). Lineage (GTDB taxonomy): Bacteria > Planctomycetota > Planctomycetia > Gemmatales > Gemmataceae > JBBSEZ01. Next base: position 23,648 of record JBBSEZ010000068.1, read on the forward strand.
CGACCCTCGGCTTAGCCGATGACGTTCCCTTCATTCTGCATGAGCAGATGAGAAACAAGAACCCGGCTGTCCGCGCCGCGGCGGCCTTCTCCCTGGGACAAGAGCCCAAGTGGGGGATCAGGCACGCGCGCGTGCTGGTGGAAGCTCTCCATGACCCCGACACGACAGTGCGCATGGCCGCGTCCGAGGCGCTCGTCAAGCTCGGGACAGGCGCCCAATGGACCGTCGCCCGTGGGTTGCAACACGAGGACGTGAAGGTGCGCTTGGCGGCGGCACGCATCCTGGGCCGGCTCGGGCCCAAAGGCAAGGACATCTTCGAGGACTTGCTCGAGGCGGTCAGGGACAAGGACGCCCGCGTGAGGCGGGAGGCCCGGAACGCGCTTCACAACATTGACCCCGTCGCCGCGCGCAAGGCGGGCGTGCCCTGAGCGGGTGCCGAGGAGCGACCGATGTCCGAGACGCGCTCGCGCGAGATCATCCGCCAGTTCCCGCAGAACGGGATGAAGCTCCTGCTGCACAACCCCGAAAACGTCCGCGACCTGCTCCAGGTCGCTCGTTCGCCCCTGGTGCCGGCGATCGACTTCGACCAGATGCGCGTCGATCCGACCGACTACGTTGCCAGCGACTTTCGCCACGTCGAATCGGACCTGGTGCTGACGGCGCCCTTCCGCCCGGGCGCCCGCAAGCGCCGCAAGACGATCTCGCTCTACGTCCTGCTCGAACACCAGTCCGAGCCGGACCGCTTGATGGTCCTCCGCGTCCTCGACTACCTCGTGCAAATCTGGAAAGCCCAGGTGCGCGCCTGGGGCCGGCGGCACGGCTCCCTGGCGAGCGTTCGCCTCCAGCCGATCTTGCCCGTGGTCTTCTACACGGGCACCTACCGCTGGGAAGCGATCGGCCAGCTCGTCGATCTCATCGAGGAGGGCAGCCAGTTCCGCGACGTGACGCCCTTCCTCACGCCCCTTTTCGTGAACCTCCCCGACCTCTCCCCGCTAGACCTCCAAGCGAGGGGCGGGTTCTTCGGAGACGTGCTGCATCTGCTGCGCGAGCGGGACGCGCGCCGCCCCGAGTTCCGCGCGTTGTTGCGCCAGGTCGTGACGCACCTCGAAACGATCCCCAAAGAAGGCCGGCTGCGCTGGCTGGAGCTCCTTTCGTACGTCAGCGCCTTCGTGTATCATTACCGGAACGAGAGCGAGCGCCCCCAGTTGAACGAGACGATCGAGGCCTCGCTCCGCAGCGACGAACACCGACAGGAGGTCCGAGACATGGGCCGAACGATTGCCGAGGCGATCCGCGCCGAGGGTGACGCGCAAGGCACTGTTCGCACTCTCCAGCAGACGCTTGTCCGGATGCTCACCCTGCGGTACGGCGAGTTGCAGGGCACCACAGAACAACTAATCCGCGATACCATCGACTTCGCCCAGCTCAATGCCTGGGTCGATCGCTTTGTAACGGCCAAGTCCCTCGACGAGGTGATGGCGGCCCAGCCCGCCCCCGCGCCCGCTCCAGCCAAATCGACGCGCTCGCGCCGGCGCTCGTGATAGGAGGTCTCGTCCATGAGCCGAACGATTGCCGAGGCGATCCGGGCGGAGGGGGAAGTGCAAGGTATGGTTCTCGCGCTCCAACAGGTACTCCTGAGCCAGTTCGCCCTGCGGTACGGCGAGCTGACGGCCGCCACAGAGCAACGCATCCGCGGCACCATCGACTTCGCCCAACTCAGCGCCTGGAGCCAGCGCTTTGTGACGGCCGATTCCCTCGCCGAAGTGATGGCAGCCCCGCCCGCGCCAGCCCCCGCCAAATCGACCCGATCGCGCCGCCGCCGCGCGTGAGCCGCCCGGCCGGTCCCAGGAGCCCCGGATGTCCTCCCCGCGCACGGTCCGCCTGCTGACGCTCGGCTGCAAGGTCAACCAGTACGAGACTCAGTACGTCAAGGAGATGCTCGAGCTCAACGGCTACGTCGAGGCCGCCGAGGGCAGGCCCGCCGACCTGTGCGTGGTCAATACCTGCACCGTCACCCACGAGGCCGACGCCAAGGGCCGCCAGCTCATCCGCCGGCTCCACAAGGCCAACCCCGCCGCCGACCTCGTCGTCATGGGCTGCTACGCCACGCGCGAGCCCGATGCCGTGCGCCGACTGCCCGGCGTCACCCACGTCATCACCGACAAGGCCCGCCTCGTCGAGGAGCTGGCCCCCTACGGCATCACCGAGGCGCCGCCCGGCATCGCGCGCTTCGACGACCACCAGCGCGCCTTCGTCAAAGTGCAGGACGGCTGCCTGCTCAACTGCTCCTATTGCATCATCCCCAGCGTCCGCCCCATCGTGCGCAGTCGGCCCCCCGAAGAAGTCGCCGACGAGGTATCGCGCCTCGTCGAGGCAGGACATCGCGAGGTCGTGCTGACCGGCATCCACCTCGGCCATTACGGGCTCGATTTGTGCAAAGGCCGACCGAGGGAACAGTGGGTGCGCTTGCCCCAGCTTCTCGAGCGCCTGGCCAACCTGCCCGGCGACTTCCGCATCCGCCTGAGCAGCCTCGAGGCGGCCGAGGCGCGCGACGACCTGGTGCGGGCCCTCGCCGAACAGCCGCGCATCTGCCCCCACCTGCACCTGTGCTTGCAGAGCGGCTCCGACGCCGTACTGGCGCGCATGAAGCGGCGCTATCGGCGCGAGGGCTTCCTCGAGCGCGTCCGGCGCATCCGCGCCGCCCTCGATCGGCCAGCCTTCAGCACCGACGTCATCGTCGGCTTCCCCGGCGAGACCGACGCCGACTTCGAGGCGACCTGCGAAGTGGCCCGTGCCGCCGGCTTCTCGCGCATCCACGTCTTCTCCTACAGCCCGCGAGCCGGCACTCCCGCGGCGAGCTTGCCCGGCGCCGTTCCGCCTCCTGTCGTCGCCGAGCGCCGGCGCCGCCTCCTGGAGATCGAGCGCGAGTTGGCGGACGACTATTACCGCGGCTTGCTCGGTGCCCGGCTCGACGTGCTCGTGGAAGGCGCCGACCCGCAACGGGCCGGGCACGCCCGCGGCACCTCCTGCCGCTATGCCCCCGTCACGTTCCGGGGCCATGCCCCGGCACTGATCCGCCGGCGCGTGACCGTGCGCGCCGTGGCCGTGGAGGGGGACGTGCTCATCGGCGAGCCTGAATCGGGCGGCGAGATCGGGCCCTCCACCGGGACAGCGAACGCCCGTTCAGGTAGGCTTGCCCTGCCGATAGTGGGCTCTTGACTTCCCCCGTGTGAGGATTATGTTAAATCCTCGCTGCTCTCAAATCCGCGCGCGCACCGCGAGGGGCCAGTCATGGACCGCTGCCGGCACATCACGGTCGAGCGCCGAGGCGAAGTCTTCTGCGTGCGCCTGCGCCGGCCTCGCCTCAACGAGCCCGACATGTATCAGTTCGCCGACGAGGTCATCGAGCTCGTCTCGCGCGACGGCTGTCGCCGGCTGGCGCTGTCCCTCGGCCCCGAACCGCTCGACTGCATGTACAGCGTCTTCCTCGCCAAGCTCATCACCATTCAGCGCAAGCTCCGCGAGTACGACGGCGAGATGGTCCTCTGCGAGGTGCCTTCCATGGTGATGCCGATCTTCGAGGCCACCAAGCTCGACACCCAGTTCCACTTCGTCCCCGACTTCGCCGCCGCCACGTCGCGCTGGGCCCACGGCCCGGCCGAATCGTTGCGCTGATCCTCTCACACGCGCTGGTTCGCCCAGCGCCCGCTCGCGAAGCGCGCCAACACCAACGCGCCGCGCACCTGCACGTCGATCAACATCGCCACCCACGCGCCGAGCAGGCCGAGGTCGGCGCCCGGCACGCTCCCCAGGCCCCCCAGGTCGAGCCGCTCGCGCGTCAGCAGATAGGCCAGCGGGATGCGGAGGGCGAAGAAGCCCAACCAGGTATACAGCACCGGCACGCGCGTGTCGCCGGCGCCCCGCAGCGCCCACCCGAGGACCATACACGACGCCAGCGCCGGCATGCCGAACGCCACGAGTTGCAAGAGCGGCACGCCCAGCTCCACGATGGGGAGCTGCTCCGGCTTCGGGCAAAACAGCAGAAACATCGGTCGGGCCAGCGCGAAGAACAGGGCCCCCATCAGCGTCATCACGGCTGCTCCCATCGCGAACGCCACCCACCCGCCGCGCGCCGCCTGGCGCGGCTGGCCGGCGCCGAGGTGCTGGCCCACGAGCGCGATGGCCGCCGTGCCGAACGCCGCGCCAAGCTGATAGCCCAGCCCCTCCCAGCCCAGGGCGATGCCGTGCGCCGCCCCCGCCACGGGGCCCAGCCCGTTGATGATGCTCAAGAACCACAGATAGCCGATCGCCATCGACAGGCTGTCCCCCGCCGCGGGGACGCTCACGCGCAGCAGCCGCCGCAGGACGGCGACGTGGGGCGCCAGCAATTTCCAGCGCAGGCGCAGCCCGGCCCGCCCGTTCAGCAGGAGGGCGACGACGGCCAGCCCGCCCAGCGCCTGACTGACGGCCGTGCCGACAGAAATGCCGACGAAGCCGAGGCCCGGGAACTGCCCGACGCCCTCGCAGAAGCCCCGGGCCAGGGGGATGTTGAGCAGGGCCACCCCACCCAACACCCACAGCCCGCAGCGCGTGTCGCCCGCGCCCGCCAGCGAGGCGATGCCCGCCGCCGAGATCACCTGGAAGACCAGCAAGTAGAACTGCGGGCGCAAGTAGTCGGCGGCATACGCTGCGGTGACGCCCTCCAGATGAAGCAGCCCCAAGGCCGGGCCGAGCACCAGCAGGCCGAGGCCCGTGCCGAGTAGCCCCAGCACCACGCCGAGCAGGACGGCCTGGTTGGCGACGAGTTGCGCGCCGCGGCGGTCGCCGGCGCCGATGAGGTGAGCCACCAGGGTCGTGGCGCCGACGCTCACCAGAACGGTGTAACTGCTGAGAAACCAGGCGAGGTAGGCGGCGGTGGTCTGCGCCGCCTGTGTGGCGGTCTGGTCCTCGGCCGACAGTTCCGACAAGTGTCCGGCGAGGTAGCGGTCGTAGAGGCTGACCGCCAGGATGAGCGACTGCTGCGCGAACACCGGCCAGGCCAGCATCAGCACGAGCCGCCAGGCCGGCCAACTGAGATGAGGGGGAGGCGCCGAAGCGCTCACGCCGTGATCGTCCACTCGCCCCCCCCCCACGACGCCAAAGCGATCGCCGGCCCGCAGTTTGCGCCCCGGCTGGGTCTCGGCCGTGCCGTTGACCGTGACGGTCCCCTCGCGGACCAGGAACTTGGCTTGCCCGCCGGTGTCCGCCAGGCCGACCGCCTTGACCGCCTGCGCCAGCGTCACGTGGTCGCCGCGCAGGGCGAACGTCGAGGAAGAATGCTCGCTCATGATCGTGTGGTCCCCCTGTTGCCGGCCCGCCTGCGCCCCCCGGTTAGCGGCGCGTCGCCGCAGCGGTGGGGGCCCCCCCACTTGGCATCCGCGCGAAACCCCCCCCCCCCCGCCCCCCC
>JBBSEZ010000069.1:0-28975 GCA_038239195.1 Gemmatales bacterium
GCGCCCCCCCCCCGGCTATGGGCGGGCGCGACCCCCCCCCCCCCGAGGGTCGGCCGGTAATGGCCCCAACCCCCCGCCACAACCGGGCCCACCGCCGCCTTTCGGAACCCCCCGCGTTGGGTTCCCGCGCCGCCGCGGAACGCCACGGAGGGCGTTCCCTACAGGCGGCGTTCGCCGAGTTGGTGCCGGAGGTTTGCGCCATGACCAGGCCTCGCATCGTGGTGGTGGAGGACGAGCCGGCCATTCGCAGGGGCGTTGCCGACGCCCTTCGCGCATCCGGCTACGACGTGACGGAGGCGGCCGACGGCGACCGGGGGCTGACCGAGGCGCTCCGGCCTCAGGTCGATCTCGTCCTCCTCGACCTCATGCTCCCGCGCCGCGATGGCCTGGAGGTATTGCGCGAGGTGCGCGCGGCGCGGGTGGCGCTGCCGATCATCGTGTTGACGGCGCGCGGCAGCGAGGACGACCGCGTGCGCGGGCTGAAGATGGGCGCCGACGATTACGTCGTCAAGCCGTTCTCCGCTCGCGAGTTGCTGGCGCGCGTCGAGGCGGTCCTTCGGCGGTCGCGGTCGCGTCGCGGGACCGTTCACAGCGCCCGGCTGGGCCACGCCGTCATCCACCTGGCGCGCCGAGAGATTTGCTGGTCGGAGGAGCGCCGCGGCGAACTGTCCGAGACGGAGAGCGCCATCCTCGGCGTGCTGGTCGAGCACTCCCAGCGCGCCGTCTCGCGCGACGAATTGTTGACGCAGGTCTGGGGCTTCGAGCCGCACGGGCTCGAGACGCGCACCATCGACATGCACATTGCCCGCCTGCGCACCAAGCTCCGCGACCCGTCGGGCCGGCCCACCCCCGAGGCGATCCTCACCGTTCGGGCGCACGGCTACATGGCCGCGCCCGAATTGCAACCGCTCGAGCCCACCCCCTGACGGACGACCGATGAAACGCTGCCTGCGCGGCAAACTCGGCGGGGCACTGGCCTTCGCCCTCATCGCGGCCCTGGTGGTGGGGGGCCTCGGCTGGGCCACGGCCGCGGCCCTGCGCCTGGAGCGCGAACAGTTCGCGCAGCGCGCCGAGGCCGAGCGCGCCGCTCAGATGCGCGTCGCGCTCTGGCGCCTCGATGGCCGGCTTGCCACGCTCCTGGCCCCCGAGAGCAGTCGGCCATTCAACCACTACAGCGCCATCTACGCTCCCGGCCAGGTTGTCGATGGCGAGGGCGGTGCGCTGATTCCTTCTCCGCTGCTCGACGCCGAGCTCCCCCCGTGGATGCGGCTGCACTTCCAGGCCGATGCCTCGACCTGGGAGTCGCCGCAGGTGCTCTCGGTGCCCCTGGAGCGATGCCTCTGGGGCAAGCTCACCACGCCCTCGCCCGGGAACGCCACTCCGGCGCGCAGGCAGTTCCTGAACGAGTTGGCACGCGAGCTCCCCGCCCGCGTACTTCTGGCGCACGCCCGCAAGCACACGAAGCCCGCCACGCTCCGCGACCGGACCGTCCTGCTGGCGCGCCGTCAGATCGAGTTAACGAACAACAGCAAGGACAGTGCGCAGGAGGTCCAGGCCTCGCTGGAGTTCATGAACCGCATCGGCCAGCGGTCCAAGCTCAACTACAACGTTCGGGCAGGCGAGGAGGTCCGCGTCCCGCGCCAAATCGCTCAGCTCGCCACCACGGCCAACGGCGCGGAGTTGCTGAAATTGCCGCGCGCCCGCGTCGTGGCCGACGTCGAGGTGACGGTGCGCGTCAGCCCGATGGTCGGCCTCTGGCTGCCGCGCCGCGACGGGGGCGAACAGCTCCTCGTGCTGCGCCTGGTGCGCTTCGACGACCGAGAGGTGTGCCAGGGCATCGCCCTGGACGGCCCCGCCCTTCAGGGGCTTCTCGCCGAGGAAGTCCAGGACCTGTTCCCCGGCGCCCGCGTGCTGCCGATGCGCGAGCCTGTTCCCGAACACCTCGACCGCACCCTGACGGCTCTCCCGTTGCAGCTCGACCCGGGGCCACCCCCAGCACCGATTGAGGACGCAGGCTGGACGCCGCTGCGGGCGGGCCTGGCGACAGCGTGGGTGGCGGCGAGCGTCGCCCTGCTGGCGGTCGCCCTGGGCGGCTGGTCGCTCCTCAACCTGTCCGAGCGGCGCATCCGCTTCGTCGCCGCGGTCACGCACGAACTGCGCACGCCCCTGACGACGCTGCGCCTCTACCTCGACATGCTGATGAACGGCCTGGTGCGCGACGAGGCGCAGCGAGCGGAGTACGTGCGCACCCTCCACGGTGAGGCGGACCGCCTCGCACGGCTGGTCAACAACGTCCTCGACTTCTCGCGCCTGGAAAACAACCGCCCCCGCCTCGCGCGCGCCCCGGTCGCGGCCGCGGCCCTGATGGAGCAGGTGCGCGCCACCTGGGAAGGGCGCTGCCACGACGTCGGGAAGGAGCTCCGCCTCGAAACCGGGCCCTCGTTCTCGCTCTCGACCGACGGGGCGCTGCTCCAGCAGGTGCTCGGCAACCTGATCGACAACGCCTGCAAATACAGCCGCGAGGCCGAGGAGAAACGACTCTGGGTGCGGGCTTGCCTGGAGGGCACGCGCGCCGTCTTCGAGGTGGAGGACCGCGGCCCAGGAGTCCCGGCGGGCGAGCGGCGCTCGATCTTCCGACCCTTCCGGCGCGGCGCGAGCGCCGACGCAACCGGGGGGGGCGTCGGGCTGGGCCTGGCCCTGGCGAAGCGCTGGGCGCACCTGCTGGGTGGGCGGCTGACGCTGAAGCCGACGGCAGCGGGCGCCTGTTTCCGCGTCGAACTGCCCCTTTCGTAGCGACAAGCGTCCGCGCTTGTCGGCTTCGCATCGACGACAAGCGCGACGCTTGTCGCTACGATACCTCCTGCTGCCTTCCGGGTTGAATCCTCTAACCGCCTTCGCGTCGCCGGAGGCGGTTTTTCCCACCGGCATCAGGGCCCTACCATGCGCGCGTCACGACTCCTGCCTCTCCTCGCCCTTTGCGCCCTTCTCACCGCGGACGGATCGGCGAATGCCCAACTGAAGGCCGGCCCCGGCGAATGGCCCGGCTGGCGCGGCCCCGACCGCACGGGCGTTTCGACGGAAACCGGCCTGCTGAAGAAGTGGCCGGAGGGCGGCCCGAAACTGCTGTACAAGATCAAGGGGCTCGGCGCCGGCTACTCGTCGCTGTCCGTGGTCGGCGGGCGCATCTATACGACCGGGACAGAGGGCCTGACCGCGCCCAAGCAGGGCAAGGGGAAGGTCAAGGGCGCACGCACCCAGGGGACCGGCCAGGAAGTGCTGATCGCGCTGGACGCGAAGGACGGCAAGCGCCTGTGGGCGACGCCGATCGGAGAGATCGCCGGCAAGGGCAACGATCGCAAGTATCCGGCCCCGCGCTCGACCCCCACGGTCGAGGGAGACTCGATCTACGTCCTCGGCTCGAGCGGCAGTCTGGTGTGCGCCAACAAGGCCGACGGCAGCATGAAGTGGAAGAAAAGCCTTCCCGCTGACTTCGGCGGCCGGCCGGGGCAATGGGGCTATGCGGAGTCGCCGCTCGTCGATGGCGACGTGGTGGTCTGTACGCCAGGCGGCGACAAGGCCACGCTGGTGGCGCTGAACAAGAAGACCGGCGCCACCATCTGGAAGGCGCAGGTCAACGGCGGCGCGGTTGGACGGAAGTCGTCCAGCGCGGCCGCCTACTCGTCGGCGATCGTGGCCCAGGTCGCCGGGGTGAAGCAGTACGTGCAATTTCTGGGCGGGGGCGTGGTCGGCGTCGGCGCGGAGGACGGCAAGATGCTGTGGTACTACGACGCGCCCGCGAACAGGACGGCCAACTGCTCGACGCCCGTGTTCCGCGACGGCCGGGTGCTCGCGGCCTCCGCCTACGGCAAGGGGGGCGGCATTGCCAAGATCACCCGCGAGGACAACGCCTTCACCGCCACGGAGGAGTATTTCCTCAACGACCTCCAGAACCAGCACGGCGGGATGGTCCTCGTGGGCGATTACGTCTACGCCACCAACAACGGATCGCTGATGTGCTTCAATTTCAAGGACGGCAAGGTCGTCTGGACCAACCGCAGCGTGGGCAAGGGCTCGATTACGTACGCCGATGGCCACCTGATCGTGCGCAGCGAGGGTGGTCCCGTCGCCCTGGTCGAGGCGACGCCCACCGGGTACAAGGAGAAGGGCCGCTTCTCCCAGCCCGACCGCAGCGCCGAGCGGGCGTGGAGCTATCCCGTTCTTGCGGGCGGGAGGCTCTACCTGCGCGACTGGGACACGTTGCTCGTCTACGACGTCAAGGCCAGCGAGTGACCAACCGCGCGTTGATCCGCGGTTCGCAGAACCGCGGATCAACGCACGCACGGACTATCCCGTCCTCCGCTCCGGGAGCGGATAATCCATGATCTCCATCAGCAGGTCGAGCTCGCTCGGCGGTTCCAGGAGCGCCACCAGGTTCGGCAGCGAGTAGTAATCGCCGTTGAAGTCGAACGTCGTCGCGGCGATGCCGGCCCGCTTGCACTGTTCCTCGAGGCGCGTCGAACTGTCCGGCACCTTCACGAACGTCACGGCCGGGTCGGCAGACAGCGCCTGCCGATACTTCAGCAAGCTCTCGACGAAGTACGGCGGGCTGTACTCCTCCTCGTCCGTGACCACGATGATCTGCTCGACGAACTGCTTCCGCCGGCGCAGATACTCGAGGGCGACGCCCGCCGAGGTCTCCCCGCCGGCGTTGATGCCGGCGAACGCCTTCTTCCACGCGCCCCAGTCGTTGCCCTTCGGCTCGATGGGGTAGGCCATCGTGTCGAAGGCGTAGACGTAGAGCTCCTTTTCGCAGACCGTCGAGAGCATGGCCGCGATCCGCTTGCCGAGGTCGATCGCCAGCTCCATGCTGCCCGACTTGTCGATCAGGAGGCCGGTCGGCCGGCGGATGCGCCCCTGCGCCTTGATCTGGACGTCCACGACCTCTTCGAGCTTCTTCTTGAGGTCGTTGCCCACCGGGACGGCCTGCATGGCCGCCTCTGCCTTGAGCGAGCTGACGCGAGTGTCGGACTTGGCTTCCTCCAGCTTCAGCTCGACCATCGCCTTGAGGTCGGGATTGGTCAGCGCCCCGTGGCGCTGGAGCAGGCCGAGGTTGTTGATGACCTCCTGCGGCGTCATCAGCTCGATCAAGCTCTCCAGGATCGCGGGGGTCATCTCGCCGAGGACGGACACGGCGATCCGAAACGGGATGCGCGCGGCGACGATCGCCTTGGCCTGCTCCTTGGGGTCGGCGATGCGGGCGAGGCGCTTGAGCGCCCCCACCCGGCTGTCGGCGGGGGGCTGTTCGTCGAAGAGCACCTTCTGGGCGCGCTCCCCCGGCTTGACGTGCAAGACCGAGTAGAGGCGCTTGAGCGCCTTGCGCGCGATCAGGGCGGTGCTGTCGAACCACTCCGGGCTGGCCTCGCGCTCGCGCAGGTAGCGGGCCACCTCCGTCTTGACGCAGCGCGGCACGCTGCGGAACAGGCCGAAGTCGCCGATCACCTCGCGCACCACGCGCCCCTTCGTCGGCTTCTTCGGCTTCGCGTGCCTTCCCGGCCCACGCCGGGGGCCCTTGTCGTCGAGGATGGTGCGCCGGCGCGTCTCCTTGCGGCCGTGGATGAAATCGACGACGCGCGCCACCTGGTAGGGCGGCAGCCGGCGCAGCAGCGCCAGGCCGACGTCGCGGTGCCCCTCGAAGGTGCTCAGCGACAGGGTGACGACGAACATCTCCTTGTGGTCGCGCACCTCGCCCTTGTCGAAGTACCAGGCGGTGAGCCGCGCGTAGAAGAGCGGGTCGCGAGCGACGAGCTCCTGATGCACCGGCCAGACCTGATCGAGCTGGCGGTGGGGGGTCGTGAGCAGCGTGTTGAGCATCGCGAGCCGGATGTTCTGCTCGGGCCGCCGCGGCTCGCCCGCCGGCACGGGGGCCGCCGGCTGGGCCGACTGCGCCAGCGCGCGCAGGACGGCCTGGCCGACCGCCTGCAAGTGCTGGCCGTGCTGGTCGAGCGTCGCCTTGAGCCCCTGGACGTCGGCGTGCGTTTCGGCGACGACGACGCGCACGTCGTCGAGCAATTCCTCCAGGCGCGAGGCGTGCTGAACGAGGGCGGCGCTGAGCGCGGCGTAGCCGACCTCCTGGGACTGGTTCAGTCGCTCCAGTTGAGAGAAGGCGAGAGCGTGGAAGAGCTGGGCATCCGTCTCGACCTCGCGGCGGAAGAAGTAGCGCACCGCGACCACCAGCATCGGCAGGTCGCCCTGGGGCCGGAGGCCGAGGAAGTGGGCCAGCGCCGTGTGCCCCGCCTGCCGGAGCGCGAGCAGGATGGCATCCACGGCTCGCCACTCGGCGTCGAGGAGCGAAGCCGGATCGCCAAAGTGCGCGAAAGGGCCGGCCTCGCGCGCAAGCACTTCGGGGCTGAGCGCGCCGCTCAGGGCGCCGCCCTTGTGGGCAGCGCGGAGGTCGCGCAGCGCCTGCTGGCGGAACTCGGGCCCGTGGCTGGGGAGGTTGGCGAGGGGCGTCGTCTGGAGGAAGGCGCTGACCTGCTCGCGGAAGGCCTGGTCCTCGCGTCGCGCCAGGGCGCCCTTGACGCGGTCCCACCAGGAATCGCCGGCGAGGGCGAGCTCGAGGGCGCGCCAGGCGCTGGCGTTGGCCTTCTGGAGCGCGGTGCCGAGGCGCTGGCTGTGGTCGGTGAAGCGGCTGGTGAGGAAGTTGACGGCGGCGTCGGCGCCGGCATCGACGCCGACGGACTTGCAGGCGCCGTCGAAGACGGCGCGGAGGGCGAGCAGCGAGAGGTTCTGGGGGATGGACATGATGAGCGCCTCGAGGCGCCTCCTGGGGCCGCCGCGGTCGGCAAGGGGGCTGTCTGCCAGGACACGGTAGGCGGCGGGGCGGTTCTCCTCCTCCACCTTGATAGCCGAGCGCGGGCCCACGTACAACCGTGGCCACGAGCGCCCCGCATGTCGCCACGGTTGTACATGCCCCGCGAATCCGGTAAAGTCGCCTCAGTCGCCCGCCCCTCGAGGTGCTGACCATGAATCGCGCGCTGCTGGCCTGGCTCCCGCTCTTCTCGCTGCTTCTGGCGGTGGCCCCTGGGCGGGCCGACGAGGAAACCGACAAGGCGGTCGCCAAACATCTGAAGGGGCTCAAGGCCGCCAAGCCCGAGGATCGCATGATTGCCGCGCGCGAGCTGGCTCGGCTGGGCACCGACGCCAAGAAGGCGGTCCCCGACCTGATCGTCGCCCTCCAGGACAAGAACGACAAGGTGCGCAGTTACGTCGCCTATGCCCTCAAGCAGATGGGCGGCGAGGCGAAGAGCGCCATCCCGCAACTGATCGAGGTCGTCAAGAGCGACAAGAGCGACGAGGTGCGCTGCATCGCCTGCGACGCGCTGGCCAAGTTGGGGCCCGACGCCAAGGCCGCCGTCCCCGAGCTCGCCAAGGCGCTCAAGAACAAGGAGGTCGGGCCTCATGCCGCGACCGCCCTGTCCAAGATGGGCCCCGACGGCAAGGCGGCGACGAACGACCTCGTGGCGGCGTTGCAGGAGCCGGCCGTGCGCTCCTACGCGGCGCTGGCGCTGGGCCATCTCGGCGCCAGGGAGGCGCTCGCCAGGGCGCTGAAGGACCCCGAAGAGGACATACGCGTCGAGGTGGTGCTGGCGCTGGGGCTCATCGGCAAGGAAGCCGTGCCCGATCTCATCGCCGCGCTGAAGGACAAGGACTCGGACGTACGGCTCAACGCGGTGGCTCAACTCGGCAAGCTCGGCCCCGATGCCAAGACGGCCGTGCCGGGCCTGACGGCGGCGCTGGCGGACACCAGCCCGAGCGTGCGGCAGACGGCTGCCAACGTGCTGGGCAGGCTGGGGGAGGACGCGAAGGGGGCCATCCCGGCGCTGAAGGTCGCCATCAAGGACGCGAACGAGAACGTGCGCGAGGCGGCCGTGGAGGCGCTGGCGGCGATCCAGAAGAAGAAGTGAGGGAGGCAGGGCCAAGGCGAGCGCGTGCGGGGCCGAGCTCGGTGGACGGCTCGAGAGGGCCGTCCTACCAAGGGAAGGTTCCACCTTCCTCTCGCCTTAGCCTTTGGTCCGCCGTCTGGCCTCTTCACCTCCTGCCTCGTAAGAATGCGCCGGTACACTACCCTCGAAGGAAGGACGACCCATGAACGGACGCGAAGCGATCAAGGCCGCCCTCGAAGCGACCAGGGGCAACCTCACCTGGTACGTCAGCGACTTTTCCGACGCCGACCTGCTCGTTCGGCCCGTGCCCGGTGCCAACCACGCGGCCTGGCAAATCGGGAACGTCATCGGCGGGGACGTCTACCTCGTTCGGACCGCGCTGCCGGATGCCGCCTACCCGGAGTTGCCGGCCGGGTTCCTGGACCAGCACGGCTCGAAGGGCGCGACGGACGACGCTCCGGAAAAGTTCCTGACCAAGGCCGAGTATCTGAAGCTGTTCGACGAGGTGCGCACCGCCACCATCGCCGCCCTCGACAAGCTGAGCGATGCCGATCTCGACCGCCCGACGTCGGAGAAGATGCGCTCGTGGACGCCGACGCTCGGACACCTGTTCCTGATGGTGTCGAACCACACCCTGATGCACTCGGGCCAGTTCACCGTGATCCGCCGGAAGCTCGGCAAGCCAGTCCTGTTCTGAGCAGCACTGCCGAGCACGGTGCGGCGCTCAAGGCGTGCCGGCCTGGGCCCTGGTCGCCTCGATCCGCTTCACGTGTTTGGTGCCCCAGTCGCACAGCGGCCGGAGGGCCTCGGTGAGCGACACGCCGAAGGGCGTCAGCGAGTATTCGACGCGTGGCGGGACTTTCCGGAAGTCCTTGCGGGCGACGATCTCGTCCGCTTCCATCTCGCGCAGTTGCTGGATGAGCATTTTCTCGCTGATCCCCGCCACGAGGCGCCGGAGCTCGCCAAAGCGCCGGGCGCCCGGGGCCAGGTGCCAGAGGACCAGCACCTTCCATTTCCCGCCGACGACGGCGAGCGCGGCTTCGAGCCCACAGGCGTAGCCATGCTTTTTCACGACTGCTCCCTTCAATGGGTCAGGCACTTACCAAATGGTAGGTACTTGTCTGGAAGAAATCAAGCGCCTACCATTCTTCCGACAGCGCCCTATCGACACTCAATCGCAGGAGACAGTCGCATGGCGAAACTGAGCGGGAAGGTGGCCGTCGTCACCGGCGCATCGAAGGGCATCGGCGCTTCGATCGCGCTGCACCTGGCGGCCGAGGGCGCGGCGGTGGTCGTCAACTACGCCTCGAGCAAGGAGGGGGCCGACCGCGTCGTGGCCGAGATTGTGGGCAAGGGCGGGAAGGCGATCGCCGTGCAGGCCAACGTGGCGAAGCAGGCCGACATTCAGCGCCTGTTCGCCGAGGCGAAGAAGGCGTTCGGCAAGCTCGACGTCCTGGTCAACAACGCCGGCATCTACGAGTTCGCGCCGCTCGAAAACGTGACCGCCGAGCACTTCCACAAGCAGTTCGATTTGAACGTCCTGGGGCTGATCCTCACCACGCAGGAAGCGGTCAAACACCTCGGCGCGGAGGGCGGGAGCATCATCAACATCAGTTCGGTGGTCGCGACGGCGGCCCCGGCGACTGGCTCGGTCTACAGCGCCACCAAGGCGGCCGTGGACGCCGTGACGCGGTCGCTCGCCAAGGAACTGGGGCCGCGCAAGATTCGCGTCAACGCGATCAACCCCGGCATGGTCGAGACGGAAGGCATTCGTGCGGCCGGTTTCGCCGAGAGCGATTTCCGCAGGCAGATCGAGGCACAGACGCCACTCGGCCGGATCGGCCAGCCCAAAGACATCGGGCCGGCGGCCGTCTTCCTGGCGTCGGACGATGCCGGGTGGATCACCGGCGAGACCCTGCACATCGCAGGCGGGAATCGTTGATCTGTCATGAACGAGCCGGGTGGATTGCGATCGCGCCAGCATCGATGCGGACAGCGGGCGCGTGGCCTCACGACGCGGTGAGGCCCTCGATCTGCTCGACTTCCTCGGGCCCCAGACGGAAATCGAAGACTTCGAGATCGGCCTTCACGTGGGCGGCGTCGGTGGTCCCGGTCAGCGGGATCATGCCGACGTCGAGGGCGAACCGGAAAACGATCTGGCTGACGGTCCGGCCGTGGCGCGCGGCGATCCGGGCAAGCTCGGGACGGGCCATCGCCTCGCGGTTGGCGGTCAGCAGAGAAAAGCCCTGGTAGACGATCCCGTTGGCTGCGCAGAACTGCCGGACTCGCCGGTCCCAGCCGCTGACGGCGTAACAGCGGTTCTGGACGAAGCGGGGCGGGACGCGCGCCTCCCGACAAAGGGCCTGGAGCTGGTCGAGCGCGACGTTGCTGATGCCGAGCAGGCGAGCCCGGCGGCTGTCGTGGAGGGCCTCCATTGCCCGCCAGGCCTCCCAGTCGGCCTTGGCCAGGCCGGCCCGCTGGGTGGGCCCGTGCAGCACGTAGGAATCGATCGTCGCGACGCCCAGGTGGTCGAGCGAACTGGCGAACGACTGCGCAACCTGGACCGAGATGGGGGCCTGCGGGTCGTAAGGCAGGCGATGATCCTGCCCCCGTCGGAAGGTGAACTTGGTTTGCAGGAACAGGTCGTCCCGGGCCACGAGACCGCCCTCGATTGCCGCCGCGACGGCCCGACCGACCGCGGCCTCGTGGTAATGCCGGCGCTGGTTGGCGGTATCGATGCCGCGAAAGCCCAGTCGCAGGGCGAACTCGGTCAGGCGCTGCGTCTCGTCCTCCTTCCAGGCGGTCCCATAGAGGAAGCGGGGCACGTGAACGCCTTTGATCGACAGGGTGCGGTCGGACATCGGCTCCTCCGGCGGGCGATTCACGGCGTCCTTCCATTCTAATCGGGGAGGCCCCTCTCGGCGCGAGACGCACAGGCTAAGTTGCCGGGCCGCTGATGCAACTTCAAACTCCGGAAGGCCGTCGTGCCGGCCCGGTCAACTACAGCCGGTTGGGGGGCCTCCCCCCCACGGGGCGTCGCGAAGGGGGCGCCAGGATAACTGTTTCCAACCAGGCCCTTTCCGGATACCCTTGGGAGATGCACCCGTGGAAAGCATCGAGCCCAAGGGAGGCCTGTATGACGCGAGCCGTGTTGACCGGCGTGGTGTTGCTCGGGGCCTGGTTCCTTCTGACGGCCGCCGCCGGGGAAGTGCCCCGCGGCGGAAAGGCCGTGCCTGCGGGCCCACGCGCCCGCGAGGAAGGCAAGGAGGTGAAGGTGTTGGCGCGCGGGCCCTGGCCCCACGTCCCGGTGTACCAGCAGACGGCGCTCCCGCGCAAGCAGCAGCAGTGGGCCTTGCGCAGCGCCGAGGAGTTGATCGCCCTGGCCGGTCCCCACGCGGCGGAGGTGGTGGCGCGGGCCCTGAAGGTGGAGCGCGTCGATTTCAAGAAGCAGATGCTCCTCGTCGTCGCCGATGGCACCCAGCCGCTCGTCGGCTTCAGCGGGGGCGGGCCTCCGAGCGCCCCCAACCGCGTCGAGATCGTCCGCATCGAGGCCCGGGACAAGGGGCTCATCGTCACCTGGCGGCGAGCCCCGCGCGCCAAGGAAGGCCCGGTCCTCACCCACCCCCTCGCGGTCGCCCTGGTCCCGCGCTCCAAGGGCGAGGTGCGGTTCGAGCAGGCGCCGGCGCGGCCCGAAGGAGGCGGCGCACCGAAGGGGGCCGGCGGCAAGGAGGTCAAGGCCCTGGCCGGCGCCCTCTTCCCCGATGGCTGGAAGGCAGAGGTGCCGCCGAGGCAGTGGGTCATCCGCAACTACGCCGACCTGGTAGACCCGCGCATCAAGGCCCCCGAGGAGGTCATCGAGCGGATGCGCAAGGCCCAGGCCGAACGCTACGCCCGAGCGCTGAAGGTCCCCGCCATCGATTTCGAGGCCCACATGGTCCTCGGCGTCAGCGGGGGGGCCCAGAAGAACGACGGCTACCGCGTCGAGGTTACGCGGGTGGTCAAAGCGGACAAGGGGATGGTGGTCCATTGGCGGCTGCGCGCCCCTCCCCCGGCGAGCAAGGCGCGGCCGGTGCTGACCCACCCGGCCGAGGTGGTCCTGGTCGAGCGGTTCACCGGCCCGGTGCAATTCGAGCGAGGGCCGGCGAGGAAGGATTGACCGGCGGCTGAATTTGGTCGGCAGGTCGCGGAGGGTGAGCCAGGGGGCCGTACGACGGCGCCTCCATCACGCTGCCGGTGCGCGTCGCCCCTTGCTCGTCCAGCTTCTTGGTCAGTCCGAAGCCTGGGGCCTTCGGCTTCCCCTTGTCGGTCAGCAGTTCGCGCCCGGACTGCCACCGAGAAGCCTCTCGGCTCGGGCCTGATCAAGCGTGGCCCCGGTCGATTGCGCATCGGGCTGGCACGCGGCCGGTTCAGTCGTATAATACCTAATTCAAGGAAGACGGGGCTGCTCTGGGTGGAGCTACGCCCGCCTACGAGAACGACTGAGTGTTGGTGGGCTCGGCCTGGGGCGACAGGCTCGACCGCGACCGAAAACGTTCGTGCGATCATCCTTTGTCCCGAGGGCCTCAGCGCAGATGGCAAGCCTGCTACAAATCACAAAAGCCTTCAAAAGCTACGGCGATCAGGTGTTACTCGACGGTGCCGAGGCCACGTTGAGCGACAACGTCAAGGTGGGCTTCATCGGCCGAAATGGGGCGGGCAAAAGCACCCTGCTCCGGGTCCTCCTCGGGGAGGAAGAGCTCGACAGCGGAGAAGTGATCCGCCATCCAAGCCTGCGACTGGGGTATCTGCGCCAGCACGATCCGTTTCTTCCCGGGGAGACGGCCCTCGAATTTCTGGCTCGCGACAGCGGCGAGCCCGACTGGAAGTGTGGTGAGGTGGCCGGGCAATTCGAGCTGAAGGGGGCCTATCTCGAAGGGCCCATCGCGAAGCTGTCGGGAGGCTGGCAGACGCGCGTGAAGCTGGCGGCCCTGCTGTTGCACGAGCCGAACCTCCTGCTGCTCGACGAGCCGACGAACTTCCTCGACCTGCGAACGCAGATCCTGCTGGAACACTTCCTGCAAAGCCATCGGTCGGCGTGTCTGATCGTCTCGCACGACCGGGCGTTTCTTTCCGCCACCTGCGAGCACACGCTCGATCTGTCTCGGGGCAAGTTGACGACGTTCCCCGGCAAGGTCGATGCGTATCTGGAATACCAAAAAGAGAAGCGCCAACACGAGGAGCGCTCGAACGAAACGATCCTCGCCAAGCGGCGACACCTGGAGGACTTCATCGCCCGGAACAAAGCTCGTGCCAGCACCGCGACGCTGGCGAAATCGAAGAGCAAGCAACTCGAGCGCCTGGAATTGACCGACGTCGCCCGAGACGAACCGACCGCCAGGATTCGCGCCCCGCGTGTCGTCCCTCGCAAAGGCCATGCGCTCCGCTGCCTCGACCTGGCGATCGGCTATCCCGAGCGGGAGATCGCCTCGAAGATCGTCGTGGAGCTCGATCACGGCGCGCGGGCGGCCATCGTCGGGGACAACGGTCAGGGAAAAACGACGTTCCTCCGATCGGTGGTGGACTCCCTCGAGCCGCTGGCGGGAGAGGTCCGCTGGGGGTATGGCTGTCAGATCGGGGTGTACGCCCAGCACGTCTACACCAGCCTGCCGGAGAACCAGACCGTTCTGAACTATCTCCACCGGCAGGCCGCCCCGGGCAAGAAGGACCAGGAGGTGCTCGAAGTGGCCGGCTCGTTGTTGTTCAAGGGGCCACACGTCGAGAAGCCGATCTCCGTGCTGTCCGGTGGCGAGCGCGCTCGGCTCTGCCTGGCGGGGCTGCTGTTGAGCGACCACAACGTGCTGATCCTCGATGAGCCGGGCAACCATCTCGACGTCGATACGGTCGAGGCGCTTGCCGAGGCCCTGGTGGAGTACCAGGGGACCGTCATCTTCACGAGCCACGACCGGCACTTCGCGAATCGAGTCGCCACCTGCATCGTGGAAGTACGCGACGGGCGGGTGACGCATTACAGCGGCAAGTATGAAGCGTACGTGTACAAGGTCAACAAGGAGATCGAGGCCGGCGAGCGGGAGCTGGAGACCGCTCGCACGAAGCTTCCCCCGGCGGTGGCAAAGCCTGCCAGGGTTGCGCCGCGCCCTGTCCAGAAGAACGAACGCGACGCGCGCAAGGAGATCAAGGCCCTGGAGCGGACGATTGCCCAACTCGACGAACAGAAACGAGCGCTCAATGCGCAGTTGATGGAATCGACCGATGCCGTTGAGGCGCTCCGCCTGCACAACGAAGTCGCGGCCCTGACGGGGCCGCTCGCCGAGGCCGAAGAGCGCTGGTGCCAGCTCCAGGAGGAGATGGAAGGAACGGCTTGAGGTCGGGCCGCGCTCCGCGCGAGCGAGCGGCAGGAGTTGGTTTGCTGTAGGACGGCCCTCCTGAGCCATCCAGACGGCTCAGGAGGGCCGTCCTACAGCGCATGTTGTTCCTTTGCGTCGCGGCTCCACGGTGCAGGGGAGGCCACCGTTCGGCCCGGGAATTGCTCTCCCGACGTTCGGGCCACGACCGCGTCATGCGCGGAGCAGGGCCCTGGCGCCGGTGAGCGACGCAAATGGACAAAACGGGCCTCCCTGCTCCGCAACAGACGAACGGTCAAACGTTCGCGGGGCTCGTTCGCGTGCGCGGGGCACGCGAGCACAACCTCAAGAACGTGGACCTCGACGTCCCGCGCGATGCCCTGGTCGTTTTCACGGGCGTGTCGGGCTCGGGCAAATCGTCGCTGGCGTTTGGCACGCTCTACGCCGAGGCGCAGCGGCGCTATCTCGAGTCCGTCTCGCCGTATGCCCGGCGCCTGTTTCATCAGATGGCCGTGCCGGAAGTCGATGAGATCGATGGCTTGCCCCCCGCCGTGGCGTTGCAGCAGCAGCGCGGCTCGCCCACCACGCGCTCGTCGGTCGGGAGCGTCACCACGCTCTCCAATCTGCTGCGGATGCTGTACTCGCGGGCCGGAACGTATCCGCCGAACCAGCCGCACCTCGACGCGGAGGCGTTCTCGACGAACACCCCCGAGGGGGCCTGTCCGCAGTGTCACGGGCTGGGTCGTGTCTACGACGCGACGGAACGCTCGATGGTGCCGGACGACTCGCTAACCATTCGCGAACGGGCCATCGCCGCCTGGCCGACTGCCTGGCACGGCCAGAACCTGCGCGACATCCTACTTTCCCTCGGCCACGACGTCGATCGTCCCTGGCGCGAGATCCCGAAGAAAGAGCGCGACTGGCTCCTCTTCACGGACGAGCAGCCAGTCGTCCCGGTCTATCCGGGCTACGATAGGGACGAGGTGCGGCGGGCCCTGAAGCGCAAGGAGCCGCCCGACTACCAGGGCACGTTCACCAGCGCGAAGCGGTACGTGTTGCACGCGTTCGCCACCACGCAGAGCCCGTTGATCAAGAAGCGCGTAGCGCAATACCTGGTGAGCGGCGAGTGCCCGCTCTGCCACGGCAAGCGGCTGCGTCGCGAGTCGCTGTCCGTGACCTTCGCCGGCCTGGACGTGGCCGACGTGTCGCGGGTGCCGCTCAAGCGCTTGGCCGCGATCTTGCGCCCCCATGCGGAAGGCACAGCGCCCGGCCTCGCGAAGCTGTCACGAGATCGCCCCGAAAAAGCGATCGTCGCCCAGCGGATCGCCCGGGACCTCGTGGCCCGGATCGCGGTGCTCCTCGACCTCGGGCTGGGCTATCTGTCGCTGGAACGAAGCACCCCCACCCTTTCGCCGGGCGAGCTCCAACGGCTGCGGCTGGCCACTCAGGTACGCTCCAACCTGTTCGGCGTGGTTTACGTGCTCGACGAACCGTCCGCGGGGCTCCACCCGGCCGACACGGAGGCGCTGCTGCGAGCGCTCGACCGATTAAAGGCCTCCGGGAACTCGCTCTTCGTGGTCGAACACGAGCTCGACGTGATCCGCCACGCCGACTGGATTGTGGACGTGGGGCCGGCCGCGGGCGAACAGGGCGGCTTCGTCCTCTACAGTGGCCCGCCCGAAGGGCTGAGGCGCGTCGAGGAGTCCCAGACGCGCCGTCATCTTTTCGGCGAGCACTTGCTTCCCACGCGGGCGCCGCGCTCGCCCAGGGGCTGGCTGCGGCTGACGGGCGTAACGCGCAACAATCTGAACGAGCTCGACGTCGCGTTCCCCCTTGGGGCGTTCACGACCGTGACGGGCGTTTCTGGCTCGGGGAAGTCGAGCCTGGTGAGCCAGGTGCTGGTGGAGTTGGTCGGCGAGCAGCTCGGGCACGAAGTCCCTGCCGATGAGGAGGAGAGCGAAGAGCTGGAGCGAACGGCGGTGCCCACCCTCGGCGGCCAGATCGCGGGCGGAATGGAAGCGGTCAAGCGCCTGGTCCAGGTTGACCAGAAGCCGATCGGGCGCACGCCGCGCTCCAACCTGGCCACCTATACGGGGCTGTTCGATCACGTGCGCAAACTGTTCGCCGCGACCAGGGCGGCCCGCGCCCGGCGCTACGACGCCGGGCGCTTTTCGTTCAACGTCGTCCGGGGCCGCTGCGCCACCTGCGAGGGCGAAGGCTTCGTCTGCGTCGAGCTGCTCTTTCTGCCGAGCGTTTATGCGCCCTGCCCCACCTGTCACGGGGCTCGTTACAACGCACAGACCCTCGAAATCAAGTACTGCGACCGGAGCATCGCCGACGTACTGGGCATGACGGTTGACCGGGCGGCAGAGTTCTTTGGGGCGGAGCAGCAGGTGAGCCGGTCCCTGAATGCCTTGCGGGAAGTGGGCCTGGGCTACCTGCGACTCGGCCAGCCGGCCACCGAGCTCTCCGGGGGCGAGGCCCAGCGGATCAAGCTGGCGACCGAACTGCAGCGGGCCCAGCGCGGCAACACGCTGTACGTCCTGGACGAGCCGACCACAGGGCTGCACCCGGCCGACGTGGAGAAGCTCATGGCGCAACTCGACGGGCTGGTCGAATCGGGCAACACCGTCATCGTGGTGGAGCACGACATGCGCGTCGTGGCGGGGAGCGACTGGGTGATCGACATGGGCCCCGGCGCGGGCGACGAGGGTGGCCGGGTGGTTACGGCCGGACCGCCTGCCGAGGTGGCCAGGAAGGCGGAGGGGCGGACGGCGCCGTATCTGGCGCGCTTTCTGGGATGACGGGCGGCCAGCACGGGGGAGGGGGCTGTCCGGCCTCGCGGCTCGACGCCTGCGCACCTTGATTGCCTTGCGAGTTTCGACTACAAGAAACGAACTGCTCGCCGGCGAGCAGCTCAGGAAACTCAGCAAGGAGGAAGGGATGAGCGGAGTACGGGTCCTGGTAGGCACGCGGAAGGGGGCGTTCGTCCTGACGGCGGACGGCAAGCGCGAACGGTGGGACGTGAGCGGCCCTCACTTTGGGGGCTGGGAGGTTTACCACCTGAAGGGCTCGCCCATCGACCCGAATCGGCTGTATGCGTCGCAGTCGAGCGGCTGGTTCGGGCAGCAGGTCCAGCGCTCCAACGACGGCGGCAAGACGTGGGAGCCGGTGGGCAACAAGTTCGTCTACGATGGCGTGCCGGGCACGCACGCGTGGTGCGACGGCACGCCGCACCCCTGGGAGTTCAAGCGCGTCTGGCACCTCGAACCGTCGCTGACCGATCCCGACACCGTCTACGTCGGGGTGGAGGACGCCGCCCTGTTCCGCACGACCGACGCCGGCCAGACGTGGCAGGAGCTCTCTGGGCTGCGCGGCCACGGTTCCGGTCCCAGGTGGCAGCCGGGGGCCGGCGGGCTGTGTCTGCACACGATCCTTCTCGATCCGGCCGATCCCGGGCGGACCTACGTGGCCATCTCGTCCGCGGGCGCCTTCCGGACCGACGACGGCGGCAAGACGTGGAAGCCGATCAACCGCGGGCTTCGTTCCGAGTACATCCCCGACCCGAATGCCGAGGTCGGCCACTGCGTTCACCGGATCGCGATGCACCCGTCGCGCCCGGAAGTGCTGTTCATGCAGAAACACTGGGACGTCATGCGCAGCGACAACGCCGGCGACTCGTGGCAAGAGGTGAGCGGGAACTTGCCGACCGACTTTGGGTTCGCAATCGACGTCCACGCGCACGAGCCGGAGACGATCTACGTCGTCCCGATCAAGAGCGACTCGGAGCACTATCCGCCCGAGGGAAAGCTGCGGGTCTACCGCAGCCGGACGGGCGGCAACGAGTGGGAGGCGCTGACGAACGGCCTGCCGCAGCGCGACTGCTACGTGAACGTGTTGCGCGACGCGATGGCGGTCGATTCGCTCGATTCGTGCGGGGTGTACTTCGGCACCACCGGCGGGCAGGTGTACGCGTCGCCCGATGGCGGCGATAGCTGGGCCCCGATTGTCCGCGATCTCCCGGCCGTGGTGTCCGTGGAGGCGCAGACGCTGCCATGATCCGAGTCGTGCTGCCGTATCATTTGCGGACGCTGGCGGGCGTGGGAGGCGAAGTGAGCCTCGAGGTCGAGGGCCGGGCGACGCAGCGCTCGGTCCTCGACGCGCTGGAGGCCAGCTATCCGATGCTGCGCGGGACGATCCGCGACCACGCGACGCAACAGCGCCGGCCGATGTTGCGGTTCTTCGCGTGCGAGGAGGACCTGTCGTTTGAGCCGGCGGATGCGCCACTGCCCGACGGCGTCGCGTCGGGGGCGGAGGCGTTCTGGGTCGTCGGGGCCATCGCCGGCGGGTAGACAGTTGTGCGGTTCGCAACGATCACCCCAACCCCTGAGAAGGAGACGGAATGCAGGTTCAACCTTACCTGTTCTTCGACGGCCGCTGCGAGGAGGCGATCGAGTTTTACCGGAAGGTGCTCGGCGCCGAGGTGCAGATGCTGATGCGGTTCAAGGACGGCCCGGAGCCACAGGCGCCCGGCATGGTCCCTCATCGCTGCCGCTCTTCGTCCCTTTGTTCCCGACTCTTCTCAAAGACGTGGTATCTGATGATGTCCCAGGCATTGTGGATGCCAACGAAGAGCAGGAGCAGTGCGGCAGCGCCCACGAGGAACAGGGCCGGGCGCGGGTGGAAGTAAGCCGCGCATGCCGATGCGCCAAGCGTTGCGTAGGCCATGAAGGGAAGCAGCACGTGAAACAACCGGTCCTCGAACACGGCCCGGTAGGCGGTCTGCCGCCGCAGGCGACGAGCCACGAGGACGACGTACAGGGCCCCACCGAGGCCCACCAGGCCCCAAAGGACTGCGGCGGCGGCGATCCCGTCCCAGGGTGCGCTTCCGACCGCCGACAGCAACAGCACGGCCCCGAAGTGAACGACGGTCGGCGTCGTGAAGGCATCGCCGGCCTGCGCGTCACCTCGGGTGATCGGCCTGTTGGCGATGAGGGTCATGACGACGAATTGTGTCCCGATCAGCGCGCCCGCAGACGAGCCAACGATCACGTAGAAGTTCGCCCATCCGCTCAGTGCCGTCATGTCGTTGATCGACCTCCCGCGCAGCCCGCTCAGCGGCCGGTCATTTTCTCCAGCCGTTCGGGGTATCGGGCCCCGTGTGCCGTGATCTCGGAGCCGGCGCTGTCGATCTCGCGGAGGTCGACTGGCGTCAGCTCGACGGCGGCCGCCCCGATGTTCTCGTCCAGGCGGTGGAGCTTCGTGGTGCCCGGGATCGGAACGATCCACGGCTTCTGGGCCAGCAGCCAGGCGAGCGCGATCTGGGCCGGTGTCGCCTTCTTCCGTTCGGCAATCCGGCCGAGCAGGTCGATCAGGGCCTGGTTCGCCTTGAGCGCCTCCGGCGTGAAGCGTGGCAGGGTGCTGCGGAAGTCGGAGCTGTCGAAGGTCGTGTTTTCGTGACACTGTAGCAAGGTTAGTGCAGTGGCCTGCCCCTCTTTTGCGCGTAAGATAAGCTCCTGAAGCCCCTTACGTCAGGAGAGCACGCTATGACAGGCCCAGGCGAGTACGTCCCTGACGTCACCGAGGGCATCACTCGTGTCGAAGACCTGCCCAGGCCACGCATCGAACGGCGCAGCCGCAACTGGCCGGCACGCTCCTGCCCGCGCTGTCACCGCCGCGCCGGTCGTTATGCCACCGGCTCCCGCACTATGCACGACCTCGGCGATGCCCGGGCTGAGCGGCCCGTTGATCTGGTCGTCACGTTCTCCCGCCATCGCTGCCTCCGCTGTGGCTGCTGCTTTGCCGCCGACATTGCCGACCTGGCTTTGCCCTACTGCCTGTACACCCGCCGCGTCCAGCAACGGGCCGTCCGTCTTGTCGTCGAAGCGGCCTGCCCTACCGAGCGGCCAGTTGGCACCTCTGGCGCGATCATCGCGTCTTCGCCCCCTACGCCACCATCCAGAACTGGGTCGAGGCGGCTGGGGAGAAAAATCCAGCCCACGACGTCGAGCAGTTACCTCGACGAGGCGCTGGCTGACTTCTCCGGCTACCTGGCCATCGACGAGGCCTAGGACGGCCCCTTCTGCATCCTCTCGGTCGTGGATAACCGCAGGTACAACCGCCTGGCCTTCCGCGTCCTCGACCACGACCCGACTCACGACGACGTCCGCGCTTTCCTGGCCGAGTTCAAGGGCCAGTTGGACGAACGCGGCCTGAAGGTGCGCGGCATCACCACGGACGGCTCGTCGCTTTACCCCAAGGTGTTCGAGGAGTTGTGGCCGGGCGTCCCGCACCAAGTCTGCGAGCTCCACGTCATCAAGGAGATCACCAAGGCGGTGCTGCACGCGCTGGCGAAACTCCGCAAAGAGATCACGGCGAAAGTCCCCAAGCTGCCTCGTGGCCGGCCCAGCAAAGAGCAGCAAGGGCACACGCGGAAGGTTGCCCGGCAGAAGCGGCGCGTGGCGGAGTTGTTCGAGCACCGGCACCTGTTCGTCAGGCATCACCTCGGCGCGGCGCAGAGGAAGCTCTTGCGCAAGCTGACGCGCGGGCTGCCCCAGTTGCGGGCGCTGCGCGCGATCATGGAGGAGGTGTATCGGCTGTTCGACCGCAGGTGCAAGGCCCAGACGGCCTTGAAGAAGTTGGCGAGGCTGCGGCGGCGGGTGGGGCGCTTCAAGAAGCTGGGCAAGAGCCTGAACAAGCTGGAGAGCCCGACGCTGGAGAAGGCCCTGGTGTTCCTGGACGACAAGCTCTTGGGGCGACGAGCAACGCGGTGGAGAGATCGAACCGGCGCTTCCGCAAGGCGCAGAAGGGTGTCTACAGCGTCAGGACGAAAGAACATGTGGAACAGCGCCTGGCGCTGGACATGCACCGGGAGCAGCGCGCCCCGAAACGCCAGCAGACCGATAAAACGCTCCATCGTGCCCGCTCGAAGCCTACTTCACTGCACTAACCTTGCTACAGTGTCATCTTTGATTGTTCGGCCCGGCGAGTGAGGGGGCCCACCGTGGCGGAGCGAGAAGAGGTCGAGATCACGCAGCACACCTGGAGCGCGTGGCGGGGCTGCACCCGGGTCTCGCCCGGCTGCAAGAATTGTTACATGTTCCGGGACCAGTTGCGCTACGGCCGCGACCCCGCCGAGGTCGTACGGACAAAGACCTGGAGCGAGCCCCTGCGCTGGCAGAGGAAGGCCGAGGCGGCCAGGCGGACGGAACTGGTCTTCACCTGCTCCTGGTCGGATTGGTTCCACGAGGACGCCGACGCCTGGCGGGACGAGGCGTGGGCCGTGGTCCGCCGCTGCTCCAACCTCGTCTTCCAGGTCCTCACGAAGCGCCCCGAGCGGATCGAGGACCACCTGCCCTCCGACTGGGGGTACGGCTACCGAAACGTCTGGCTCGGCGTGAGCGTGGAGCGCAACGACTACTGCTGGCGGGCCGACGTCCTGCGGACGGTCCCGGCCCAGCTCCGCTGGGCCTGCGCCGAGCCGCTCTTGGGTGCGCTCTCCGACCTCGACCTGGACGGGATTCACTGGCTGGTCGTGGGCGGCGAGAGCGGCCCCGACTGGCGGCCGATGGACCTGGTATGGGTCAGGGAACTGCGCAACAAGTGCGCCGCCGCCGGGGTGCCGTTCTACTTCAAGCAATCCAATGGGCTGTACCCAGGTCGGGACGCCATGCTGGACGGGATGAGCCACGCGGAGATGCCCCCGCTCCCGTACGTCCCCTTGCCCCTGTTTGGCTGATGCAGCCTGGGCAGGTTGCGGGACGGTCTGATCCGGCGCCTGGGTCGAGCTCCGAGACTCCCAGGTCGTTCCGTCGCTGCGAGCCCCCATCCCGCCTATAATGAGAGAGGGTTGAGAGCATCGTTTGAGGAGCGGAATGAACACTTCGACTGCATTGGTCCCGGATCAACACACCCTAGGCTGGCGGTTCGACAACACCTACTCGCGGCTGCCGGACGCCCTCTTCGCCCCGGCCAGGCCGGCCGCGATGCGAGAGCCGAGGGTGTCGGTCCTGAACCACCGGCTAGGCGGCGAGCTCGGCCTCGACCTCGGCGCGCTGCCGCCGGAGGCTGCCGCGGCCGTGTTCGCGGGCCAAAACCTACCCGCCGGCTCCCGGCCGATCGCGCAGGCGTACGCCGGGCACCAGTTCGGCGGCTTCACCATGCTGGGCGACGGCCGGGCCATCCTGCTGGGCGAGCACCGCACGCCGGCCGGCCGGCTCATCGACGTCCAGCTAAAAGGGGCGGGACGGACGCGGTTCTCGCGCGGCGGCGACGGGCTCGCCGCGCTGGGGCCGATGCTCCGCGAGTACGCAATCAGCGAGGCCCTGGCCGCCCTCGGCGTCCCCACCACCCGGAGCCTGGCGGTCGTCACCACCGGCGAGCCGGTCTACCGGGAGTCGGTCCGGAAAGGGGCGATCCTGACCCGCGTGGCCGAGAGTCACATCCGGGTCGGGACGTTCGAGTATGCGGCCGCTCTCGGGGACGAATCGGCCCTACGGGCGCTGGCCGACTACACCATTGCCCGCCACTACCCGGAGCTGACCGACGCCCCCCGGAAGTACCTGGAGTTCTTCCGGGCGGTGACGGGTCGCCAGGCCGCGCTCGTCGCCCGGTGGCAGCTGGTCGGGTTCGTCCACGGCGTGATGAACACCGACAACGTGGCCGTCTCCGGGGAGACGATCGATTACGGCCCGTGCGCCTTCATGAACGCCTACGACCCGGCGACGGTGTTCAGCTCGATCGACCGCGCCGGCCGCTACGCCTACGGCAACCAGCCCAACATTACGCAGTGGAACCTGGCCCGCTTCGCCGAGGCCCTGCTGCCGATCCTGGGCCCCGACCAAGAGAAGGCGGTCGCCGTCGCCACGGAGGTGCTCGACGAGTACCCCGCCCTGTTCCAGCAGCGCTGGCTCTCTGGGATGCGGATGAAGCTGGGGCTCCAGGCGGTCGAGGGCGGCGACGTCGAACTGATCCGGTCGCTGCTCGACTGGATGCAGAGGTCCCGGGCCGACTTCACCAACACGTTCCGCGAGCTGTCGGCGGAGGGGCCGCCGTCCGGCGACCGATACCGGGAGCCGGACTTCCAGACCTGGTACGCACGATGGCGGGATCGACTCGGTCGTGACGGACAGCCGAGTACCTCGGCCTTCGCCACGATGCGGGCCGCCAACCCGGCCGTCATCCCGCGAAACCACCGGGTGGAGGAAGCGCTTTCCGCCGCCGAGGACCACGACGACCTGTCGGTGCTGCATCGGCTGCTGGAAGCGCTGACGTCGCCGTACGAGGAGAGGGCCGACCAGGCCCGCTACCGGGAACCGCCCGCCAACGAATGCGGCTACCGGACGTTCTGCGGGACGTAGGCGATCCGCCACAGTCGCTTGCGAGCGGGCACCTCTCGACACTGGCGGGGACACCAGGACGAAGTTCGACCGGGAGGGCCCGGCCAGACCGCCGTCCCCTTTCAACGCCGGAGCCCCCGTCGTCGAGGTTGGCCGGAAGTGAGCGTCATCGACCGCCGCACGAGCATCGACCTGGAGCGGTTTCGGAGTAAGTGTGGCGGAGGTAGCCGCAGTGGGCGATGTGGTTGGCGCACTCGTCGGGGGCGAAGGCGTCGGCGCGGAATCATGGGAAGCTCCGCAGCCCCTCCACCGTCCGCTCCCGCGCCTTGCGTAGCATCCCCTTCAGCCTGGGGAAGGCGCTCTCGATCGGGTTGAGGTCCTGGCTGTACGCCGGCGGGCTCGGCGTCGCCTCCCTCCCCGTGTGATCGGCGCATCCGGTCAGGGGATGCAGGAGATCGGCGACGATGTGATCGGGGCCGCAGTGACGTGTTCAACTTGATGGCCTGACTGCGTACATCAGAGGCAAGCGCCGCTGGTGGACTTCGCTCCCGTTACACAACTGCATAGGGTGCAGTTGAGCTGGATGCGCGCCTCGAGGGTCATGCCGCCGCCTTCGCTTTTCGGCGGCGGCGTGCTTCTTCGGCCTTTTCGGACACCTGGGGCACCTGCGTCGGCGCCTGACTCCAGATTTGCACCACCTTGCCGTTTTTCAGTTCGGCCCGCCCCTGTCCTTCCGAGAAGGCGAAGAAGGCGTCCCAGTCCCCGTTCACCTCGATGCATCGCAGGAGCAATACCGCCTCCGCCCTCTCCGCGATCCAGCGCATCCCGCTGTTGTCCAGCCTTTCCCCGATCACGTAGCGCGCCGCCCCTTCCACCACCCCGCTGGCCAACACCAAGTCCTGCTCGCGCCACTCGCCGTACTTCATCAAGCCCGCCCGCTTGCGCAAGTACTCGACCGCCTGCCCGTGCGCCTTCCGCTTCTGCTTGCTGTGCGCCAATCATCGGACCGAGATAGGGGCTGCCGCGGTACTTCGCCCGGTACGCCTCGTCGATGCGGTCGTTGATGGGCCCATCGACCGGCTCGAAGGTGACATCCTTGGTCACGCCGGCGGAAGTGATGCGACCCGCTTTCTGCCGCACCGCGGCCCCGTACCAGCGGGAGCTCTGGCCGTTATAAGCGCGCACGGAGAGGTCGCCATCGACCGCGACGGGCCAGATCCACGTCGGGGTGCCGTACGTTGCCCCATCTTCGCGGAACGGCGCGATGTGCAGGTCATCGGCCTCCGCGATTTTGCGTAGCTCCTCTTCCGGCCACGTGCACACGGTGGTCCTCCTCTCGATTCGTTACGGCCGCACGGCGCAAAGCGGCTCACGGGCGCAACAGCGCTTTGATCGCGCGGCGCTCGTCCATCGCGCGGTAGCCCTCGGCCACCTGGTCCAGTGGCAACGTCAGGTCGAAGACCTTGCCGGGGTTGATCTTTCCGCTCAGCACCATGTCGATCAGGTCGGGCAGGTAGCGCCGCACCGGCGCGGGGCCGCCGTGGAGGTGGACGGGGGCGAAGAACAGTTCCTCGCCCTTCAGCTCGACCCCGTGCGGGACGCCGACGTAGCTCACGTACCCGCCCTTGCGCGTGCAGCGGACCGCCTGCATCATCGACTCCTGGGTCCCGACGCACTCCAGCACCGAATCCGCGCCGACGCCCCTGGTCATGTCCATGATGCGGGCCACGCCCTCGTCGCCGCGCTCGACAACGACGTCGGTTGCGCCGAACTCGCGAGCGAGCTTCTGCCGCGACTCGTGTCGGCTCATCGCGATGATCCGCCCCGCACCCATCTGCCGGGCGGAAAGCACGCCGAGGAGGCCGACCGCGCCGTCCCCGACCACCACGACGGTGGATCCCGGCTTCACGTTGGCCGCGTCGGCGGCGAACCAGCCGGTGCCCAGCACGTCGGACGCCGCCAGCAGGCTTGGAACGAGGTCGTCCGGCGGAACACCCGGCGTCGGCACGAGCGTCCCGTCCGCCAGCGGCACGCGGAGTACCGGCGCCTGCGCCCTGGTGATGAACTCGCGGTGCATGCACGACGACTGGTAGCCGTACTGGCAGTTCGGGCAGGTGTTGTCGGAAGTGGCGAACGAGCCGATGACGAACTGCCCCGGCTTGACCGACTGCACCGCGCTGCCGACCTCCTCGACGGTGCCGCAGTATTCGTGCCCCATCGGCGTCGGCCCGTTGATCGGCTGGAGCCCGCGGTACGGCCACAGGTCCGACCCGCACACGCACGTGAGCGAGATCTGGACGATGGCATCGGTCGGCTCGACGATCTTTCGGTGTCTCGCGGTCCTCGAATCGGACGTCGCGCGGACCATAGAGAACAGCTCCTCGCATTGTCTCCACCTCCTCTTTGATGCTCACGTTCATGGCAATTCAGACAGGTCGTATCCTGGCTTCTTGTAAAGCTGCTCCGGCTTGTTCACGACGTCGGGCTTGTAGACCTTCTCCGCCCAGTCCTGCGGCTCGACCTCTTCCATCGCCACCGAAACCGACTCCTCGCCATAGCCCAGGACATCCATGACGTTCCTGGCGATCGCCTCGGCGAGCTGGGACTTTTGCTGCTCGGACTTCCCAGGCCAGAGCTTCACGATGACGTGAGGCATTAGCTTCTCCTTCGGTTCTTTCAGGTGGGTAACCGTCACTGTACCGTTTGGCCGCCGTCGATAACCATGGCGTGCCCGATGATGAAGGCGGCCGCGTCCGAGCAGAGCCAGACGACGGCCGCGGCGATCTCCTCGGGCTTGCCCATCCGCCCGACCGGCTCCTCCGCGATCACCTTCGCGCGTCCTTCGGGCGTGCCCCCGGTGAAGCGACCCATCATCGGGGTGTCGGATGTAGCCGGGACAGACGGCGTTGATGCGGACGTTCTGAGCGGCGTAGTCGAGGGCCGCCGCCCGGGTGAGGCCGATCACGCCGTGCTTCGCGGCGGTGTACGCGGGGCTGCCCTTGATGCCGACGACACCCGCCCCCGAGGATGTGTTCACGATCGCGCCGCCGCCCTGCTTGAGGATGAGCGGGATCTCGTGCTTCATGCACAAGAACATGCCGCGGAGATTGGTGTCAAAGATGCGGTCCCACTCGTCCTCATCGTAGTCCGCGGTCGGAGCCGGCTTCTTCGGCTCGATGCCGGCATTGTTGAAGGCGAAGTCGAGCCGCCCGAATGCCTCGACGGTCTTGTCCAGGGCCGCCTTCACCTCCGCAGCCCGTGTCACGTCGCACCGGACGGCGAGCGCCCGCCCGCCTTGCTCTTCGATCAGGCGGACAGTCTCCTGGTTGCCCTGCTCGGACACGTCGGCGGCCGCCACGCTGGCCCCCTCGCGGGCGAACGCCAGCGCCGCCGCGCGGCCGATGCCGCTCGCGGCCCCGGTCACGAACGCAACTTTTCCTGCGAAGCTCCCCTTCTCATTCGTCGGCATTGTCTGCTCCTGTTTGCCTTCCGCCTCACGGCGGTCGTGGGACGTTCGTGCGTCTTCAATCGCACTTCTGACATCCGGGCTCGAGCGGTGTCACTTGCCGTACTGCTCGGCGGTGACGTGCTCCATCCACTCGACCACCTTGCCGTCGAGCGCCTGCTGGATGGCGATGTGCGTCATGGCCGTCGTCGGCGCGGCGCCGTGCCAGTGCTTCTCGCCCGGCGGGAACCAGACCACGTCGCCCGGCCGGACCTCCTCCACCGGGCCGCCCTCGCGCTGCACTCGCCCGCAGCCGGCCGTCACGATCAGCGTCTGGCCCAGCGGGTGGGTGTGCCACGCCGTCCGCGCGCCGGGCTCGAACGTGACGCTGGCGCCGGCCGCCCGCGCCGGGGCACTCGCCTGGAACAGGGGGTCGATGCGCACCGTGCCGGTGAACCACTCGGCCGGCCCCTTGCCGGGCGGTTGCGAACCATTTCTCTTGATCTCCATGTGAGACTCCCGTCTTTTGGTCGGAGGCGAAACAGACCGCGCGAGGATGGCCGCCAGAGCGGCGAGCCCGGCGGTTCCGGCGATCCGGAGGAAAGTGCGGCGGACCATGCTCCGGCCTCCTGGTACTCGATCCTGTGCAACTCCAGGGCCGGACACGCCCGACGCCTTCGCCGTCCGACGGCGTGAGCCTGAAGCGGCCTGACCGGAACTCGCCTGACCGCGTCCTCGGCCGCCGCCCGACGAATAAATGGTAGGCTCGGGTGCCGAGTCACCGGTAGCACGATCATCCAGTGCGCTAGCCTAATCCTCCACGACTTGGCGGCGCGCTCGTGACCCTGGGTGCCCGTTGCGGGTACAATGAAGAAGGGCTGAGCGGGCCGACTGGAGGGGGGAGGAGTAGACGTGGCGACGGACGACCAGGGAAAACTCGCGGCCGCGATCGAGCGGCGAACTGGCGCGGACGGCGTGTACGACACGGCGGTGCACGCGCTCAAGCTGTCTCGATTCTCGGCCCCCTCGGACCTTGTCGCCTTGGTGTACGAGCCTTGTCTCTGTCTAGGGTTTTGCACTTCGACGTAAGTCGTTATTCCTCGGTCAGTGGGGCAGACGTAAGTCCTTATTTCTCGGTCAGCGCCGCGGCGAAAATTAAGGAGTTACGTCGAAGTGCAAAACCCTAGTCTGTGTCGTCGCCTGGGGCGCGAAGGAGGTGATCCTCGCGGGCGAGACGTATCGCCTCGACCCAGCCCAGTCGCTCCTGGTATCGGTCGATCTGCCGGTCGAGGCCCGGGTGGTCGAGGCATCGGCGGGCTTCCCGTACCTTGCGGCTCGCATCTCGCTCGACCCGGCGGTGGTCGGCGAACTCCTGGCCGAGGGCGCAGCCGCGCCGCCGACCGGCCCGTCCGCGCGGGGGCTCGCCGTGAGCCCGGTCGGGATGTCGCTTCTGGACGCTGTCAGCCGCCTCGTGGCCCTGCTCGACACCCCACCGGACACCGCGCCGCTGGCACCGCTCGTGCTCCGCGAGATCACCTACCGGCTACTCACTGGGCCGCAGGGGTCGCGGTTGCGGCAGATCGCCTCGGCCGGGGCGCCAGCCTACAGGATCGCCCGCGCGATCCGCTTGCTGAAGGAAAACTTCGCCGAGCCCCTCCGGGTCGAGTCGCTCGCGAGGCAGGTGGGGCTGAGCCCGTCGGCCTTCCACCTGCATTTCAAGGGGGTGACGGCGCTGAGCCCGCTGCAGTACCAGAAGCGCCTGCGCCTGTATGCGCTCACCGGGGAAACCGTTGAAGTGAAACGGTAACGTGGTAAGAAAAGCGCAGGGAGGACGACGACCCGGTGAAGCGGGTCGTCATCTTTGTGGCGAACCGAGGCAGGGCAGGCGATTCAGGAGGTATCCGGCAC
>JBBSEZ010000070.1:0-28637 GCA_038239195.1 Gemmatales bacterium
CCCCCACACGCGCGCTGGTGGCGCCGCCGCGGCCGGGCGGGGGCGCCCCCCCGGTGCGCGAGGCTCCGCCGAGGGGGGGGGGCCCAACCGAGTCTACGACGCGCCGCTAACGGGCCCACACACGGTTGGGCTTTTTCCTTGACAACGCTCCCCGCCGGGGAGTTAATAGCTTGGCGAGGCCCCGAATCCTGCATCGCCAGCACGGCCCCGAGACCAGGGGCATTCGGCCGGGCCGACGTGCCGTTCGCGGGAGGTGCCCATGTTCGACCGTCCCCACTCGACCTCCACCACGCTCACCTGGCGCCCGGGCCCCGACCAGTTCCCCGTGCTCTTCGAGCGCTACCAGCTCCTCGGCACCATCGGCCAGGGCGGCATGGGCACCGTCTTCAAGGGCCATCACCTCAACCTCAAGCGCTTCGTCGCCATCAAGGCCCTCCGCGTCGATCAGGGCAGAAGCACCGACCTGACCCACCGCTTCCTCCGCGAAATGGAAGCGATCGGCCGGATGGACCATCCCAACGTCGTCCGGGCGATGGACGCGGGCGAGAGGAACGGCGTCTTCTACCTCGTCATGGAGTATCTCACCGGGTCCGACCTCTCCCGACTCCTCGCCGAGCGAGACCGGCTCGACGTGGCCGACGCCTGCGAGCTGGCCCGCCAGGCCGCCCTGGGGCTGGACTACATCCACCAGACCGTCGTTCACCGCGACGTCAAGCCCTCCAACCTGATGTTGACCACCGAGGGCCTCGTGAAGGTCCTCGACCTCGGCCTGGCCCGCCTCAGCGAGCCCGACGGCAACGACCTCGAACGGACCCCCGACGGCTGCGCCATGGGCACCTACGACTACATGGCCCCCGAGCAGGCCGGCGCCGGCGCCCCCCTCGACGGCCGGGCCGACGTCTACGCCCTCGGCTGCACGCTCTTCAAGCTCCTCACCGGGCGCGCGCCCTTTAGCGGGCCGCGCTACGACAGCGCCGCCAAGAAGCTCTTCGCCCACTGCCACGTCCCCCTGACCGCGGTCGAGGGGCTCTCGTCGATCCCCGCAGGTCTCGGCGCGGTGCTCCTTCGCATGACCGCCAAGGCCCCCGACGAGCGCTACCAGTCGGCGCGCGAGGTAGCCCAGGCGCTGACGCCGTTCGCCGCCGGGTGCCAGCTCCTGCGCCTGCTGGATCGAAGGGAGCAAGACGCCGAGACGCCCATCCGGGCGCTGGACGGCCCGTGGCCCGAGGAGCTCAGCCGCCTGACTCAGCCCCCCCACGAAACGCCCAGGAGCTCGCGCACCGATCCCGCCACCGAGCCCCCGGCGAAGCGGCGGGGGTGGCGCATCCCGATAGGCCTCGGCCTCCTGGCCTGCGTCCTCGCGGCGCTGGCGGCCTTTGCTCCAGGCTTCCTGACCCGCCCCGGGCCCGGCAAGACCGACGTTCCGGGCCCGGAAACGGCCCCGCGGGCCCTCGCCCCCGGCCCGGTCGCGCTCGACGACCTGAAGCCCCGCACCCATCACCGCTTGCTCGATCGACAGCCTATCCCCATCGGCTGCGACCCGGACGACCAGCGGAGATGGCGCTGGGACCAGGGACAGCACCTCCTCGACGTCAAAGGCCCCGGCACCCTCCTCTTTCCCGCGGGGACGACCTCCCGCTCCCGCTACGATTTCGAGGCCGGCATCGCGCAGGCCCCCTGGATGGGCCAGGTCGGCCTGTTCTGGGGCTACCGCGAAGACGCAGCCCTCAGGGGCGCCAAGGCGCCCGACAAAGTGTTCGCCCGCTTCCAGATGCTCGTGATCTGGCACCGGACAGGCCCGCAGGGGGAAGACCTGTTGTCGGTCCGGCGCGGCAAGGCCGCCTTGCACTACGACGCGCTGGGCGAGATGCAAACCAGCGCCCACTACAGCTGCAAGCACGACGTCCCGCTCCATCAGGGTGAAAAGATCCTCGCGATCTCCGTGCAGGGAGGTCGGCTCTCCCGCGCCGTCCTCGGACAGGTGGAACTGACAAAACTCTATTCCGACGCGGCGAACAAAACCTACGCGGCCCTCCCCTATCAGGGAGCGCTCGGCGCGATTTCCTTGTCGCACCACGCGACCTTCAGCAACCTCCGCTTCCTCGCGCACTCCGCCAAGTGAGGGCCTCGGCCCCGAAGGAGATCTCGTGGCGAACAATCCGCAACCCCCAACGACGGTCCGGACCGGGGGCTTTCAGATCGAGACGCCCGACCTCGACGAGGTGGTCGTGCCCGACGGCCTCGGCACGATCCTGGTGCGGGTACGCGACCTGGCCGGCAACGACCGCTACAGCGCCACGCTCAGCGAGATCGGCAGCCTCCCCGGTGTCTTCATCAGCACCGGGCCCCTCCTCCGCCAGGGCACCACCAACCTCTTCTCGGCTCGCTTCCCCGTCGGGGCCGTGCCCTCCGTCAAGCCCCCAAACAACAACAAGACGGTCGCCGTTCAGGGGTTCCTGGGCAGCGTCTTCCAAGGCTCCCTGAGCAACGACTTCATCGCCTGGAGCGGCGGTTCCGGTTCCGGCTCCTTCCTGGCCTCGACGCAGCCGGGCGAGGGCTACGCAACGGGCGAGCCAACCCCCGTGGCCCTCCGCCTCCAGTTTGGCCCTTCCGCCCGCGCCGGCAGCGATCGCCCCGACCAGCCCACCACGCTCGTCTATTCGCGCGGCCCGCACTTCGCCGGCTGCTGGTTCAGCGCTCCCCTCGCCTTCGGCGCCGACAGCGCCCCGGCCTTCTGGGTGCTGCAAAAGTGCGACGGCACCACCTGGGCACTCCTCCTCCGCCGCGGGCGGATCGAGATCGTCCGCTACCGCCTCAACAGCGCCGGCGACAACGATTCCGCGTTCCCGCTCGCGCTCCAGCTCGACTCCGGGGCCGGCGAAGGCGCGCCCTGGCCCTCGACCGCCACCGTCTCCCCTGCCCCGTGAGACCGCCATGATTCCGCTGCCCCCGTGTCGCTGGCGCGGTGAGCGCCGCCAGGATCGCTACGTCTGCGAGTCGGTCAAGTTCCTCGATCCCCCCAACCTGGTCCGCGCAGAGGACTGCGCGGGCTGCTTCTTCGTCGATCATGCCCCCCCGCTCCCTCTGCCGCCGGCGCTGCCCTGCGTCCACCTCGGCGCCGCTGCTTCGGCCGACGCGTTCTCCTGCGCCGAGCACGGGCTCTGCGCCCCTGCCCGCTGCGACGACGTTCCGGGCGCCCGCTGCTGTGCCCGCTGCCCCGACTATCTGGCCCGCGACCCGTTCGGCCCCAGCTCGGGCGAGATGCGCCAGCGCGCCGACGAACACCTCGCCGCCCTCGAGAACTACCCCACCACTCGCTACCGCGGCCGCGGTATCGTCCTCGCCGGCGGGGGCCCTTACTTCCCGTCGCTCTACGTCACCGTTCGCGCCCTGCGCCACCTCGGCTCGCAACTTCCCATCCAGGTCTGGCACCTGGGGGCACAGGAGTTGCCCGCGCGCTGGCAGGCGCTCCTGGCGCCCTACGGCGTCGAGTGCGTCGATGCCCAGACGGTGCGCCAGCGCCACCCCGCCCGCCGGCTCGGCGGCTGGGAGCTCAAGGTGTTCGCCACCCTGCACAGCCCCTTCGAGGAGGCCCTGTTCCTCGACGCCGACTGCTACCCCTGCCGCCCCCCCGACTTCCTCTTCGACCTCGAGGACTACCGCGCCGCCGGGGCCATCTTCTGGTCCGACGTGGCGACGACCGACCTCCGCCTCCGCTGGGCCGCGTTTGGCGTGGCCAGCCCACGCCGCCCGGGCTCCATCGAGAGCGGGCAGTACGTCGTCAACAAGCGGCTGTGCTGGCGGCCCTTGAACCTCGCCTGGTTCTACAACGACCACTCCGACTACTACTACCAGTACGGCTACGGCGACAAGCACACCTTCGAGGTGGCCTGGGCCCGCTGCGGCCCGCCGTTCGTCTTGTGGCAACCGCAAGCCTCGTGGGCGGAGGTTGCCTACCTGCACCCCGGCCCCGACGGCCTGCCGCTCTTCGTTCACCGCTGCGCCGACAAGTTCCGCTGGATGGCGGGGCCCTTCAGCACTCCGCAAGCCTACTCGGGCCCGGCGTTTTGCCCGCACCTCCCCCTGGAGCGCGAGTGCTGGGGCTGGCTGGCCGACTTGACCACGGCGGCAGGGCCCGGCTCTCGGGGCGGCAACGCTCTCGTCCCCGAAAAGGTGGTGAGGATCGGCCTGCCTGGACACTTCAACTGCTCCCTCGTCCAGCACGAGGGCCTCCTCCTGCTCGCCTCCCGCGACCGCGAGACCGGCGCCGGGGTCGCCCTCTCCGAGCTCGGCCCCGACTATCAGCCGCGCTGGACGCGCCGGCTGTCCATCGTCCACCCCCGCGCCTCCGCCGCGTGCGAGGACCCTCGCCTGTTCTTCTTCGGCGGCCAACTCCACTGCGCGTTCATCGGCGTCGAACACGATGGGAGAGATTGGCACGTCCATCAGATGGTTTGCCGGCTCGGCGACGATGGCGAGGTCGAGGAGGTGTGGCTGCCCGAGTACGCGGCGCGGACGGTGCAGGAGAAGAACTGGCAATTCTTCGAGCACGAGGGGGAGCTCTACTCCGTCTACACCGTCAGCCCGCACGTGGTCCTCCGTCATCGCGGCGGCAAGGCGGAAAAAGTGGCCCACACGGCCGCGCGGCTGGCCTGGCCGGGTTGCCACCTCCGAGGCGGGGCCCCCCCGGTGCGCGTCGGCGACGAACGCTACCACTTCTTCCACTGCGTCAAGGAGCGCGACGGGCAGAAGGAGTATTCCACCGGCGTGTACACGTTCGCGGCGCGGCCCCCCTTCGAGATGTGCCGCGCCGCCGAGACACCGATCCTGTTGCCCGACGAACACGACCGGCCCCCCGGCCTGGTGTCGGTCGTCTTTCCTTGCGGCGCGTTGCTGCGCGACGGACAATGGATCATCAGTTACGGCTACCAAGATCGCGAGTGCCGCATCGCCGTCTTCGCCGCCGAAGAGATCGAGAAGCGGTTGCGGCCGGTTTGAGGGAGGGGCGCCAACGGGAAAGTGAGTGCCGGGGATGCCTGCTCCCGGCGTTTGGGGGCCTCGCGAACAGGGCCTTGTGTCCGGCCTCTCTTGCGGACCATCCCCTTGAAGAAACGCCCTGCCATCCTACGTTGACCTCGTCCCCGTCGTAAGTCCGGCCATCGATCCCACCAAATCGGCCCTGCGTCGCCGGCGAGGAGAACTCCCCATGTCGCTCTTCCCGATTCGCCGGCGCGAGCTGGGTTGGTCGCTCGCAGCGCTTCTGGCGCTCGCCGCGGGGTGTTCGCGCAGCGCCCCGAGAGTTGGCGGCGCGGAGGAAGTTGCTCCCGTCGCGGAAGGACTGTCCCCGCCCGGCGAAAAAGACGCGCCCGCGAAGGCGTTGACGCTCGGCCCGCCGGCCAAGCTTCGCGAGCCGGCGCCGAACCTGGCGGTCGGCCAAACTCTCGGGGGCGCCTTCCGCGCCCGGCTCGGCGCCCGCACGCACACGTTTGACTCGGTCTGTTTCACCCCCGATGGCCTCCGGCTCGTGGGCAACGGCCGCGGGGTGGCCGTCCTCGTCTGGGACGTCCGCACCGGCGCAGAGGCCCACCGCCTGCCCGTGTTCGCGTCCGCCAAGGAATCGTACGTCGGCACGGGGCACGTGGCCCTATCCCCGGACGGGCGGACGCTGGCGTCTCCGGGTCGCCACTTTAGCGAAGTCTGGTTGTGGGACCTGCCGACGGCCACCGTTCGCAGGCGGTTGAAGGTGCCCGACTACCTCCGCGGGGTCGCCTTCACGGGAGACGGCAAAACGCTCTTCACGTCCCACTCCGAGAACAAAGTGCTGCGCTGGGACGCGACCACCGGGGCGCGCAAGGCGACTTCCGGCAAGATCGCCGACCTCCGCCTGGAGCGCCTGCTCGTCCCCAGCCCGGACGGCAAGACCGTCGTGGTCGGCGCCGACGACGGGAGCCTGGTCTTCCTCGACGGGGAGACGCTCAAGGAGAGGAAGCGCATCCGAGGCCACCAACAGGCGATCCGCGCCCTGGCCCTGTCCCCGAACGGCAAGACGCTCGCCTCAGTCGCGTCCAACGACGGCCTGCTCAAGCTCTGGGACCTTGAGAAGGCCGTCGAAATCAAGGCCCTGAAGGGCGACGGGCGCTCGTTGAGCGCGGTCGCCTTCTCCCCGTCCGGGAATTTCGTGGCCGCCGGGGGCGGCTCCGTCACCCTGTGGGACGTGAAAACCGGGGCCGAGCACGACACTCTGTACGGGCCCCACGGTTACATCGGAAACCTCAACGACCTGGCCTTCTCCCCCGACGGGACGTTGCTCGCCGGCGCCCCGAACTCCTCGCGGGGCGTGGTGGTGTGGGAGCTGTCGCGCAGCCTCCAGAAGCGGACGTTCCCGCGCGAGGAGCGCCAGCACTATGTCGCCCTGGCACCAGGCGGGGGAAGGGCAGCGTCAGCGACGGAGAAAGGCATCGAACTGCGCGAGCTCGCCTCGGGCAAGGTTGTCTGGTCGGCCCCCGGCGAGCGCGTCAGCGCGCCTGCCTTCTCCGTGGACGGCAGCCTGCTGGCGTTCGGCAAGTCGGGGAACAAGGTGGCCCTCGTTGCCGCCGCTTCCGGCGCCCCCAAGGAGACGCTCGACCTGCAAGAGGCCAATGGGGTGAGCTGTCTTGCCTTCCGCCCCGACGGGAAGCGGCTGGCGGTCGGAGGAGGGCCCTGGCTCGAGGTCTGGGCCCTCGATGGCGGCAGGCCTCGGCGCCTCTTCTCGGAGAAGCAGCGAGGGACGGTGACCGCCCTGGTGTTCGACCCGAGCGGCAAGGCGCTGGCCTTTGCCGCCGGCCCGACGCTCTCCCGAGCCGATGCCCAGACGGGCCGGGCGGCCTGGACGGTCCCGGCCCACGAGGGGGCGATCCCAACGGTCGCCTTCTCTCCCGACGGCGGCCGCATCCTCACGGTCAGTCGCAACGGGCCGGACCGGGCGGCGCGCCTGTGGAACGCGGTCGATGGCAAGCAGGTCGCCACGTTCCGGCATGCCGAGCGCCCCAGCGAGGCGTGCTTTGCGTCCGATGCCCGGACGGTGCTGACGGTGGACGAACAAGGCACGTTCATCGCCTGGGACGCCGGGACCGGAAAACGGCTCGGCTCGCGGCGGGGGGGCAGTTCCTTTACGCCTCCCGCTTTCACCCCCGACCGGAAGACGTTCCTGACCGAAAAGACCAAGGGGCTCCGCCTGTGGGAGACGGCCGCCCTGACCCGGGAAGCGCTCGTCGGCCGCACCGACGTGGTCCGCGATCCTCCCGAGGCTGCCCTCCCGCCGGCGTACGCCCCGGCGCGGGCCGTGCTGAAAGGCCACCGCGGCCACCCGACGTTCTGTGCGTTCTCGGCAGATGGGAAGCGGCTGGTCTCGGCGGACGAGAGGTACGAGGTGGTCGTCTGGGGCCCGACTTCGGGCAAAGCGATCAAGGCGCTCGCGGTGCGAGCCGGAGAGAACGTTCACTACGCCCTCTCCGCGGACGGGAAGCGGCTCGCGGTGGGCTGCTACGACGCGACACTCCGGCTGTGGGACTTGGAGACGGGCAAGCAAGAACGCCGACTCAAAGGGCACGAGGGCTTCGTCCGCTGCGTCGCCTTCTCGCCGGACGGCCGGTGGGTGGCATCCGGTACGGGCGGAGTTTTCACGACGGAACTGTTCCTCTGGGACGCCCGGACGGGGGCGCTCGTCAAGAAACTGGCCCGCGGCGGCTCGCTGATCGACAGCCTGATTTTCTCGCCCGACAGCAAGCTGCTGGTGGTGGGGTCGTACCACGACGGGGTGAGGCTGTTCGAGGTGGCGACCGGGGCCGAGCGCCCGAAGCTCGAGCACACGGAGGAGGTCACGTGCGTGGCCGTCTCGCCGGACGGCACGCTGGTCGCGGCGGGGGGCGGGTTTTCGACCTTCGGGCTGAAGGACGTCGCGGTCTGGGACCTCAAAAGCGGCAAAAGGCGCCACTTGCTGACGGTCGATAGCCCCAACATCCGCGCGGTCGCGTTCTCGGCGGACGGCCTGCTCGCGGTCGCTGCGGGTGGCGTCGTCAGCCTGTGGGACACCAAGACCGGCAAGCTGGTCCGCACGTTCGGGGGGAATGGGCCGCTCGCCTTCTCGCCGGACGGGAAGGTGCTGGCGGTCGAACGGGGGACGTTTCCAGGCGCCTGGCTCGAGTTGCTCGACGTGGCGGCGCTTCGGAACGACCGCCTCCAGCAGGCGCTCGCCCCCGCGCTCCGTCTCGGCGCGATCGTGGAACCGGAGGGCGATGGCGTCCGCGTCGAACTGGAGCTGCCAGGAGGCCCGGACTCGGTCGCGGCGCTGGTTGCCCTCGCGGGCCTCCCAGAGTTGCGCTCGCTCGCGCTCAAACGCGCGGAGGCGATCCCGCAGGCCGCGGTGGATGCGCTGGCCCGGGGCAAGTCGCTCCGATCGCTGGCGATCCACGCTTCCGACCTCCGCGACGCTGACCTGAAGGCCATCGCTGGCCTCCCTCACCTGACGTCGCTGGCCCTGTCGGATTGCCGGGAACTGACCGGCCCGGGGCTCGCCGTCCTCGCGAAACTGTCCCGGCTGGAGGAGCTCTCTCTCGACGAGCCCTCCCTCGACGCGGCAAGCCTTCGGCCGCTGGTCGGGCTGAAAAAACTTCGATCGCTCCGCCTGCGGTTCGTGCCCGGAGAGGCCGAGGGGCCGGAAGTCCTGACGCGGTTCCCGGCCTTGACGGAGTTGAGCGTCGGGGGCGGCCTCGACGGCGACGGGCTGGCGAAGCTGAAAGGCATGAAGCGGCTCCGCCGCCTGGGCCTCGATGGCTGCGACCTCCGCGACGCCGGGCTCGCCCACCTGAGCGGGCTGACGGGCCTGGAAGAGCTCGACGTCTCCCGGACGCAAGCCACCGACGCGGGGCTGGCCCACCTGAAGGCGCTGACCAACCTGAAGCGCCTGAACCTGTCCGGCAACGAGCTGACGGACGCGGGCCTTGCGCACCTCTCCGCCCTGACCAGGCTGACCTCGTTGGAGGTGAACGACCTGGAGAAGTTGACCGGCACGGGCCTGGCGCACCTCCGCGGGGCGAAAGGACTGACCGAACTGCATCTGAGCTCCACGGGGGCGACCGACGCCGGGCTGGCCGGGCTGAGCGACCTGACCCAGCTCCGCTCCCTGAACCTGCCCGATCGCATCACCGATGCGGGGCTGCTGCGCCTTGCGAAGCTGACCGCCCTGCGGTCGATCAACCTCGCTGCGCTGAAGCACGTGAAGGGGCCCGGGCTGGCGGGGCTGAACAACGCGACGGCCCTGAAGGAGCTCGACCTGTCTGGCCTTGCGGTGGCAGACGCCGGCCTGGACGGGATCAAGGGGTGGATGCACTTGGAGGTGCTCGCGCTGCCGAAGGGCATCACCGACGCCGGCCTCGCCCGGTTGAGCGCGCTGAAACGACTGACGGTCCTCCGGGCCGAGGACGCGGGGATCGCCGACGCCGGCCTGGCGCGCCTGAAGGGACTGACGAGCCTGGAAGAGCTCGACCTGAAAGGCACGAAGATCACCGACGCCGGGCTGCGCGAGCTCGAAGGGCTGGTGAACCTCCGCCAGCTAGACGTTCGAGGCACGGGCGTCACCGAGGCGGGGGCTGCGAAGTTGAAACGGCTACGACCAGACGCTTTCATCAAGCGGTACTGATTCGCGCTCCGAGGACGCGGCCTGGCGAGATTTCACTACGTAGCCTCCCTCGCCGCTTGCTATGCTGGGCGCTTCGCCTCTTCGCGCTGTCGAACCCTCGAACGCTCAGCGAAAGGCGTCGAGCCCCATGAGCCCGTTCCGCCTCCTCCTGCTCGCTTTGGCCCTGTCGCTGGCAGTGGCCCCGGTGCGTGCGGCCGCGCCCGGTGTTCCGCCTCGCGCCGCGCCGCTCTACGAAGGCAAGCCCCTGCGGCACTGGCTCGGCGAGCTCCAGGCCAAGGACGTGCTGGCGCGCGACGAGGCCATCGAGGTGCTGGCCGATGCCGGCCCCGTCGCCCGGCAGGCGGTGCCGGCCCTGGAGGAGCTACTGCGGGCCGGCCCGCCCGACGCCCGACGCCGCGCCGCCCTGGCCCTGTGGCGCATCGACGGGCGCACGGGCCCGGCCGTGGCGGCCCTCGCCGAGGAGCTGCGCGCCCCGGGGCCCCTGGCGCGGGGACAGGCGCTACAGGCGTTGCTCCAGATGGGCCCGGCGGCCGCGCCCGCCGCCTCGGCCGTGCTCGAGCTCGTGGACGATCTCGACTTCCCGCCCTTCACCCGCTTCCGGGCCGT
The DNA here is from genome assembly GCA_038239195.1 of Gemmatales bacterium. Taxonomy (GTDB): domain Bacteria; phylum Planctomycetota; class Planctomycetia; order Gemmatales; family Gemmataceae; genus JBBSEZ01. The sequence continues at coordinate 10,283 of JBBSEZ010000070.1, forward strand.
CGCCGCCCTCCGCGTCATGGGCCCCGCCGCCGCGCCCGCTTTCCGGGAGGCCCTCGCCGACAAGGCCGTGCGCCGGCGCCGCAACGCCGTGACCGCCCTGGCCGAGCTGGGGCCGCGTGCCGAGGAGATGGTCCCCGCGCTCAGCGGGCGCCTGAAGGACGACGACCAGCGCGTCCGGGTTGGGGCAGCCCGAGCCCTGTGGCTGGTGGGCCAGACCACCGACGCGGTGATGGTGCCGCTCCTGTGGGCCGCTCGGCACGGGGACGCCGTCCAGCGGCACGAGGTGTTCCAACTGGTGATTTCCGACGAACGGCGCCCGCGGGCGGCGCTGCCGCTGCTGCGCGAGTCCCTCAAGTACGAGAACGCGGTCCTGCAGGTAGGGGCGGCCGACGCGCTCTGGGCGATCGAGGGACGTGCCGACGAGGTCCGGCCTGTCTATCTGGCGGCGCTGCGCGAGAATCGCCCGAACGAGTGGCCGGCCGCCGCCCGGGGGCTGGGCCGCCTCGGCCCGGCGGCGAAGGAGGCGGCACCGCGCCTGGTCCAGATGCTGCGCTCCGTAAAAGGCCCCGTCGTCGCGGAACTGTCCGAGCCCCTCGGCCGGATCGGCACGGCTGCCCTGCCGCCCCTGTGCGACCTCCTCCGCGACGAGACCGCGCCCGCCAGCGCCCGCCAACCGGCCATCGATGCGCTGGGCAGGATGGGCCCAGACGCCGTGCCGCTTCTGGCGCCGTTGCTGGCCCACGCCACACCGCGCGTTCGGGCCGCCGGCTGCGAGGCCCTGGGCGGGATCGGCCCGGCCGGCGCCGCGGCCAGTGCGCCCCTTCTCCTGGCCCGGCTCCAGGACGACGACCCGGCCGTGCGCCGGGCAGCGCGCGTGGCCCTGGGCCGGCTGGGGGCGGGAGGCCGCTCGGCCCTGCCCCGCCTGATCGAAACGGCGGGGGACCGCGACGTGGCCGTCCGCCTCGACAGCCTGGAGGCGCTGGGCCAGCTCGAGGCCGCACCGCGCGCCGTCCTTCCCGTCGCCTTGGCGGCGCTGAAAGACGAGGACGCCCGCGTGCGCGTGCGCGGGCTCGAACTGCTGTGGCAGGTCGAGCGCCATCACAAGCAACTCGGGCCTTCGCTGGCGGCGCTCCTCGGAAGCCCGGACACGCGCTCGCCCGCGCTCCAACTCGTCCGGCGCATGGGGGCCGATGCGGAGCAGGCGGTCCCGGCCCTGGTCCGCCTGCTCGACGACAAAGACCCGACGGTGCGCCGCGAGGCCGGGAAGGCCCTCGGCCACGTTGCCTGGTCGGCGGAGGGAAAGGTGTCCGGGCGCGACGCGGCAATCCTCGCCCTGCTGGCGGCCCTGAAGCAGAAAGACGACAACCTGCGTGGAGAGGCGGTCTACGCATTGCGGTGGTTGCGTGCCCCGAAGAAGGACGTGGTCCCTCCCCTCGTCGAGGTGCTAAAGGAGGCCGGCCCCGCGAGCCGCGATGCTGTCCTCCACTACCTTGCCGAGATCGGGCCCGAAGGGGCGGCGGCCGTCCCGGGGCTGTGCGAGCTCCTGAAGGCGCCCGATCCGTTCGTCCGGTTGCGCGCTGCCGAGGTGCTGGGGCGGATCGACCCGCGGCGGGGCCGGCGCGAGGGCGCCCCGGTCGCCCGCGCGCTCCTGAACGCTCCCCACGTTCGCCTGCACGCGGCTCGAGCGCTGTGGGCCCTGGAGCCGGACGACAAGGAGGCCCGGGCCGCCCTCCTGGCCGGGCTGCGCGATCGGTTCGCCGCGATCCGGCTGCTCGCCTGCGACCTGCTCGGAACGCTCGGCCCAGACGCGCGGGCAGCCGTCCCTCACCTGCGCAAGGCCCTGCGCGACCCGGACGCTCGCGTTCGCATCGCCGCCGCCGAGCCCCTGGCCCGCATCGCGGGCGACCGGCGGGCGTCGATCGACGTGCTGGTCGAGGTCGTGGCGCAACCGGGGCCTCTGCCCGTCCGCCTGCGCGCTGCCGGCGCCCTGGGCGGCATGGGCCCGGCGGCCAAGGCCGCCTTGCCCGCGCTGCGCAAGGCGCAGTCCGACCGGGAGCCCCGGCTCCGCCCTGCTGCCCGCCAGGCCGTGCGCCTGATCGCCCCGGAAGAAGCCCGCGAGGCGCCCGAGAAACGGTGACCCCATGATCCCACTCCGTCGCAGGCTCCCCGTCCTCTTCCTCGCCCTGTCCGTGGCGCTGGGCCGAGCCCCCGTCCGCGCCGCGGCGCCTCCCGACAATCCTCTCCCCGTCGGGGCGAGGTGCCTCCTGGGCACGCGGGCCTTGCGCCACGACGGGCCCGTCACCGCCGTCGCGTTCCTGCCGAACGGCGACGTGCGCAGCGCCAGCCGCGACGGCACGCTGCGCACCTGGAGGACGGCCACCGGGCGCCAGTTGAGCCGGCGGCCGTTCGAGGGCGCCGAGGCCGTGGTTGCCGGGCTCGCCCGCGGCGGCACGATGCTGGTGTTGGGCAAGCCCAATGGCGCCGTCTACCTCGTGGATGCGGCGACCGCCAGGAGGCCCGCCCCGCTGCTGGCACCTGCCGGGCTGGTGGGCCTGGCCCTGTCGCCGGACGGTGCCACGCTGATTTCCGTCAATCAGGATCGCAAAATGCTGGCGTGGGACGTGGCCTCGCGCAAAGAGCTCCGCCGCTACGACGCCGCGCCCGTGGCGGGCGACGTGGCCTTCGCGCCCGACGGCAAGCATTTCGCCTGGAGCGGGGAGGGCTCGTCGGCGCACCTGACGGACGTCCTTTCCGGCAAGGAAGTGCGCTCGTTCCTGCTGCCACCCGGCGAGAGAGGACGGAATAGCGCCCCTCAGCGGGGAAACATCGGGACGGGGACGCGAGCGCCGCTCGCCTTCTCGCCGGACGGCAAGCTGCTGGCCGCCACGGCCGGGGGCGCGTCGGCCCACGTGTGGGACGCCCGGACGGGCAAGCATCGCGCCCGGCTGAACGTCGAGGGGGCCTTCGCCTTCGAGGGAACGGTTCGCTGCCTGGCGTTCGCGCCGGGCGGCCGATTCCTGGCCGCGGGATGCAAGGATGGGAGCGTGCGCCTCTGGGGCCTGGCGACGGGCAAGGAGCTCCGCCGACTGGAGGGGGCGTCGGGGCCCATCCACTCGCTCGCCTTCTCCCCCGATGGGAAGTCGATCCTGGCGGCGGGGCAGGACCACACCGTACACTTGTGGGGCCTCGCCGGCGAGCGCGAACTCCACCGCGGGGAGGGGCACGTGGGGGCCATCGAGGCGCTCCATTTTTTGCCCAACGGCCGGCGGCTGGTTTCGGCCGGGAGCGACGGCGCCGTGCGGCTCTGGGACACGACCTCGGGCCGCCACCTGGGGCTCCTGGCGGAGCACCCCAGCGCCGTGACCGCTCTGACCGTGACCCGGGAACCTGCGGTTTTGTCGATGAGCTTCACGAGCGGTGCCATCCTCGTCTGGCACCCGGACACGGGCCGGGAGCGGCGACGAACGGGAAGGACCTTCGGCGGCAGTTGCCCCATGCTGTTCACGCCCGACGGCGGTAGCCTGGTCCTCGGCTTCGGCGGCACCGTCTCCTTGACCGACACGACGTCGGCGAAAGAGCTCCGCAAACTGGACGTGCCCCGAGAAGGGTGGATCGTCGGGCTGTGCGTTTCGCCGGACGGGCGGCGGTTGGCCACGGCAGAGAAAAGCCTGGGGCTCCCCGGCGGGCCCCGCTCGGTCCGCGTCTGGGACCTGGTCTCGGGAAAGCTGGTGGGCCGGGTGGCGAGCGGCGCCTCGGCGGACGGCCCCGCGACGTTGGCATTCGCGCCGGACGGGAGGACGCTCGCTTGCCTGGACGGCGGGGCAAGGGTGTGGGAGACCGCCACGGGCGTGGAGCGCGCCCGCTTCCTCCACCCGGAGAAAGCGCCCGAGACGGCGCTGGCCTACTCGCCCGACGGCCGGTTGCTGGCCGTGGCGAGCGCCGGTCCAGGGTTGGGTGAGGGGGCGATCCGTTTCCTGGACGCGACGACGGGACAACTCCGGGGCCAGGCCCAAGGCCGATGGGGCCCCGTCCGGGCGCTGGCGTTCTCCGACGACGGTAAGTCGCTGGCCTCGGGCGGGGCCGACAGCACGATCCTCGTCTGGGACGTGGCGCGCCTGGTGGGGAAGCGCCCGCCGCCGACTCGCTTCTCGGCGAAGGACCTGGACGCCTGCTGGCGGGACCTGGGGGGCGCCGACGGCAGGCGGGCCCACCGCGCCATCCGGTCGCTGGCGGTCCGGCCTGCTCAATCGGTGCCCCTGCTCGCGGATCGGCTCAAGGCGCCGGCGGGGCCAGCGCGGCTGGCGCGCCTTCTGCGCGACCTGGACGACGATGAATTCGAGGTGCGCGAGAGCGCGAGCCGCGAGCTGGGCGACCTGGGGCCAGCGATCGAGGGCTTTCTGAAGAACGCCCTGGCCGAGACGAAGTCCCTCGAACCTCAGCGCCGGCTGAAGGCCTTGCTCGATCGGCCCAAAACGCAGCCCGGCGTGCTGGAGCAGGCTCGCTTCCTGCGCGCCATCGAGGTGCTCGAACAGGCCGGCACGCCCGAGGCGCGGAAAGCGTTGCGGCGGCTGGCCGAGGGGGACGCCGCCGCCCTGTTGAAGCAGGAGGCGAGGTCCAGCCTCGATCGTCTGGGGGAACGGCCCTGACTCGCGTGTCCGCACGTCCCTGCGAGAATGCCCGCACGCGCTTGCCATTGGCCCTACCTCCCGCGACAATGCTCCTAAACCGGCTCGGCCCCGAGGCGCCACCCCATGCACCTGACTCCGCAAGAGCGCGACAAGCTGTTGCTCCACGTCGCCGGCGAGCTCGCCAAGGCGCGGCGGGCGCGAGGCCTCAAGCTCAACTGCCCCGAGGCCATCGCCCTCATCGCCTGCCACCTCCTCGAGCTGGCTCGCGACGGCAAGAGCGTCGCCGAGATCATGAGCGTCGGCCGCACCGTCCTCTCGCGCGACGACGTCATGGACGGCGTCAGCGAGATGGTCCACGAAGTGCAGGTCGAGGCGACCTTCCCCGATGGAACGAAGCTCGTGACCGTTCACAACCCGATCCCCTGATTCCCTTGCGAGGCCCCGATGGTTCCCGGTGAATTGCTGATCGACGGGGCCCCCCTCGAGCTCAACGCGGGCCGGCCCACCGCCACCCTCTCCGTCAACAACACCGGCGATCGGCCCGTGCAGGTCGGCAGCCACTTCCACTTCTTCGAGGTCAATCGCGCCCTGGTATTCGACCGCGCCGCCGCCTACGGCATGCGCCTCGACCTGCCGGCCGGCACGGCGGCGCGCTTCGAGCCCGGCGAGGTCCGGGACGTCCGCCTCGTCGCCCTCGGCGGGCTGCGCATCGCCCACGGCGGCAGCGGCCTCGTTTCCGGGCCGCTCGACGAGCCCGGCCAGCGCGAGGCGAGCCTCCAGCGCCTCCACGAAAGGAAACCATGAGCGTCAAGTTGTCGCGCTCGGCGTATGCCGGACATTACGGGCCCACCGTCGGCGACCGCGTCCGCCTCGCCGACACCAACCTCCTCATCGAAATCGAGAAGGACCACGCCGTCTACGGCGAGGAGGTGGTCTTCGGCGGGGGCAAGTCGATCCGCGACGGCCAGGCCCAGTGTCCCTCGCAGGAACCGGGGGCCCCGCCGCACCTCGACCTTGTCATCACCAACGTGGTCGTGCTCGACCACGCCGGCATCGTCAAGGGCGACGTCGGCATCCGCGGCGGGCGCATCGTGACCATCGGCAAGGCGGGCAACCCGCACGTTCAGCCGAGCGTCGATCCGCGCCTGGTCATCGGCCCCGGCACGGAAGTGATCTCGGGCGAGGGCCTGATCTGCACGGCGGGCGGCGTCGATACGCACGTGCACTTCATCTGCCCGCAACAGGTCGAGGTGGCGCTGGCCTCCGGGGTCACCACCATGCTCGGCGGGGGGACGGGCCCCGCCACCGGCACCTGGGCGACCACCTGCACGCCCGGCGCCTGGAACCTCGAACGCATGCTCCAGGCCGCCGAGGGCCTGCCGATCAACCTCGGCTTCCTCGGCAAAGGCAACGCCAGCCGGCCCGAGCTGCTCGACGCCCAGGTCGAGGCTGGCGCCTGTGGCCTCAAGCTGCACGAGGACTGGGGCACCACTCCCGCTGCCATCGACTGCTGCCTCGGCGTGGCCGACCGCCACGACGTGCAGGTGGCCATTCACACCGACACGCTCAACGAGTCGGGCTTTGTCGAGGACACCATCGCCGCCTTCAAGGGCCGTACCATTCACACCTACCACACCGAAGGCGCCGGCGGCGGCCATGCGCCCGACATCATCAAGATCGCCTCCTTTCCCAACGTCCTGCCATCGAGCACCAACCCGACGAGGCCGTTCACGGTCAACACCATCGACGAGCACCTCGACATGCTGATGGTCTGCCATCACCTGTCGCGCTCGGTGCCGGAAGACGTCGCCTTCGCCGAGAGCCGCATTCGGCCCGAGACGATCGCCGCCGAGGACATGCTGCACGACCGCGGCGCCATCAGCATGTTCAGCTCCGACTCGCAGGCGATGGGCCGGGTCGGCGAGGTCATCATTCGCACCTGGCAGACCGCCCACAAGATGAAGGAGCAGTTCGGCGCGCTGCCCGGCGACGGGGAGCGCAACGACAACTTTCGCGCCAAGCGCTACGTCAGCAAGTACACGATCAACCCGGCGATCGCGCACGGCATCGCCCACGAGGTCGGCAGCGTCGAGCCGGGGAAGTGGGCCGACCTCGTGCTGTGGCGGCCCGCCTATTTCGGAGTCAAGCCGGAGCTGGTGCTCAAGGGCGGTTTCATCGTCTATGCCCAGATGGGCGACGCCAACGCCAGCATCCCCACGCCCCAGCCCGTCTACTCGCGCCCGCAGTTCGGCGCGTTCGGCAAGGCGCTGACGCGCTCGTGTCTGACGTTCGTCTCGCAGGCCAGCCTGTCGGCCGGGATCGGGGCCCGCTACGGACTGGAGCGCCCCCTGGTGGCGGTGGCCAACTGCCGCAGCATCGGCAAGAAGGACATGAAGCACAACGACGCCACCCCGGAGATTCGCGTCGATCCGGACACCTACCGCGTTTGGTGCGACGGGCAGGAACTGGTGTGCGAGCCGGCGAAGGTGTTGCCGATGGCGCAGCGGTATTTCCTGTTTTGAAGAAGCGGTCGCCGGGGGACCGCCCCAAGCCCTGGCCTCGCCCAAACGTCCAACAGGCGAGACAGGCCGGCCCTTGCGAGCGTCGTTGCGCCCTGCTATCTTCCTCCACGGCGAGGGAGTTGCCCGTCCTCTCTCCGAACCACCTTGCAACGCCACGAGCCTCCGGGGACCAATCGAACCGTGAAAGCCGCCTACATCGACGCGCCGGGCACCCCCGACGCGATCCGCTTCGGCGAGTTGCCAACGCCTGTGCCCAAGGAAGGCGAGGCCCTCGTCCGCGTGAAGGCCTCCGGCCTCAATCCCATCGACTTGTACGTGCGCTCGGGCACCGTGGCGACGTCGTTGCCGAAGCCCTTCGTCGTCAACTCCGACCTCGCCGGGGTCGTCGAGGCGGTCGGGCCGCAGCGTTCGCGCTTCCGAGTCGGCGACCGCGTGTGGGGGTCCAACCAGGGGCTGCTGGGCCGGCAGGGGACCGCCGCCGAGCTCGCCTGCGTCCACGAAGATTGGCTCTACCCGACCCCGGCGGGCGTCGCGGACGCCCTCGCGGCCGCGGCGGCGTTGACGGGCATCACCGCGCACCTCGGGCTGTTCCGCGCCTGCAACCTTCAGGCGGGGGAGACGGTCTTCGTCAACGGCGGGACGGGCGGGGTCGGCTCGATGGTCGTGCAGATGGCGAAGGCGGTCGGGGCGCAGGTCGTCGCCACCGTCGGGTCGGCGGAGAAGGCAACCCTGTGCCGCAAGTGGGGCGCCGATCGAGCCCTGAACTACAAGACGGACGACGTGGCGGCGGGGGTGCGCGATTTCACGCACGGCCGGGGCGTGGACGTCTGGTACGAGACGCAGCGCGAGCCGGACCTGCTGCGCACGGTGGACCTGATGGCCCAGCGCGGCCGCATCGTGTTGATCGCGGGCCGGGCGGCGCGGCCCGTGTTTCCGGTGGGCCCGTTCTACGTCAAGGGGCTGTCGCTGTTCGGCTTCGCGATGTTCAACGCCACGGCGACCGAGCAGCGCCGCTGCGCGGAGGACATTGGGCGCTGGCTCGCGGAGGGGAAACTGCAGCCGCCCGTCGGGCGCACCTTCCCCCTCGCGGAGGCCGCCGCCGCGCATCGGTTCCTGGAGGAGAACACGCTCCAGGGAGCGGGGACGCTGGTGGGCAAGGTGCTGGTGGTGCCCTGACGGAACTTCCGCGCTTCTTGCTTGTCGTTTCGCGGTCTCCCGCGCCGTGGGCCAATCTTCGAGCTATAGTTGCGATCGAAAAGGGCCCGCCCTTGGTGGCCAGCGGCCAGACGGCTGAGATTGGGGCAAGGGAGATCAGATGAAGCGGACCATCCGCCTGCGTGGCATGAACGGGGCCCTGAAGGGCCACACGTGGGAAGCAACGGAGCTGTTGCGGGTCGGCCGACTCGAGTCGCTCGAGATCGTCCTCGACGATAGCTCGGTCAGTCGCTACCACGCCGAGGTCCGCGCCACCGACCGGGGCTGGCGCGTTCGCGACCTCGGGAGCACCAATGGCACCCGGCTGAACGGGGCCCGGCTGGGCAACGGCCAGTGGCCGCTGCGCGTGCGCGACCTGCTTCAGTTCGGCGAGGTCGCGGTCGTCGTCGAGGCGCTGCAAGACGCGGAGGTCGAGGCCGACCCGGTGGCCGCTCAGGAGGCGATGCGCGTGGCGGGCACTGCCCGCGCCACCTGGGACGAGGCGATGGTTGGGCTCGCCTTCGACAGCAATCGGTGCCCGCGCGCCGGCGAACAACTCCTCGCCCTGCTCCGGGCAGGCCATCACCTCGTCCACCTCGAAAAAGAAGACGACCTCCTCAACTCCGTCCTCAACGACGCCGTCGGCGTCCTCGACGCCCAGCGCGGCGCCATCGTTCTGGCCGAGGGCCCCGAGAACAAGTTGAAGCTGCGTGCCCTGGTCTCGGGCCGAGCCGAGCCGCGCGCGGCGCTGGGCGGGCGCAGCGACGCGGGCGGGCGCTTCCAGTTCAGCCAGAGCCTGGCCAACCGCTGCGTCAGCCGCGGCGAGTCGATCCTGTGCCACCGCGTCGAGGAAGACCCCGAGCTGGCGATGGCCAAGAGCATCGCGGAAGGCACGATGGCCTCGGTGCTGTGCGTGCTGCTGCGCACCCCGCGCAAGGTGCTGGGCGTGCTGCACCTCGACCGCAGCCCCTGGCAGAAGCCGTTCACCATGGAGGAACTGCACCTCGCCGACGCCCTGGCCGCCCACGTCTCGGCCGGCATCGAGTGCGCCCAGCTCCTGCGCAAGCAGCGCGACCTGTTCCTCGACACGATTACCATCCTCGCCCAGGCGGTCGAGTTGCGCGACGAGTACACGGGCGGGCACACCTTCCGCGTCAGCACCTACTCCATCCTGCTGGCGGAGCACCTGAACCTCCCGCAAGCCGACGTCGATCTGATTCGGATCGGCACCCCCCTGCACGACATCGGCAAGATCGGCATCGACGACGCCATCCTGCGCAAGCCGGATCGCTTGACCCCCGAAGAGTTCGAGGCGATGAAGCTGCACACGGTCAAGGGCGCCGAGATCGTTGCGACGGTCCCCGACCTGTGGCCGATCCTGCCGATCGTCCGGAACCACCACGAGCGCTGGGATGGCCGGGGCTACCCCGACGCGCTTGGCGGGGAGGCGATCTCGCACCTGGCGCGCGTGGTCGCGCTGGCGGACGCCTTCGACGCGATGACTTCGGATCGGCCTTACCGCAAGGGGATGTCGGCCACGGTCGCTTTCGCCGAGATCGAGAAGCAGGCGGGGCAGCAGTTCGACCCGACCTTCGCGCGCGGCTTCCTCGCGATCCGCGAGAGCATCCAGCGCGAGATGCAGGCCCAGGCGACGCAGGCCTCGACGAAGCGCACCCGCGCGATGACCGTTTGAGCGGCGCAGCGCCGACGCCCATCTGGTTTTTCTCTTGCTGCCCCCCACCCTTCCCATCTAATCTAAAGGGGCATTCGCCCCGTCTCATCTGCCCGAGCCCCTCTCCGCAGCCGGAGGCGCGCATGGCCGAGCCCGTGAATGAGTTTGAGGCGTTGATGGAGCGCGTCCGCGCCGGTTGTCAGGACGCGGCGCGCCAGGTCTACGATCAGTACAGCGACAAGGTGCGCCTCGTGGTGCGCCATGCGCTGCACCAGCGCATGCGCTCGCAATTCGACTCGTTCGATTTCGTCCAGTCGGTCTGGGCCTCGTTCTTCGACGTCCCGGCCCGAGAATACACCTTTGAGACACCCGATGCGCTGATCAAGTTCCTCGCGCGCACCGCCCACAACAAGGTGGTCGATCAGGCGCGCAAGGGCCTCGGCACGCAGAAGCGCGACCTCACGCGCGAGCAATCGCTCGACGCGCGGCGCGGCGAGAACACGGCCCTCGGGGAGCAACTCCACGTCCGGGGGCCCTCGCCCAGTCAGCTCGCCATCGCCAGCGAGTTGCGGGAGCACCTCCTCGAAGGGCAACCGCCCGAATTTCAACGCGCCCTGGAGATGCTGCGCCGGGGCCACGACAAGGGCGAGATCGCGGCGGTGCTCGGCATGCACCCCAAACTCCTCCAGCGGGTCCTCCAGGAGTTGCGCCGGAAAGTGGGACCGTCATGAACGCGCTGGCCCATTCGGAGCCGTTCGCGCGGCAGCTCGTGGCCCAAGCCGTCAAGGAGTCCTGGGAGGCCGGCGCCGAGCCCGATGCCGTCGCAGCGCTGGTCGCGCACCCCGAGCTCCGGGGCGACAAGGTCGTCTTGCTGGACCTCGCCTTCGTGGAGTATTGCCGCCGCCGCCGCGCCGGCGAGGCCCTCGACCCCGCCGTGTTCTGCGCACGCTTTCCGCACCGGACGTCGTTGCGCAGGATGCTCGACTGCCACCACTTTTTGGAGGCCGCAGGCGGCGTTTTGGCGGAGGAAGAATCGCCCCGCCGCTGGCCCGAGCCGGGCGAACAGGTGTGCGACTTCTTTCTGGTGCGCGAACTGGGGCGCGGCACCTTCGCGCGCGTCTTCCTGGCCCAGGAAGTCACCGCGGGCCATCGGCTCGTTGTCGTCAAGCTGTCGTACGACGCGACGGCCGAGGCGCAGACGCTCGGCCCGCTGGAGCACGCGCACATCGTCCCGGTCCTCTCCGCCCCGACGGACCTGTTCACGGGCCTCCGCCTCCTCGCGATGCCCTACCGGGGCAGCGCCACGCTTGAGGACCTCATCGACGAGGCCTTCCCCACGCCCGGCGCCGCCCCGCCGCGTTCCGCTTCCGTCATCCTCGACGCTGCCCGACGCTGTTTGCCGCTCGACCTGCCGCCGGAGTGCCCGAGCGCCCCTCTGTCCGAGGCCCCCTGCGGAAGTTACGTCGATGGCATCGTCCGGCTCGGGGCCCAGATTGCCGACGCGCTGGCTTTCCTGCACGCGCGGGGGACCTGCCACCGCGACCTGAAGCCCTCCAACGTCCTGCTCGGCCCCGACGGCCAGGCGCTTCTGATCGACTTCAACCTGTCGGCGCAAGACGCTTCCTCCGCGCGCCTCGGAGGAACTCTCCCCTACATGGCGCCGGAGCACGTTCGCGCCTACCAGACGATCGAGAAGGGCGGCAAGGCCCACGTCCCCCTCGACGGCCAAAGCGATCTGTTCGCCCTGGGTGTGGTCCTCTACGAGTTGCTCGCCGGGCACCATCCGTTCGGGCCGATGCCCGCTGCCCTGCCCCCCGAGAAGCTCGGCGCGTTCCTCCAGCGGCAACAGCAGGCCGGCCCGCGCCCCTTGCAGTCGCTGAGCCCTCACGTCGATCGTCCCCTGGCCCAATTGATCGAGAGCTGCCTGGCGGTCGATCCCCAGCGCCGTCCGAGGGGCGCCGCCGAGTTGGCCGAAGCGCTGCAACAGCACCTCCGTTTCCGGGCCCGCCTGCGCCGCTTCGCGAGGCGCCATCGCCCGGCGGTGAGCGTGGGGGTGGTCGCGCTGGCGCTCCTCCCGCTGCTCGTCTGGGCGGCGTTGGCGGTCGTGCCTCTGTCCACCGGGCAGCCGGTTCGTCCCGCGCCGCGGTTGACGGCGGACAAGTGGTGCAAGATGGGCCTGGAGGCGGGCGCAAAGGACGACCGCGCGGAGGCGGAGCGCTGCTTCCGCGAAGCGGTGGCGCTCGATCCGGGCTACTGGCAGGCTCACGAGGGGCTGGGGCGCTCCTTTCTGAGGCGCGGCCACCAGGCCATCGGCTCCGGCAAGGACGAGGACGCCCTCCGCTGGCTGCGCGAGGCCGACAAGCAATTCGACCGGGCCATTCAGATTGCGGAACGCCCGAACGTGACGGGGAAGGCCCCCTGGGAGCTCTATTACGCGCGCGGCCGCGCGCGCATGCTCGTGGGGGGCAAACAGAACCACCGCGAAGCGGTGCTCCTGCTGAACGAGGCCGGGCGCCTCCAACAACCGCCGTTCAGTCATGGCCCCACGCTGGCATGTCTGGCTTGCTCCCTTGCCCACGAGCCCGCTCACAACGAGGCATTGAAGCGTGGCAACGACGCTCTCGCCAAGAAATGGCAGTCCGCCAACTTGCTCATCATCCTCGGCTACGTCCACGGCCAAAAAGGGGCCTTCCCCGAGGCCAGGAAGCACCTCGACCAGGCAGTGGCGCAGGCCCCCGGCCATCCGGCCGCGTACTACAATCGGGCGCACCTCGGTTATCTCCATTACCTGAAAGAGCGCCGCCACGGCGTGCTTCTGGACGCACTCGATGGGGCGATGAACGACGTCGAAACGTGCCTCGCCAAGCTCCCGGCACAGCGCCCCCGAGAAATGCAGGAAGCCTTTGCTCTGGCTGCAATCCTGTACGCCTGCTCTCTCACCGAAGAGGCCCGTCTCCAGAAGTTGCTCGTCGAAGGCCTCGGTGCGGGGCCCGCGAGTCATCCGGCGCTCGGCTTTCTCAACGTCCGACCAGGGCAGCATCACACCGCGCAAGAACGGGCGGAGCGCGCCCTCCGCTGTGTGGAAGGGGCCTGCTTGGCCGGAGAGAAGCCAGTCCGCTTCACGCGAGATCCCCTCCTCCGGGCCATCCTTCACGGCAAGCCGACCTTTGAAAAGCCACCCGGCGCTCCGAGGCTCCCGGCCACGACCGCCGTGGGCTTGAGCCTCCTCGACCCCCTCACGGGCCCTCTCGAATAACGAGTCGAACCATCGGGGCGCCGCGCTTTTCGCGCGCAGCGCCCTTTTTTCGTTTTCCCCTGCGCGCGCCGGCGCTCTCCGCGCGCGTCCAGGCGCTCCTCCGGCTCGGTTTTTCCCTCTCGGCGGGCCCCGCGCAACAAACTTTAGAAATATTTCGGATTTCTTGTCCAGTTGGACGCGCGAAATACGATTAGTCATTCACGTCATTATTCGGCACGGGGGGAACGCGGGGCAACGGCGCCTGGTTCCCTCGCGGAGGGCGGTCCGTTCTTCGTCCGCAACTCGAAGAACGCCAAGGCCTTCGCGAACCGTCGCCGAGCCCCGGTTCATCCTCTCCAATGCCTGGAGGCACAGTCATGTTCGGTTTCTTCACTCGCAGTGTGCGCCCGTCCAAGCCTCGCGCTCCCCGCTCCGTCTGCCTCGGGCTGGAACCGCTCGAAACGCGGTACGCTCCCGCCTCGATGACGACCGTCACCGGCCCTCCGCCCCCTCCGCCGCCCGTCACGCTGACCATGGCCGTCGCGTACGGCAGCGCGCGAAACCTCACTCTGAGCGGCCACCTGGCGAACGCCCCGACCGTCAGCAACCAGGCCGTGGCGATCTCGGGGCAGGCAACCGGGACGGCGACCACGGACGTCAACGGCGACTACACCATCGCGTTGACCGCGACGGCCCTGGGCGAGGTGGACGCGGCCTCGAACGGGGCGACGGCCTCGGTGATGCTGACCGACCCGGCCCTGTTCATCGACTCCTTCTCCCACTTCGAGGGGAGCGGTGGGCTGATCACCTTCAGCGGCCACGTGACGCGCGAGGGCCGCGGGACGGCCGGGCTGTGGATCAGCCTGTACGGGGGACCATCGGTCACGAACCAGTACGCCGCCGTTCAGGCCGATGGCTCGTTCAGCGTGACGTTGCAGTTCCCCGGGCAGTCCATCGACAACGGCACCGTGTGGGCAAAGACCGTGGACGCCTGGGGCACGGTCTCGGACACGGCGTACGACTACCTGATCCAGACCGGCGTGTGAACCGAAGGGCCCTTCTCGAAACGAGGACTTCATGAACGCTTCTTCGGACGGTCTCCGCTTGCTGGCGGCCCACCTCGGCGGGGAGTTCGCCGCCAACCCGCAGCGCCTCCGCCAGGACCTCGAGGCCTGCCTGGTGCCCTTGATCCGCAGCGCCATCCGCACCGGGGTCGGCGCCCCTCCCCTCGTGCAGTGGGTCCGGCGCCATCTCCCGGCCGCGCCCTCGGGGCGGCCCGCCGGCGCGCCGCGAGCGCCGGCACACGACCCGGACGCGACGGCGCCGGCGATGGCCCGCCAGTTGTGTGCCGTGCTGATCCGGCACTACCAGGGCCGGCCCGGCCAGGAAACGGTCGTGGGCCGTTAGAAAGCTCGTTGCTTCGCGCTCGTGCAATCGCCTGCGGCAAAGGGGCCGCAGGCGGCCTGCCGGCAGGCCCTCCACGCGAGGGAGCCGACGCCCGTGCTCGCACCCCGTTGAAAATGCGCCCGGTCGATCTGGGCGGAGGACAGCCCATGGCCGATCGAGGGGATAGACGAACTTCGGCGCCCGCGCCCTGGGCCGACGAGGCCCTGGTCCGAGCGCTGGCCGACAGCGTCGAGCCCTGCGTCTGCGTGCAGGACGTCGAGGGCCGGCTCCTGTTCGTCAATCGCTCCTTCTGCCGGTGGGTGGGGCGAACGGAGATCGACTTGATCGGGCGCTCGGGGGACACCTGGTCCTTCGCCTGGGGGGAGAAAGAGGCGCACGCCCTGGCCTCTGTGCTGGCCAGCGCGCGGCCCGAGCAGGGAGAGGTGGCCGGACAAGTGCGCCCGGTCCGCGTCCCGCTGCGCGACGCGCGAGGCGCCCTGACGGGCATGCTGACGGTCTTCCGGCCGGTGCCGGACGCGCCGCGGGGGCCTGTTCGCCTCGACGCCCGGGGCGAGCGCTCCTCCCGCGAGACCGTTCACGACAGCAACAACGCCCGCAGCAAGCTGCGGGGGGCCGGACACGACCCCGGCACGAGTGCGCGCTCTCATGCCTCCCTTCCGCCCGCGCCGCTCTCGGCGGCGTTGCCTCCCCTGGCGATCGGGCCGCGCTGGAACGCGGTGCTGCTCCTCGAAAGTAACGCCAGCGTCTTGCGCATGACCCAGCTCATCCTGGAGCGCGGCGGGCTCCCCGTCGTTTCGTTTTCCCGGGCCGCGGATGGCCTCGACTGGCTGCGCGGGCAACCGGGGCGTGCCTCCGTCGTCCTGCTCGACCAGCACCTGGTCGGCGGGCCGGATGCGCGGACGGCTCGCGAGGCCACTTCGGTTTCGCCCGGCTCGCGCGTGTTGCTCAACTGCGTGTGTGCGCCGGGAGACCTGCTGCCGGAGGCTCGCTCCTACATCTGGGGCCTGTTGCGCAAGCCCTACGATGCGGACCAGTTATTGCGGACGGTCCGGGCGGCACTGCGGCGGGCGGTCGCCCCTCCCGTGCCGCGGCCCGGCTCGCCAACCTGGGACTGTTCCTCGCGATCGTGAAGGTATCGCGCCACGAAGATCGCGACGGAAAGGCGTTCGTCCATGAGCAGCAACACGAGAACGATCCTCCTTGTCGAGGGCGACGCGGGGGCCCTGGCCCTCGAGCGCGGCCGCCTGGAACAGGCGGGGCTGAACGTGTTGACTGCGGGGACGCCGGCCGAAGCGCTGAAACAACTCCGTCGCCACGACTGCCATCTCATCCTGCTGGATTACGACCTCGCGGGAGGCCTCGACGGGCTGACCTTCTACGCCCAGTTGAAGGAGGCGGGGCACGACCTCCCGGTGATCCTGGTGGCGGGCTCCGGCAGCGAGGCCACGGTCATCCAGGCGCTGCGGGCCGGCGTTCGCGATTTCGTGAAGAAATCCGTGGAGTACCTCGCTTACCTGCCCGAGGCGGTGACGCGGGTGTTGCGGCAAGTGGAGACGGAGCGCCAGTTGGCCGAATCGGAGGCGCGCCTGGCCAGCCTCATCGGTTCGGCGCGGGACGCGATCCTGGTCGGGGACGCCGACGAGCGAATCACCCTGTTCAACGCGGCGGCGGAGAAGATGTTCCGCTGCCCGGGCTCGGCCGCGCTCGGCCGACCGCTGACGCAATTCATTCCCAAGGAGTACGTAGCCCCAGAAGGAAGCGAAGGACACGACCAGGCGTCCCTGACCCACTACCTCCGGACCGGGACGCGGGGGGTGCGCTTCGACGGGACGGATTTTCCCCTGGAAGCGTCGGTCTCTCGCTCCCTGGTCGGGGGCGAGAAGTACTACACGGTCGTGGTGCGCGACGTCACGGAGCGCAAGAACGCCGAGGCGGCGCTCCGCGACAGCGAGGAGCGCTTCCGGCAGGCGCAGAAGATGGAGGCCATCGGGAAGCTGGCCGGAGGGGTCGCGCACGACTTCAACAACCTGCTCACCGTGATCCTCGGCTGCTGCGAGCTCCTGCTGGAGACCGAGGGGCTGGACACCTCCGCCGGCGAATTGGTGCAGCAAGTCCGGCACGCCGGGGAGCGGGCCGCCGCGCTGACGCACCGGTTGCTCGCCTTCAGTCGCAAACAGGTCCTCGCTCCCCTGGTCCTCGACGTCAACCAGATCGTGAGCGATTCGGAGAAGATCTTTCGCCGCCTGATCGGCGCGAACATCGACCTCGCGACCTCGCTGGCACCGAACCTGGGGAAAGTCCAGGTCGATCCGGGGGGGATCGAGCAAGTGCTGCTCAACCTCGTGGTCAACGCCCGGGACGCCATGCCGGCGGGGGGCTTTCTGACCCTGGAGACCCAGAACGTCGAGTTGGGCCCGCCGCCGACAGACCGCCCCGACGCTCCAACGGGCCCGTACGTGCTCCTGGCCGTGTCCGACACGGGCTGCGGCATGGACGAGGCCACCAGGGCGCAGATCTTCGAGCCGTTCTTCACCACCAAGGAACCCGACAAGGGCACGGGGCTCGGCCTGGCCATGGTCCACGGGCTCATCGAGCAAAGCGGCGGGCACATCGAGGTCTACAGCGAGGCCGGCTGCGGCACCACGTTCAAGATTTACCTGCCTCGCGTCGAGGGGCCCCCGGGGCCCGGCGCGCCGGCCTGCGAGGACTTGACCGTCCCGCGGGGCACGGAAACGGTGGTGCTGGCGGAAGACGACGAGGGGGCCCGGGCGCTGGCGCGGCTCGCGCTGCAGTCGCACGGCTACACGGTGCTCGAGGCCCACAACGGGGCCGAGGCAGAGGCCGCCTTTCAGCAGCACACCGGCCCCATTCACCTCCTGGTCACCGACGTGGTGATGCCGAAGATGAGCGGGCGCGAGCTCGCGGAGCGCCTGCGCCCCCTCCGTCCGAACCTTCGCGTGCTCTACCTGTCGGGATACACCGATGACGCCATCATTCGCCACGGGGTGCTGGAGAAGGGCATGGCTTTTCTCCGCAAACCGTTCACGCCGCTGGCGCTGGCGCGGGCCGTTCGCAAGGTGCTCGACCAGGAGAGAAGTTCGACGGGTTAGCGCAGCTTCGGAGAAGCGTGGGGGTCGACACGCTGTTGCGAGGTCTTGCTGTATCTAACTTCATTCTCGAGGACGCCCAACATGCCCAACGCGACGAGAAGTGAGTCCGCTTCAGGAGAGGTGCTCCAACAACCATCGATCCAAGGTGCCCTGGTCCTCCTTTTTGGGGGGTATCGATGCGCCGAAATACTTCAGCGATCGAGCTGGGAGTTCTCCTGTGACGTGCTCCGGCTCCGGGGGCTCGGCGTCACCGACGAGGTGTTGAGCGAGTTGATCGCCAAGGGGTACGTGCTGCATCAGCCGGAATCGCTCGAGCCGAAGGGCAGATGGCATCAGCGGCAACGAAAAGTCCCAGCCACCTGGCCGTCGGAGTCTTGTTTCGTACTGTCGTCGGCGGGGGCGACCGTGGCCTTACAGTTGGCGCGGGAAGGAGGTTCAACTAGCACGGACGGCCAGCCGACGAGACCTGGGAGGGAGACACCGCAGAAGGACGAAACGCCGGAATGGGAGCCCGCACGCCGCGAACTGCGTTATCTGAACTTTCGCAGATTTTCTGAACGCTTGAACAGTTAGCCAAGGGCTTGCGG
>JBBSEZ010000071.1:0-28596 GCA_038239195.1 Gemmatales bacterium
CACCTCCCCCTCCCCCGCCTCCCCCATCGGCGCCAGGCGCCGCTGCCGCGGGCGCCGGGCTGTTGCGCGGGGAAGCATTGTCGCCAAACGGGTTATCGTTCAGCGCCACGAACAGGTTGGCATCGGGCTGTGTGGGATTGAAGCCCGTCAGGGCCTGGTCGCTCGTCGCCTGCGCGGGCAGGTCGGGCACCGCCACGCTGGCGGACGCGCTGACCACGTCGGGCGAAGACGGGAAGGTGGTACGGTTGTCGGCCTGCGCCCTGGAGAGTTGGTCGCCCGGAGAAGGGGCGTAAGACACCAGGGCCGGCGGGGCCGGCGCCGCGCCCCCCCCGCCGGCACCGGCGACGGCGTGCATCAGATCGTTGGCCGCCAGCCGATCCTCCAGCCGCTCCAGCCCCAACTTCGCACGCCGTTGCGGCGTCGTCGGGCGGGCCTTGCGTCGGCGGGAAAAGAAGCGCCAGCTGGGGGTGGCCCACTGCTCCAGGAATGTGTAGATGCGCACGACGAACGGATTGGCGGGCAACATGAACGAGGGCCTTCCTGGTTCTCGGATGCGACGGTCCCGGATTGAAGTGCCGTTCGCCGACTCGGCGAATGTCTGGGATGAGTTCAGCCTGCGCGGGAGGCCATGTCAAGGTGAAGAGGCGGCGTGTCGCCCCGAATCGCCGAAAGTCGTTCAGTGTCATCCCTGGCAGCGCGGCTGGGCGCCGCCCTTCGCTCAGTCATGAGAGCCTGTGAACAATTCGGGAGGGCGAGGCTCCCGCCGAGCCTGGTTGAAGAGGCTCGGCGGGAGCCTTCCCCTCCCGAATTGTTCACAAGCTCTGAGTGTGCGACCGGCTTTCCAGCCGGTCCGGCCCGCTACCCACCCTTGCCCGCCGTCGCCCACTGGATCGCGTTGCGCAACAGCGCGTTGAACGCCGGCTGCTTGAAGTCGTCGGCGTGGCCCAGCGACGTGTAGAAGATGCGCCCCCCCGCCTTCGTCGCGTTGGCCCAGGCGACCGGCTCGGCCGGCCTCCCCGGGATCGACCCGATCAAGAGCGCCGTTGTCGATTTCGCCAGAGGGCGCACCTTGTACAGCGAACCGCAGCCGCGCAGTTCGGCGACGCTCACGCCTTTCAGGATCGGATGATCGACAGCGCCCTTGGCGACCTCCAGCATCACCTTGGGCCCCGCGCCGTGGTGGCCGGTGTAGTTCCCGCCGAAGACGTCGTGGTCCCACTCCTTCCACAGCAGGCGCCCTTCCGGCGCTTTGCCCACCCCCAGCGAGAAGGCGTGGCTCGCCGTGCGCAGGCCGACGACCGGCTTGCCTCTCGCCACGAACTTGCGGAGGACGGCCAGCTGCGCCGGCGGCAGGGCCCGGCGCCGCACGCTGAGGACGGCCAGGTCCGCGTCCTTCAACACGTCGAGCCCCGGCAGGTCGTTGCGGTCCTTCTCGTTGTCGTAGACCTCGCTGACGCGGAAGCCCTTGCCCAGGTGCTCCCGCGCAAACTTCGGCAGCGTCTTCTCTGTCCCGTACTCGTCCTCGGCCATCACCAGGACCACGTGAGGCCGCTTGTCGCCGGCAAACTGGAACGCACGGCCGCCGAGCACCTGGTCGCTGGTCACCGTGGGACAGACCCACTTCTCGACGTGCTCGACGATCAGGTCGGTCCCGGTGAAATGGCTCACGAAGGGCGCGCGGGCCGGGTTGTACATGGTGTCGGTCATGTCGCGCATCAGCACGACGTTCTTGCCGTTGCGGGCCATCTGCCGCAGGCCGAACGGCCGGCCGAGCACGCACATGTTGGTGTGGACGCCGACGAGGACGACGTTGTTGATCTGGCGCTGCTCCAGCAAGCTCCAGATCTCCTCGCCGCTGTCGCTGATGACGTCGTCGTTGTGGATCTTCAGGCCGGCGAACTGCGACTTCCACGGCGACCGCGGGTTGCGGCCCATGTCCTTGAGCTTCGCGGCCCAGGCCCGGTGTTCGGCGGGGTCGTCGTCCTCCCCGCCGTCGGACTGGTCGATGGGATACTTCCCCTTCTCCTCGGTCGGGATGCGATGACACCAGTTGTTGATGTCTTTCGGCAGCGACTTGGAGCGCGGAACGCGCTGGGCCCGCAGCCGGGCGGGATGGTCCTTGTAGGCGTCCATGCAACTGCTCGGAGCATGGACGATCAAAGCGCCCCGGCCTCGCGCCTCGGTCAGCAGCTTGTCCATGCGCGGCGCCAGCTCGCCGACGCGGCGGGTGGCGTTGAGGCAATGGTGCAGGTCCCACATGTCGCAGACGATGAAGGCCGTCTTCTTCGCGTCCCACTCGGCCGGCCGGACGACCACGTGAAAGCGCCCGCTGCCGGGCTTTGTCTCGACGCGCGTGCGCAGCGCAAGCGAGAAGGTCGAGGGAGCAACCTTCGGGCCGTCCGCCCTGGGCGCGGAAAGCGCCGCCTCGGAGAGAAGGGCCAGGAGGACAAACGCCGCAACGGTCGTTGTCGATCTCTTCACGATGAGGCTCCTCGGCTTCAGAGAGGCAATCGATTGCAAATTGAAAATTGCAAACTGAGGAAAGCTCGCTTCTCGTCCACGTGGCCGGGGCGATGCTCGCTCCTCTTCCATTTGCAATTTTCAATTTGCAATTGATGATTTTCAATCTTCTTCGATTTACTCCGCGGTCCCGCCCTGCCAGTTCAGCGTCCGGAACGGCGAGGCCGGCAGCCCTTCCTTGTTGGCCAGGTTGGGGTTGGCGATCTTGCGCCACCCGAAGCGCACCTGCATCGGGCTCCCCACGCCGACCGCCTCCACGACGACGGTCTCGCCGTCGATGACCGCCTTGGCCGGCACGAACTTGCCATCCGCCCCGGCAATCTCGAACTCGGTCAACGCCTTGCCGTCGCGCGACTTCAGGCCCCCCGCCACGTGGGCGAAGCGGAGCCGCACCTTGCTGCCCTCGACCGCCATCGCCTTGTACAGCGGGCCCGAGTACACCACGTTCTTCTTCCCATACGTCTTCGCCAGGGCCCACAGCGCCAGGCGGTTGCCGACGTCCTTCTTGTTACCGGGATGAATGTCCTTGATGTTGTCCACCAGGTCCGTCGTCACCACCATGCCGGTGTGCGGGACCTTCAGGCTGGCCACCTGCGCCTCCCACAGCGCCGGCAAGCCGCCGGGGCCATAGTTCGCCCACGGCGCGATCTGCACGAAGTAGAACGGCATGTCGGCGCCCCACACGCGCCGCCAGCCCTTGATGAGCGCCTCCGTCTTGTCGCGGTACTTCATGCCGTTGCCCACGTTGCTCTCGCCCTGATACCAGATCACGCCGCGGATCGCGAACGGCTGGAGCGGGGCGATCATGCCGTTGTGCATTTGGCCCGACACCTTCCCCGAATCCGTCCACGCCTCGATGGGGGAGCCGCCCCACGAACTGTTGATCAGCCCCACCGGGACGTTCAGTTCCTTTTGCAGTTTCACGCCGAAGTAGTAGAGCACGCCCGAGAACTCGACCGCCGTGGTCGGCGAGCAGGCCTGCCACGACGCCTTGACGTCCTTGGCCGGCAGGGGCGTCTGCACGTTGGGGACTTGGAACAGCCGAATTTTCGGGTGGTCGGCGCTGGCGATTGGGCCGCGCGCGATGCCCTGGGTGGCCCGCAGCGGCCATTGCATGTTCGACTGCCCCGAGCCGATCCAGACCTCGCCGATCAGCAGGTCGGTCAGCTCGATCGTGTTCTTGCCCGTGACCGTCAACTTGTGCGCCTTGCCGTCCGCCTTCATGGCGGGCAGTTTCACCATCCAGTTGCCCTTGGCGTCGGCCTTGGCGCTCGCCGAGGCGGTGCCGAGCTTGACTGTGACGGCCTCGCCGGGATCGGCCCAGCCCCAGATGGGCAGCGGCTTGTCGCGCTGTAGCACCATGTGACTGCCGAGCACGCTCGGCAGCTTGACGTCGGCCCGGGCGCGATCCGGGAGGGAGAAGAACAGCGAGGCCAGGGAGAGGCCGAACAGCAGGAGGCGTTTCATGGCAGGCCTTTCTCGAAAAGGGCACGATCCACATACCGTCGCCGCGAGCGCGGCACGACGAGGGATGTCCTCCCTCTGTGGTATGAGGTTCGGGCCCTGTCGGCAAGCGGGCCCGGCGTCGCGGGTGGCGCAACGCGAAGCCGCAAGTGGCGCCCTGGAGGGGAGCCGCTTGCGGCTTCGCGATCCGACCTCGAGAACGTCTCGGGGCCCTTAGCCGAGCTGGAGCTCTTCCTGGATGCGGGCGAGGTGACCTTCGAGGAGCACCATGCGCTCGTAGAAGGCGGTGACGGCCTTCTCCTTCGCCTCGGAGGAGGTCCCGCTCAGCTCGCCGATCTTGCACATGAACTGGACGCACCCGCTGATGCGCTGGCCCATCGCCTCGATGCGCTGCAGGCGTTCCTCGGTGGTCAAGTTCGGGATGGGCAGCGGCCCCGCGAGCGGCCCCGTCGCGTGGCGAAGGGGCAGCGGGCGGGAGGGGGCCTTCATTTTCGCGCTCATGGAACGTCCTTCTTCACTGGGGGCCCGGGTCGGGGGGCCAAACAAGATCGGGTTACTTGGCAGGCGAGGGCAGCGCCTCACCGAGAGGACGTGGGCCCCGTCCGGGGCGCCGTCTTGCCCTTGCGAATGGCGCTCGCCCGGCGCGCCAGCGCGCGCCGCCGAGCCTCGCAGGGCTTCTCGTAATACTTCCGCTTGCGGAGCTCCTTGGTGAGGCCGCTCCGCTCGAGCAGTTTCTTGAACCGGCGCAGGGCCGCGCCAATCGGTTCCCGGTCGTGAACGCGCATCCGCAGAGGCATGCAATCTCCTTGAACAACTCTTCCCAGGGCGCACCGCCCAAAGCCCACCACAAAGAAGCCGAGCGCCAGGCGCTCAACGTCGGCCGCCAAAGCCCCCGCGACCACCGCCCCCGCCCTCGGTCCGGGGCCTTGCCTCGTTGACGGTGAGGGACCGGCCACCCGAGTCCTTGCCGTTCAGCGCGGTGATGGCGGCCTGGGCCTCCTGGTCGTTGTTCATCTCGACGAACCCGAAGCCCTTGGAGCGGCCCGTGTCGCGGTCCATGATGACCTGGGCCGACGTCACCGCGCCGTGCCCCTCGAACATCTTCGAGAGGTCGCTGTCGGTCACTTCGTAACTCAGGTTGCCGACGTACAGCTTCTTACCCATTGACAAGCTCCCCAAAAGAGGCCACTCGCTCCGCTCGGAAGAGCAAAGCCAGTCGACCCACAAGTTCCTTGCCCTCGTCCCCCTCTTGAGGCGACCGGCAGGGAAACGCATCCTTATAGGACGGCTCTCCTGAGCCGTCCTACAGCAAACCAAGTCCTGGCCGCTCGCCTTCAGGGCCGGGGGCGGGAAGGAGGCCCTCACTCGGCCACGGGGGCCGCCTCGAGGATCGGCTCCTTCACGATCTGCAAAAAGTGGGCGCTCTTCTTCTTGGCGAAGAGGTCCGCGACCTTCTCTTCCGCGGCGGGGCGCTGGTTGTAGTCGAAGACCGCGACCTGCTTCATGCTGGCGTCGTAGACGCCCCAGCGGGCGCGCATGCGCGGCGGGGCCTTCGGCTTGCGGACCTTCTTCACCTTGGGGACCGCGGGGGCCTTCCTGGTCCGTTTCTTGGGAGCAGCGGCCTCGGCCGGCGCAGCCTCGGGCGATTCCGGGTCCGCGACCACTTCGATCTTCTCGGCCTCATCGCTCTGCTTCCGCAACTCGCGTCGATTCAGGATTCGGCCTGCCATGACAGCCTTCTTTCCAATCGGGGTTGAGGATGTTCCGGCCCGGGAAGGGGGCCTCTTGTCCCGCCTACCGACACCCACTGATTTCTTCGGCAGCCGCGGCCTTCTTGGCCCGCCTCCTGGGGCGGCCTTCCGGGGCTGGCTGCTCGCGCGGGATGGAGTGAATGTGGGTCGTCGTGAAAGAGAAGGGCGTGCCGATCTCCAGGCTCGCCAGGCGGGGGTGGACGGGGCGGCTGGTCAGCTTGCCGCGGAACGCATACCCCCGCCGATGGGTGATGCGGGCCAGAACGGTCTCGCCCCCGGGCGACTTGGCGCCCGTCAGGAGAGTGAGGTGAACCGTGTCGCCGACCCGCAGCCTGCGGACTTCTTCGCGAAGTTCGACGTCGTCGATGCCTTCCGTGCGTCGCATTTCTTCGATGTTCTCGATCTCGACCGGGTTGCGCATGCTTGGCCCTCTCGCCCGCCTCGTTTGCGTCTCGGTGCCGGGTCAATACTGCTTCGTGATCTTCGGGGTGGACGTCAGGATGTTTCCGTCGCCGTCCGCCACCAGGAAATAGCTGTGCGCGACCTTGGCAGAGGCCACGTCCGCGCCGAGGAAGACGTTCACCCGGTAGTGGTTCTCCCACAACTGCCGCACCTGTGCCCGCTGCAAGTTGCCCGGTTGCCCGAGGGCGTGCATCACGTGTTTGCCGATGGCGACAGTCAGTTGCTGGCGATCCTGGTTCCCCTGAGGGGCGGGCTGCTTCTCTTGCGGTTTGGCTGGCATCGTGGCCCCACGGGGTGGTTGATGTGCAGTGGTCGAGGAGCTTGGGCGATCGAGCACGGTAAAGAACAGAGCCCTCACAGGAGATAATCGTCGACGTCGTGGCGCGGTCGGACGACCGTCGGGGCCCTGTCCCGGTGGAAGGCCGCCGCAGTTGTCCGACACCCGCAACTCGTTTCGAGGGAGAGCGCCTGGCCCCTGGGACGCAGGGAACCGGAAGAGGAGTTTCTGGTTGGGGTCGGCATCTCCGCGCGTCCGAGGACAAGAAAGTACGTCCTACTCTGCACGCTTGATGTCCGCCTGATCCGGCGACAGGTTCAGCGAAAGAGGAAGGCACCAGGGATGGAGAGCAATGTTTTATATCCTACAGGACGGGTGGCCCAACGACCAGCCCTCTTGCCAAAATAGCGCCGGCGCATGTCCGCCTTGACGCAGGCCTTGCCGGGAAAGAGGGCAGGGCCCAGACCGGCGGGCGCCGGTGGCGGAGTTGGGCCACTCGCTCTTGCGCGGGCGCGCCGCGTACCTGCCCGCCGACGGGCCATCGATCGCAACAAACAAGGCGCAGCCCCCGTCACGCCAGCAGTTGCCGGATCACCGTCCCCTCCGAGAGCGGGAACGGCCGCCCCTCCGGCGACGCATACGTGACCTTGTGGGCGTCGTGGCCCAGCGCCGCGAACACGGTCGCGTGGACGTCGGCCGGAGCCACTGGGTGCTCCCTCGGATAGGCGCCGAGACGATCCGACGCGCCGATCGCCTGCCCTCCGCGAACTCCCCCGCCCGCCAGCACCACCGAGTAGCAATGCGGCCAGTGGTCGCGGCCCGCGGTCTTGTTCACGATCGGCGTGCGCCCGAAGTCGCCCATCCACACGACTAGCGTGCTGTCGAGGAGCCCGCGCGTGGCGAGGTCGTCGAGCAGGGCGGCGAAGCCTTGCTCCATCGGGGGAACGAGCCGATTCTTCATTCGCGGGAAGTTGTCGTTGTGGGTGTCCCAGACAATGCTCGGCCCGTTCACCGTGGTGACGAAGCGCACGCCCGCCTCGACGAGGCGCCGGGCCAGCAGGTGCGACTGGCCCCAACTGTGTCGGCCGTAGGCGTCGCGCACCGCGGGAGGCTCGCGCGACAGGTCGAAGGCCCGGCGCACCTCGGGAGCGCCGACCAGCGAGAACGCCCTTGCCCGGTTGTCCTGAAAATCGCCGGCCTCAACCGGCTGTCGCCCGGCCAACCTCCCGAGCAAGGCGCGCCGCTCGGCCAGGCGCGCAGGCGGGACCTGAGCGGGCAGGCCGAGGTTGGGCGGCTCGAAGTTGGCCGCGTTGGGGTCGCTGTTCAGCACGAACGGGTCGTGACGCGCGCCCAGGCAGGCGCCGAACTGGCCGGGGGTGACGTAGGCGGTGCTGTCGCAGTGCGGCGCCGGCGTGATGACGTAGGGCGGCAGGGGGCCGCTGTAGCCGTCCCGGCGCGCCAGCCAGCCGACCAGGGTGCCGAAGCTGGGGTAGTCGCTGCGGCTGGGGTTGATGAGCGTGTTGTCGATGCGGTAGGGCCGCCCGACGATCGACCAGTACATGCCCGAGTTGTGCTGCGTGTGCGAATGGTGAACGGCGCGGAGGATGGCGCAGCGGTGCGCCTGGCGGGCGAGCCGGGGCAGCAGCTCGCTGACGCGCACGCCGGGAACGTTGGTGGCGATCGGCTTGAACGGGCCGCGCACGGTGTCGGGCGCGTCGGGCTTGGGGTCCCAGAGGTCGAGGTGGCTGGGGGCGCCGGCGTTGAAGATGAGGATGACCGAGCGGGCCCTGGCGCGCGGGGCGGGGGAGGCGGCCTCGGCGCGGAGCCAGTCGGACCAGAAGAGCTCGAGCGCGGCAAGGCCGGTGAACTGGAGCGCCTGGCGGCGCGCGAGGGAGAAGGCGGGAGGGCTCTCGGGCATGGCGGGGCCTCCAGGTGTTGCTCCAGTTCGATGGCAAGCCGGAGCGGGGAAATGCATTGTCCGTTCGCGGCGGCGCGGACACAAGAGGTTTCTCGAAGAAGGCCTGTCGCCCAACCGGCTCGAAAGCCGGTTTCGCTCTCCCGGCACCGGACTTGCCCCTTTCCCCCCGAAGCCGGTGGTCGCGCGGTGCGGCCCCGGCCCCAGCCGTCCGCCAGGGAGAGCCCCCATGTCTTCGACCGCGAACCACCCGAAGTCCCCTCTTCCGCCCCAGCAGCAGCAGAAGCCGGGCCTCGAATCGCAGATGACGCCGCGCCCGCAGTACAAGGCCCCGCTCTACAAGGGCTCGGGGAAGCTCCAGGACAAGGTCGCCCTCATCACCGGCGGCGACTCCGGCATCGGCCGGGCCGTCGCCGTCCTCTACGCCCGCGAAGGGGCCGACGTCGCGATCGTCTACCTGCCCGCCGAGCAGAGCGACGCCGAGGAGGCACGGGCAGCCGTCGAGAAGGAAGGGCGCAAGGCGTTGCTCATTCCCGGCGACGTGAGCGACCCCGCCTTCTGCCACGAGGCCGTCCAGAAGACCGTGAAGCAGTTCGGCAAACTCGACGTGCTGGTGAACAACGCCGCCTACCAGCAGTCGCAGCCCCGGCTGGAGGAGGTCAGCGAGGAGCAGTGGGACCGCACCTTTCGGGTCAACGTCTACGGCTACTTCTACATGGCCAAGGCGGCGCTCGAACACCTCCCGCGCGGGGGCGCCATCGTCAACTGCGGATCGATCACGGGCATGCAGGGTAGCAAGGACCTCCTCGACTACGCCGCGACCAAAGGCGCCATCCACGCCTTCACCAAGTCGCTGGCGCAGAACCTCGTTTCGCGGCACGTACGCGTGAATTGCGTCGCCCCCGGGCCGATCTGGACGGCGCTTCAGCCGGTGTCCAAGCCGCCCGAGCAGGTCGCCAAGCATGGCCAGGACACGCCCATGGGCCGGCCCGGCCAGCCCGAGGAGGTAGCGCCGGCGTTCGTGTTCTTCGCGTCGGAGGCCGACTCCAGCTACGTGACCGGCGAGGTGCTCACTCTGCTGGGCGGGGAAACCACCGCCGCGTAAGGCGAGCGGCAAGAAAAGGCCTCCTTGGAGGATGGCCCTCCCGAGCCGTCCGGACGGCTCGGGAGGGCCGTCCTCCAGCAAACCACGTCCTGCCCCTCGCCTCCGGGCCCTCCTGGCGAGCCGAGGCGCTTGCCAACAACTCGCCAGGATTTCGGCACAGGACGTGCAAGAGAGACAATCGACTCGAAATAAGGACCGCAGGGACGAGGCGACTCGTCGAGCGCACACCTCGGCCCTGCTTTTCAAAACCTTTGTGCAGCGGAGGAGAACTCATGTCCGAAGTTACGACCCCCCGAGTGGAAGACCTGGTGCCGACGCGCAGCCGGGTGAGCCTGGCTCCCGCCTTCGCAGGCGCTGTCATCGCCCTTGCCAGCTATCTGCTCCTGACGTTGCTCGCCACCGCCATCGGGCTGTCGGTGGGCGACAAGATGCGCACCGAGACGCTCAGCGCCGCGGCCGGCATCTGCGCCATCGCCGCCACCATGGCCGCCCTGTTCGTCGGCGGTTGGGTCACCAGCCAGACGCTGGTCGGCGAGAACAAGTGCGAGGCCGTCATTCACGGCATCCTCATGTGGGGCATGGTGCTGGCCATGATCCTGTGGCTGGCGTCGTTCGGGGTGCGTTCCGGCTTCAACGCGATCCTCGGCGTCGCTCACTTCTCGCAAAACACCACGCGCGACACGACCCCCGAGGACTGGGAAGCGGCCGCCCGCCGCGCTGGCGTGAAGTCGGAAACGATCGCGGACTGGAAGGGCAAGATCGCCAAGGCCCCCGAGGCGGCGCAAGACCCCGCCAACCAGAAAGCGGCCGTCGATCACGCCGCCCACGTCACCTGGTGGGCGCTCTTCGGCACGCTGCTGTCGATGGGCGCGGCCATCGCCGGCGCGTTGGTCGGGGCGGGCCCCACGTTCCGGCTCGTCGTGCGGCCAGCCGGCCACCTCCGGGGCGTCGTGCAACAGCAGCACGTCGTCAAGGTGTGACGCCCGCTCGATCTAAACGAAGACGAGGCCCTTTCCCGGATAGACCGGGAAGGGGCCTCGTTCATTTGTGGCTCTGCCCGACGGAAGGCGCGTGGCAGGAGTGGGTTTGCTGTAGGACGGCTCAGGAGAGCCGTCCTACAAGCAGGCCTTTTCCTGCCGCTCGCCTAATGCGCGACCTTCGGCCACTTCCGCTTGAAGCCGCCGTTGATCCACGTCACGTCGTTATCGATGTCGTGGCACTTCTGGCACATCTGATCCATCGCGTTCTCGCGCTTCGCGACCGGCAGTTGCCGCCACGGGCTCATTCGCTTCCGCCACTCCTCGTCATTGCTGTTCGCGTAGTGGATGCTGCCCGGCCCGTGGCACGACTCGCAGCCGACGTTCTTCAACTTCTCCGTTACCTCGGCGCCCTTGAACCCGCCCGCGTAGCCGAAGCCGACCGTATGGCAGACGATGCACTCCGGGTCGTGCTGGCGCAGCGACGGGCGTTTGGCGTCTACCAGCGTCTGGTAGGCGTGCGCGTGCCCCGACTTCTCCCATTTCTGGTAGGCCCTTTTGTGGCATTTCTTGCATGCCTCCGAGCCCATGAAGGTCGGGCGGTCCTCCCCGTTGGGGCCGACCAGTACCTTGCCGCCGGCGCCCTTCACCGGGGCCATCGCCTGCGACAGGTGCGGCACCTGCCCGTACTGCGCGAGATAATTGTCGCGTTTCAGCTCCTTGGTGTAGTCCTCCATCAGCGCGCTGATCGGGTGGCCTTTCTCGTCGGCCTTGGCCGTCAGATAGTCCTCGGTCATCTCCACCAACTCGTAGCGCAGGTCGAAGGGACGGTCCGCGTTGCCGGTGCGATAGACGCCGACCACGCCGACGAACTTGCCCTTGCGGCCGACGCTCACCACCAGGCTCTTCGCCTTGGTCCTGGGGTCGATCACCTCGACCGGATGGCCCGGCGGTTCGTCTTCCTCGCTCAGGGCCATCACCACCGAGAACTGCGGATACCGCTGGGCGCAGAGGACGGCCTCCTTCGGCACGCGCTTGGCGTCGTGCGTCGGCCCCTGGTAGAGCAGGACGCGCAGATCGACCTTGCCGTTCATCTCGGCCAGCGCCTTGTTCAGGGCCGCCGCGCTCGGCGAGAAGCGCATGCTCTTGTCGTCCCGGGCGAGGGCCTTGATCTTGCCCGCCACCGACGGGCCGACAACCGCCGTCACGCCCACCTTGATGGGAGATTTGCCCTGGGCCTTGCCCAGCCTCCAGGCGAAGACCTGCTCGGGAAAGTTCGTGTCCGCATCGATCAGGTTGGCAGCGACCGCCTTCGGCTCGTCGTTCAGGGCCCATTCGCCCAGCACCTTGAAGAACGACAGGTTGGCCTCGTTCTCGCCCAGGCCCTGCGCCGTGTACCCCATCTCTTTGAGCGAGGCCAGCGAATACCGATACTTGATGACGCCCTGGAGGTTGGGCAGCGACACGGGCCCGCGCTTCTGCGGAACGTCTCCCAGATCGGCGGCGACGTAAGCCCAGCCCTTCTTCTTCAGCGTTTGCAAAAAGTTATAGCGCCGCTCCAGCCCGCCCACCTGCGGCTTGGAGCAGCCGCATGGCAACACGTAGCCGTTCTGCTGTCCGGTGAACACCAGCACCAGGTCGGGCTTGGGCCAGCCGGCGAACGGGCCTTTCGGGCGGGCCCCCGCACTGGCCCTTTCAGCCGGGCCCTCCTTCGCCTCGGGCGGGCGCAGCCAGCGCGCCAGCCCGGTGCCGGCCAGGGCGCTGACGACGACCAGCCCCAGGGCCGACAGTTTGAAGGCCAGCCCGCGCCCCGTACAGCAGGCCGCGCGCGTTCCTTCGGGCGCGCCCGCCATCGGCGCCGGGGGGGGTGCGTTGGTGATTGGTATCTCCGCCAAGGGCCTTCCTCCTACCCAAGGTTGAAGGATGAAAGAAGAACGAACGATGAGCGAAGAGTTGTTCCCCCCGATTCATCCTTCCTCCTGCTTCCTTCCTCCGAAATTCGTGCTACCCCCGCAGGGCATCGCCTGCCACCGGCACGCGAATCGTTCGCTCCGGCTTGCCCTTCTCCCGGGCCTTCAAGTACACCGCGCCGTCTTCGTACGCCGGGTCTTCCCGCCGTGGGAACTTCCCATACGCCTCTTTCGGCGGCACGACCACCCGCAGTTCCCACGCCTGGCGCACTTCCTCCGACTTCGTCTCCGCCAGCAACTTCACGCGCAAAAAAGGGGCCGCCACCTTCGTCCGCTCCTCGTCGAGCTCCAGGGTCAGGCCCGGCACCCGGCTCCGCACCGCGATCGACCCCCGAGCCCCCTGCGACTGCGAGAACTCCCCGAGCAAGAGCCCGCCGCCGTCGGCGTCGGCGCCCACGTCCACCAGCCCCACCACCCGGCCGCGCACTTCCACGCGCAATGGCTCGACGTCCTCGTCGCTTTTCAGCACCACCACCCGGCGGAACGGCCCGATGGGAAACGGCGTTTTGCCGTCCGCGGCCAGGCCCTTGAGGGCGATCGGCACCCGGTAGGCACACAACACCTTGCCGCGCCTCGTGTGGTCCGGTTGCTCGGGGTCGTTGTTCCGCTCGGAGAGCCTGTCGCGCTGGGCCCTCGTCAGGAGGACGGGCTTGCCGACCACGAACGTGCTGGAGGCCGGGGTGCGGGGCAGGCCCTCCGACGGGGCTGCCGCGAGGCGAAAGTTCTCGCGCGTGGACGACCAGCAAACGACTTCCAACCGGCGCTCCTTGCTCTGGAGGTCCTCGTCCTTCAGCTCGCCGAGCTCGTACAGCGGCAGGACGCGGACCGGCTTGTGAAACGCCGCGAGCGCCTGCACCACCTGGGGGTTGGCGCCCTTTTCCTGCGACCACAAAGTCGCGCTGAAGGCGCTCGTTTCACCCTCCTGGCCTTTCCAGCTAAGCCTTACCCAGCCCACCGCCCCCGCCGGCACGTCCACGGCCTCTTCCCCCTTGAGCAACTCGCGCCCCTCTGCCCCTTCCTGGGCTCGCGGGCGGACGACCTCCTCCAGGGCAAACGTCCCCGGAACGACATACAAGCGGTGCCACAGGCCTCCCAGGAGAGGATGCGCCGGCTCGGCCGCTCGCCCGGCCATCCCGGCCGCCAGTCCCAACAGCAGATTTCGCCCTTCCTCGTTCAGGGTGTAAAGCTCCACGGCGGAACACTTGCAACTCGTGCGGTCGAGGCCGACCTTCACCGCCTCCAGGTTGTTGTTGTCGAACCAGAAGTCGCAGTGATACACCTTCTTCGGGTCGGGCTCGCAGGCCACGTAGCCCCCCTTGATAGGGCCCATCGCGTAATGGAAGCGAAGCTGCCGCCCCTCCTTGACCACGATCGCCTTCTTCTCTCCCCCCCCGCCGCCCAGGAAGTTCATGGCAAAGGTGATGGCGAACACCATCGCCGCCAGGACCACGATGGCACCGGCCCACTGTGCTTGCTTCATGGCAGCTACCCGGACGAGGATGTGGATCAGAGCAGGCAAAAAGGGAGGCCGCCCAGGCGTCGGTGAACGCAACACCAGCACCGCGAGCCGCAACGCCCCCCATTCTAATACGCAGCCGAGGGGGGTCAAGGTCGCTGCCGGAGGGAGCTCGCGCGGGAGAGATAGGAAAGAAGAACTTCCACAGAAGGAAACAAAGGGACCGGAGGAGAGCATGGAGAAGTGTACCGCGAAGTCGGGAGAGGCTTCCAACCGGAAGAAGAACTTGAACAGAAGGTAACGAAGGCAACGAAGAAAGAATAGGAAGACAGGGAAGAGGTAGGCGGGGGAGGCACGACGTTGGGCCCGCGCTTCCCGGTTGCCTTTACGGTTCTTCCTGCTCCGCTTTCTTTGTTGCCTTCGTTACCTTCTGTTCGAGTTCTTCTTCAGCGCGGCGCCCCGAGCTTGGTGGATGCGTCGTCGAGGATAGCCCGCAGCTTTTCCTCGGTGATCATGTCGGGCGGCAGCGCATGCAGCGCCTTGATCTGGTAGCGCTGGTAAAGCACGGCCGTCAGGGCGTTGGCGTCATCGAGCTTGTACTTTCTCACCTCGGGCTCGCCGGCCAGGACGAACGTCACGTGCTTGAGGGCCAGTTTGTCCGAGAGGGCAGCCAGCTCGCGCGCCTTCAGGTCGCGTTTGTCGTCGTTCTTGAGGACCTCGGGCACGTCGGCGTAGCGGAACACCACGAACGCCCGCAGCCGAACGCGCTCGTTGCGGCCGACCTTCGCGTCGAGTTTCTTCAGGAATGCCTCGAAGGCATCGCCCGCGTCGAGGCTGCGGGCGAACAGCATCACCACCGGGTCGGCGTCGTAGTGCGTCACCAGGCAGTGATAGCGGCCCTTGCTATTGTAGCGCAGTTTCTTCTCGCCGGCCTTTTCAGTCCCCTTGGGCTCCTCCTCGTAGACGTTCACGCCCGTCACGTTGTAGGCATGAAACGGGCCCGGGACGTCTTTGCCGACCGCGAGGGGCGCCGCTTCCTTGTCCTGCGATGAGGCCGGGGCGGAGACGAGCAGCGGCAGCGACAGCGCAACCAACCAGCACGAGCAACGACGGACCATCGAAGGGCCTCCCCCAACCAGTGTGGCCAACCGAGCGCCCCGAAGCGCCTTCCGAGGACGGTAGCCCGCCCGGCGCCTCGGGGGCCGTCCCTCCACCATGACCGCTCCGGGCTCATCCGTCAATCCCCCCCGCGCTCCGGCGCAACGCGATCCCGCCGGGCCCGACGGCACAGCCGGCCCTGGGCCAGCACGCGCCGGTCGTACCGCCCGTGAGGCATTTTTCAGCAAGGTGCTTGACAACGGTCGCTTCATGCCTCACGCTAAATCTACGGTTTTTGCTCTGCGGGCAGCTTTCCCTGAAGTTGTTCAACGGCGCACCCCTTCTCTCCGCGCCGCGAAGCAGGGCCTTTCTCTTCGACTGCCACCTCCATCGGCGTGGGGGCCCCCTCGGATGAGGACGTCGCCAGGCGCCGCCGCTCGACCCCCTCCCTGGAAGCTCTCGAAGAGCGTCGCGTCCTGTCGGCCCTGGGCTTGCTTCCCTCGCTCCCCGCTACAGTCCAAAGCAGCATTCTGCCTGTCCTCGGTGCCCAGGTCAGCGCGTCGCTCCCCGTGGTTGGGGGCCTGAACCTGTCCGCGGAGGCCTCGCTTCCGCCCAGCAAGCCGCCCCCGGCCCATCTCGAGGCCTCCCTCCAAGCCAGCCCGCCCCTCATCCTCCCCAGCGAGGCCTCCCCGGCCGCCGCCGCGCTCTCGCTCCTTGCCCTCGAGGTGCCCGCCACACGGCCCGTCCTGCCTCCCGGGGCACTGCCGTCGGTCAGCATCCCGCCTGTCGTGGAGGGGGACGCCAGCGAGCCATCGGTTTCCGCGAACGTGGAGGAGCGCGCCCCCGCGGGCGCGCCGCCCTCGGCCCTTCCGCCTGCTTCCGCGCCTCCCTCCTCACCCGCGCCCGCTGTCGCGCCCTCGTCCACTTCCACGCTCGCCTTCCTGGCCAGCGCGGGAGGAGCAGCCAACGCTCCCTTGCCCCAGACCGGCGCGCAAGCTCTGGCAATCGGCGCACCGAACACCGGCGCCGCTGCGAACGGCGCGGTGTTGGTGCGGGCGAGCTCCGTGGCGCCCGAATCGGCCAATCCGAGGCCGGAAACGGGGCACGAGGGGGCCCTCTCCTTCTCGTGGGCAAGGGCGATCTCGGCGCCAGCACGCCCCTCGCGGGAGGGAGCGAGACCGCCGAGGACGAGCTCCCCGATCTCGAACAAGGTGCCGCGGCGCCACGCAACGGCGCGCAGGAGGAGGCCTCCCCCGCTCCAGCCCCTCGGCGGCGACCTGGTGACCGACTTTCAGCCGCAGCGCGCCAGCCAACTCGAAGCGGCCCTGGACGAGTTCTTTGGATCGCTGACGCAGGGCGGCGAGCTTGGTAACTGGTTGAGCGGGAGCGATCTGGCACCGTGGCTGCTGGCGTTCGTGCTGGCAGGGGCGGGCGGCGAGATGTGGCGCCGCCAGGCCCGCGCCCGGGGGAGGAGACGGACGAGAGCGGCTCGTTCCTCGAAGCGAGCTGGAGCACGAGCGCCAGCGACTGCGGGCCCCGGCTGGCCCGTTCCGGTGGCCAGGCACCGTCCCGCGAACGCCATGGGAGCATTACCTGCGCGGCCGGGCGCTCCTCCGGGCGGGGCAACTCGGCCCGGCGGCCGACGACCTCGCGGCCGCGGTCGCCGGCCAACCGAGTTCTTTCTGGCCCAACTTCTACCAGGGGGCGTGCGCATATCGGCGCGGCCAGCACGCCGAGGCGGCCAGCGCTTTCCGCACCTGCATCGCCCTGGCGCCCGACAGCGGGCCCTGCTATCACAATCGCGCCCTGGCCCTGACCGCGCTGGGCCGCAAGCCGGAGGCCGAGCGCGACCTCGACCGGGCCCTGGAGTTGGCCCCCGACCTGGCGACCGCCTGGCTCCAGCGCGGCGCGCTCCGCTACGAACGCGGCGCCCTGCCCCAGGCCCAGGCCGACCTCCAGCAAGCCCTGACGCGCGGGGCCCCGGCGGCGCAGGCCCACTACGACCTCGCCCTGGTGGCGCGGGCCCAGAGCGACGCGAGCGCCGCTCGGAACCACCTGCGCAAGGCGCTGGCCCACCACCCCGACCATGCCGAGGCACGGGCCCTGCTCGCCAGGCTGACAGCTCAAACCGAAGAGTAGTAGAACACGAGGCCCCCGCCGCGCCCACGGAACGGGCTCGCCAGGGGCCTTTGTCCTCCCAACAAGGCCCAGCGCAGCGGCAGGCGCCGCGCTGCGCCCGCAGCAGACCGGCCGCGTTGTTCGGGTGCAGAGGCCCTGCATCCGGGCAATGTCGCGTGAGGAAGGCCTCGGCACAGGCCCTTGACGATGGCAACGATTTTCCGGCCCGGGGACGAGGAGCCCGGCCCGAAAAGCCGCACGGGAGCTCGAATTCGCTGCGCCGGATAGGCGATAAAGATAGTCAGAATACCTGCGTGAGCAGCATCCCGTGCGCTCGCCGCACGCCCGAGGACCGCCGCATGTTCGGCCAACGCTTTTCCCTGCCGCAACCGCCCCGTCCGCAGCCGACGGCAGGCGCTTTTGTGCTCTGCCCGTTCGCCGGTCTGCCGGCGTGGAATGCCGCGCAGGAGGCCCTCTACCGCTGGGCCTTCGAGCAGGCCCAGGCCGTTGTCCAGCCGTCGTTGCCGGAGCGCGATCTGGCCGGGACGTGGAATTGAGCGCCGCCCCGCCCGCGTGTCGTTTCGCGGTTTGCCCGCCGCGAAAGCAGGGGCCCTCAATCCCCCTCGTAAATCGAGGGGTGCCGCGCCGTCGAGCCGCTGGTCGGCTCGCCGCCCGGCTCGTCGGAATCGCCGGGGAGGAACGTCCCGCTATCGGTGACGGGATCGGCCGGCGTCGAGCCCTCGAAGCGCACCTCGAAGACGACCGGCCCGATCTGGAGCCGATCGCCCTGGAGGAGTGTCGCCTCGTTTTGCAGGAGCCGGCCGTTGACGAGGGTGCCGTTCCGGCTGGCCAGGTCGCGCAGCAAGGCCGCGCTCTCGTCAACCTTCAGCAAGCAGTGCTGCCGGCTGACCCAGTCGCTGTTGAACCGCACGTGACATTCGGGCCCGCGGCCGAAGTAGTAATCGCCCAGGGCGAACAGCAAGCTCTTCCCAACGGGCTTTCCCTGGACCACGATCAACTTGAAATTCATGGTGCGCTCGCGCCCGCTCGCAACCTCGTCGCTACGCGCCTCCCCCTGCGAACAGGTATTCTTCTGCGCCGGGCGCGTTTTGGCAACAGTGGCCGTGGTCTTTTCCTGCGGCAGGCCCTGAAAGTTTGCCGCTTGCGGCTTAACGTTCCCGCCCCGCCGGCTCGCGCCGCCTCCCGCGCGCGCCGTCCTCCAGCAACCGCTCCAGTTCGTAGGTCGCCGCGCGCCCCGGCTGGGCGAGGAAGTGTTCCTCCAGCAGCGGCCGGACGTGGTGCTGCCACACCACGCGCAGACGGGGCTCGTCGAGGTTCGGCACCATGAAGTAACTGTGCCCCACCTGCGCGTGCGGCCCGAGGTCGTCGCGCAGCCGCGCGTTGAGCCTCTCGAACAGCCGCAGCACTTTCTCGGCGAACAGGGGCCCCCCGAGGGGCGGACAGGACCGCAGCCACGCTGCCAAAACCCCGGCGTCGGGCGCCATCTCCAGAAACGAGAAACGCCGCCGCAGCGCCTGGTCGATCAGCGCCACCGAACGGTCGGCGGCGTTCATGGTGCCCAATAGATAGAGATTGGCGGGCAGCCGGAAGCCGCGGCGCGAGTAGGGCAGGCCGACGGCCTGGTCGCGATATTCCAGCAGATAGAGCAGCTCGCCGAAGATGCGCGGCAGGTTGCCGCGGTTGATCTCGTCGATCAGGAGGACGTGCGGCTGCGCCGGCCGTGCCGCCGCCTCGGCCGCGAAGGCGCACAGCAAGCCGTCCTCGACGGGGTAGGTGACGTCGTGCCGGCCCTCGACGGCGACGGACCGCGCCCGGATGCCCTCGACGAACTCCTCGTAACTGTAGGCGGGGTGGAACTGCACCAGGCGCACCGCCTCGTCGCGCCCGCCCGTCAGCAGCCGGGCCAGGCAGCGCGCGACGTGCGTCTTGCCCGTGCCGGGCACCCCTTGCAAAATCAACTGCCCCTTCATCGAGAGCAGGTCGCGGGCCCGCCGCAGCCAGTCGCCGTGCAGGAACGTCTCGCGCTGGAAGTCGGCGTCGCGGAAGCCCTCCGCGGGGGCGGTCGCGCCGAGGAACGCCCCCGCATCGACCTCGACGGCGCAGGCATAGGCCGGCAGCAGGCGGTCGAAGGCGAGCAGCACTTCGCCCACCAGTTCTTCGCTGCCCAGCAGCGCCGCATCGGGCGCCAGATGGCGGGAAATCTCAACCGAGCGCAGCGCCGCCCACGTCCGCAGGTCGGCGGGGCCTCCCAGGGGACCGCCCTCCCCGTCGGCGGGGCCGAACCGGCAGGCCTCCACGGCCCCCGACTCGCTCAGCGCCCGATACAGGGCCGCGCCGTGGCGCTCGACGTTGCCGCGCAGCAGCCCCAGCGCCGCGCTCGCCGCCCGCCCCAGGCGCAGCCCGTAGCGAAGCCCGGTGGCGTCGAGGCGGACGAAGAACTGGGCGCCAACCCGCTTCTGACCTTCGCGACAAAAGGCGATCCACAAGGTCGTGTTATAAGGCCCGGCCCGGCCGTAGGCGTTCTTGCAGATGCTGGTCAGGGCCCGGCCGGCGCGCGCCTCGGCGTCGAGGCGCCAGCCGTGCCGGCCCCCGAGCACCGGCCCGACGTAGCGCGCGGCGAGGGCGCCGCACAGCTCGGCGAGGGGCTCGCGGACGGCGAAGCGGTAGCGCGCGCGCTGCCCCTCCATCCAGGCGCGCCGGTTGTTGGCTTCTAGCTCCTCCAGGAAGCGGAACGTATCGGCGCAGAGCCCCTTGAAGGTCGAAACGCGACCGGGCAGAAGAGAAGACGGGGCCGCCCGCTCCCGCCCCTCGGCTTTCGTTCCTCGGTCCTCATTCGCCAGGCCGGCCAGCACGCCGGGCAACTCGAACGGATGGAGTTGGTGCCGCGCCCGCAGCCAGGCCGCGCTCTCGTTGCCGAGGCGATAGCCCTCCGCGGGCGGGCCGACCTCGGCGCTGTCGTCGAGGAGGGCACAGCCGCGGCGCACCTCGTCGTTCCAGGGCAAGAAGCGCTGCGGGTCGCGCAGGTGCAGCACGGCGGCCGGCAGCCACAGGCCGGCGCCGGGCAGCGGATCGGCCCGCCAGAAGTCGGCCAGGAGAGGATAGGGATCGTCGGACTCCCACAAGCGCCCGACCCACAGCGTCAGCGCCTCGCCGTGCGTGCCCCAGTCGAGAGGGGAGCGCCCGGCCCCGTTGGGGTCGGCCGACGCCAGGGCGTCGCCGATGCGCTTCCCGTCGCGCGCCCCAAGCCCCCGTTCGAGCAACTCCTGCCCCGCGGCGAGCGCCTGGCCGTGCGTCTTGAGCTTGTCGCGCAAGGGCGAGCGCGCCCGCTCGGCCCGGACCGCCTCGGCGACTGGACAGCGCGCCGGATCGTCCCCTTCCCACAGGCTGCGGCCGCGCATGGCCGCGACGAGGGAGAGGAAATGATCGACGTGCAAGGCGCTCATGTCGGGGCACAGCGAGCGGATGGCGGCATGGGCCTCGAGAAGCCCTCCATACGTGCCCGCGGGCCCGGCGCCGGCGGGCCAGCGCGCCAGGCCGAGTCGGCGCAGCCCGGCAAGCGTTTCGGGCAACCAGCCGGGCTGACGCCCGGGGGCCAGCCCTTGCAGCAGCGCCGACCAGAAGGATGGCCCCAGGCCCAGCACGTGGTAGGCCCCCGTTGGGGCGAGGCACGCTTCCATCTTGAGCGGCGAGGAGTCGCAGCCGCGCAGCAAATAGGAGAGGGCATGGCGCAGAAAGCCGGCCCGGTGGCGCACCGTCTCGGCGTGGAGGGGAGGGCGCACGCAAGCGTCGTAGAAAGCGACGAGGGGCCCGCGGAGGTCGTCGTCGCGCGCGGCGTCGAGGAAGTCGGCAGACAGAAAGTGGCCCGGCGCCGACAGCACGGCGGCGAAACGGGGGCCGAGGGCGGGGAGGCGGGACAGCTCGGCCGCGGCGGGCAACCCACCCCGGACGTACGCCTGCACCAAAGGGGCGAGCGGCAAGCGCTCCTGGCAAGGTGACTTCATCGGACGGCGCGCCCTCCCTTCGCCCCCTGGTGTCCGGTGAACAACTGTAGCGATTGTACCGGGTGGGCGGCGTGGGACCTGCTGCTCCGATGTACAGGTGGCGAAACCGTCCAACGATGCGAGGCGAGGGCCCTTCAATCGAGGAGGCGGGGCTCGGGGCCAGGGGCCTTGACCGCGAGGACAGAGCAGGGGACTTCCGGGAGGAGTCGCTCGGCGGAGTTGCCGAGGAGCACGCCGGCCAGGCCCTCGCGGGCGACGCTGCCGAGGACGAGCAGGTCGATGGCGTGGTCGTGGATGAATTGCAGGATGGCGTGGTCGGCCAGCCCGTCGCTGTCGGCGATGTGGACCTTGACCACGCACTTCGCGGCTTTTCCGCCGTGGCGCTCGATCTGAGCGGCGAGGGCCTGTTCGGCGTCGGTGCGAACGCGCGCGTGATAGGTGGGCCTTCGCTCATCGGGTAGCCCGCTCGTCCACAGGCGATCGAGCGGATACTCGACGACGTGGAGGAGATGAACGGTGCCCCCGGCGAGGTTGCCGACGGCGAGGGCGGCGTCGAGGGCGCGTTCGCCGACGAGCGTCAGGTCGTTGGCGACGAGGACCTGGAGAGGGGCGAGGCCGGCGCCGGGCTTGTTGACCCACACCGAGCAAGGGCAGTGATGGAGGAGCTTCTGGGCCGTGCTGCCGAAGAGGATGCGGCGCAGCCGGCCGACCTCGCGCGTGCCGACGATAACGAGGTCGTGGTGCTCGCGCTCCACCTGGCGGAGGAGCTCGGTCCGGCCATCGCCGGGGACGAGGTGCGCGTGGGCCGTCACGCCCTGCTCGCGCGCCTGCTGCACGAGCCCGGCGAGGGCTTGGCGGGCGATGGCATCGACGGTTCGCGCGGCAGGGGCGCGATCCTCTTCCTCGATGAGGTGCCAGGCCTGCCCGGCCTCATCGAGGGCCGAGAAGAAGGTGAGCGTGGCCCCGGTCTCGCGCGCGACCCAGATGGCGCGGCGGGTGGCCTCCTGCGCAATGCTGCCGAGCGCGTCGAAGGCGGGGCTCGTACAGCGCGACAGGTCGATGCCGACGAGCACGTTGCGAAAAGCGGACATGATCGGTCCTCCGAGATCGGGCCGTGAAGGGGCGGGCCTCGCAGAAGCACCGACTTCATGTTACCCCTTCCCCACGAGGGCGGGCAAGAGGCTGCGCGAGAAGGCCGTGTCGGCGAATCAGCCCGGCCCCACCTCGAAGACGTGACAACCCCAGTCGGGAAGGTCGAGATAGAGCCCGCGCCGGGCCAGATCATCTCCCGCGCGCTCGTAATGGGCGGGGCCGATCCGGTCGCGCAGCCGCCACGTGCGGCCAGGCAGCTCGGACCACGGCAGGGCGACGTAACACTGTCCCGAGCTGGCGCTGTAATTCGCCGTGACGAGGATGCGCTCCCCCAGGGCGCCCTGCCAGGCGAAAGCGAGGAAGTTTCGCCACGTCGAGTTCTCGCCCCACGCCGGCCGGCACTCGAGCAACTGCCAGTTTCCGCCGCGGACGGCGGGCAGGTTCGCGCAGGAGAGGAGCCGGGCGTAGAAGGCGCGCAGGCCTTCGTCGATCGGTTCGTCGGGACGGCGACCGAGGTGAACGGAGACGCGCTGGCGCCGGCCCTCGAACTGGCCCTCATGGAAGAAGCGCAGCCCGGGGAGGAGGAACGCGACCGCGGCGGCCGCGCGGTGGACGGCGGGCGGGAAGGCCGCCGCGGCGCGGGGCTCGTCGTGGTTTTCGAGGAAGCGCGCCGACCTCGTCTGGAAATCGAGCGTCGCGCCGAGGTGGCCGCGCACGGCCTCGGCGTTTTGCTCGTGCAGGCGGTCGTAGAGGGCCTTGTCGTAGGTGTAGTCGAAGCCCTGTTGTTGGAGCTCCCACTCGCGGCCCCAGTAGACCTCGGCGAGGAAGAGGAAGCCGGGGTGGGCGCGGCGCACGCGGGCGATCGCCTCGGGCCAGAACGAGGCGCCAGCGGGGGGCGTGCCGTCGGCCGGCCGGGCCTTCTCGCCCCAGGTGAGGTCGATCGCGTCGGGCAAGAGCAGCATCGCCATGTCGCAGCGGACGCCGTCGCAGAGCCCCGCCACGCGCAGCAACTCTCCAATCATCGCCTCGCGCAGCGCCTCGCAGCGGTAGTTGAGTTGAAGGGTGTCGGGCCAGCCGGGGAAGTAGGGGTCGCGGCCGTGGGCCAGGACGAGCGGGCCGCGCCTCGTCGCCACGCGGCGGTAGTTGAACGGCTCGTGCGCCAGGTCGGCCTCGTCGCCCCGAACGTAGTATTCGGGGTGGCCTTCCACCCAGGCATGATCGAGGGCGGTGTGGTTGGGCACGAAGTCGAGGAGGAGGCGCAGGCCGCGCCGGCGCAGGCGCTCGCGCAAGCGCGACAGGGCCTCGTCCCCCCCGAAGTCGGCATGGACGGCGTAGCGTTGGACGGCGAAGGGCGAGCCGGCGACGTCCTCCTCGCGCAGGTCGGGCAGGAGGGCGAGGTATTCCCGGCGCCAGCCCGGGTGGGTGCGCGAAACCTCGCGCCCCGCCGGGCCGGTCTGCCAAACGCCCAGGAGCCAGACGACGTCCATTCCGAGGGCGGCGAGCTGGGCGAGATAGTCGTCGCCCACGTCGTCGAGCGTGGCGGGGCGGCCCAGGGAGCGCGCGCGCTCTTCCAGGAAGATGCGCACGTTGATCTCGTAGAGCGAAGGGTGCGTGGCCGGCAGCATCGGCGAGGCCCCTTCTCGCTACGGCACCGCCCACGCCGACTTCAGTTGGTGGACCTCCAACTTGCCCACGCGGGTGTCGCCGCCGCGCGTGAACGCCTCCACCGACTTGCTCTCGGCCGGCGCAGCGTGCGGCACGACCAGCGCCGCGGCGCCGTCCTGCGCGAACACCTCGATCGATGCGCGATCGACCAGAACGCGGAGCCGGACCTTGCCGGCGCTCCCCTTCAAGTGGACCACGCGGCCCTGGCACGCGAGGGCCTCCTTCTTCACGTCGTAGGTTATCGCCACGCCCCGCACGGTCAGCCCGAACGCCTCGGCGTCGGTCCTGCTAAATTCAGCGAGCACGTCGAGCAGTTCGCCCTCGGTCTTCGCCCTGTGGGCGCGACCGGGCTTGAGCAATCCACCCGAGCAGGCATCGCCCTTGACGCGCAACGTCTCGATCTCCTTGACGGGCTGGGCGAACATCCGCACGCCGGCCGGCGTCGTGCGCAGGGACAACTCGCAGGGGAGGGTCATCTGCTGGTTGAACGGCATGCCCGGGAAGGCGATGCCCTGGGCCCAGCCGATCTGGATACGGCGGCCGTCCGGCGCGTCGCTGAACGTCTGGGCGGCGTAGAAGTTCCCGTGCCAGAGTTGGTGCTTGCCCGGGTCAGCCTCGAACGCCTTGCCGTCGAACTGGCCGAGCACGTACTTCCCGTCGGCGGCGTACGTGACCCACTTCTTCTTGTCGGCCTTGCCGTCTACCGGGAGCTCGAAGAGGTCGGGGCACTCGTAGAACCCCTCGATGCGGCTCTGAAACGTCCACTTCTTGAGGTCCGGCGAGGAGTGGAAGGCGATCCACTGCTTGCCCGCGTGCTCGTCGTAGACGGCCATCACCCATTTCTTCGTCGGCGCGTGCCAGAGCAATTTCGGGTCGCGGCCGGCGTGGCGCACCACCGGGTTGCCGGGGGGCTCGGCCCAGGTGCGGCCCCGGTCGGTGCTGTAGGCGATGCACTCGCCGCGCCCCGTGCTCGTGTAGGCGGCCACCAGCACGTCCTCGGCGCCCTTCTTCCAGCCGCCCGTGTTGGCCCGGTCCACCACGGCGCTCCCGGAAAAGCACCAGTCGCCGAACTTGCGCGGAGAGAGAGCGATGGGCAACTCCTGCCAGTGGACGAGGTCCTTGCTGACGGCGTGGCCCCAGTGCATGTTGCCCCAGCCCCAGCCGTAGGGGTTGTGCTGGTAGAACAGGTGGAACTCGCCTTTCGAGCAGACCAGCCCGTTGGGGTCGTTGAGCCAGCCGACCCGCGAGGTGAAGTGGAACTGCGGGCGGCGCTTCTCCTTGTAGAACTGCTCGGCCCCCTTGATCTGGTCGCCCTGCTCGATCGCTTTCAGGGCGGGCGAGCCCTCGGGCAGCCGATCGACCTGGAGGATGGCCTTCTTGCCCTTCATTTCCCCGGCGTCGAGGAAGGCCCAGAAGTCGGGCTTGCCGTCGGCCAGCTCGATCTCGAGCTCGCGATAGGGCTTGCCGTCCACGCTCAGGCTCAAGCGGCGCTTCTGGCCGCCCGTCTTCACGGGGAAGCTCAGGTAGCGCTTCTCGATCGCCACCTCGCGGCGCGCGTCGAGGAGGACGCCCGGGGGCTTGCGGTCGGTGAAGACCACGTGATCGACGTTGACGTGCCCCCAGCCGCCCTTGGCGCGATCGACGATCTCGATACGCGCTTTCTTTCCCGCGAATTCCTTCACGTCCCACGAGGCGGGCTCCAGCCGTTCGGTCCCGCCGGGCACCTTGTTGGGGCCGGTGGCGGTGCGCACGACCTTACCGCCGACGAGGAGGTTGATGCAGGCCTTGCCGGGGTGGTGGCCCCCGCCGATGAGAAACGTCACGTGGTGGCGCTGGATCTCGAACTCCGGCGACGCGAGCGTGCCGGTGCTGTCGTCGCCGCCGTGGAAGCTGCTGACCAGGCCCTTGCCCTTGAAGCCGGTCACGGGCATCTGACCGGGCAGGGCGCCGCGCGCCGGCCCCTTGCCGAACGCCTCGCCCGTGACCACCCAATCGCCATAATCGGGGCCCTCGAA
This sequence comes from Gemmatales bacterium, assembly GCA_038239195.1. Lineage (GTDB taxonomy): Bacteria > Planctomycetota > Planctomycetia > Gemmatales > Gemmataceae > JBBSEZ01. Next base: position 25,908 of record JBBSEZ010000071.1, read on the forward strand.
GTCGGCGAAGACGACGTCCTTGCGCTCCGGGGCCCGCGCCGAGGCGCCGGCAGCGAGAAGGACGGCCAGGGCCAGGAGAGGGAAGAGACGATTCATGGACAGTCCTCCTGAGCGCGCTGGGGAGCGCGGGCAAAAAGGGTCGGCCAGTTCCAGGTACGCTTCTTCAGGCGGTCGATGAGGGCGGCCCCGAGGATCACCGCGCCCAGCACCACCTTCTGCGTGTAGCTCTCGACGCCGGTCAGGTTCATGCCGTTCTGGATCACCGCGATGAGCAGGGCGCCGAGCAAGGTGCCGAAGACGTTGCCCTCGCCGCCGCTGAGGCTGGTCCCGCCCACGACGACGGCGGCGATGACGAACAACTCGTACATCTGCCCATAGGTCGGCGCCCCGCTTTTGAGCTGGGACGCCATCACCACGCCGCCCAGGCCGGCGAGGGCGCCGCAGACGACGTAGACGAGCAACACCACGACCTTCACCGGCACCCCCGCCAGCCGGGCCGCCTCGGCGTTGCCGCCCACGGCGTAGACGTAGCGCCCGGCGGTGGTGCGCGTCATGACCACGTGGGCGAGGACGTAGAGCAGGACCGCGAGGACGACGGCGTTGGGCAGGCCGAACAGGTCGGCGCCGCGGCCGAGCCAGACGAACGTCTCGGGGAGCTGATAGACCGATTGTCCTTCGGCCAGGATGGAGGCGAGGCCGCTGGCGATGAGCATCGTCCCCAGCGTCACCAGGAAGGCGGGGAGCTGAAACACGGTAATGAGCGATCCGGAAAAGAGCCCAACGACGCCACACGCGCCGATGGCGGCGAGGCAGCAGAGCACCATGCTCAGCGGCGAGGCGCCTTCCGCTCCCATTGCCCGGATGAGGAGCGCCGTCACGACGGCCGAGAGCGCGATCAGGCTGCCCACCGAGAGGTCGATGCCCCCAGTGAGGACCACCATCGTCATGCCGATGGCGAGGATGGCGATGACGGCGATCTGGTTGGCGACGTTGAGGAGGTTGTCGGCCTTGAGGAAGTTGGGCCAGAGGTATCCTCGCGGGGAGAACACGGTCGCCGGCCCCAGCCCGGGGAACTTCTCTTCCAGGCCGTCGAGCAGCGACCACCGGCGAGCGCTGCGGCTGGCGGCGAGGACGTCGATCTTCGCCTTCTCGCGGGCCAGTTTCTGGAGCGCGAGGCGCGCGTCGCGCGGGTGGCCCTGGGCGCGATCGACAACGGTGATGCCGCCCGCTTTCAGCCCCTCGGTCAGGGCATCGACGAAGGGCCCGTCCTCGAGGCCAGTCCCGGCCACGATGACCACGCGGCCGCTGTTGCCGAGCCGGCCCCGGATTTCTTTCGCGAGGGCGTCCCCGGCCGGGGCGCCGCCGGTGTTCTGCTCGGCGAGCGTGGCCCAACTCAGGTAGGCGCAGAGGAGCAACAGGGCGAGCAGCATCCCGTAGTCGGAGAGCGCCCTGGATAGCCAGCGCGGGAGAGGAGAGCGAGACATCGGTTTACCCTACGGCGAGCTTCAACACCTGCTCCTGGGTCGCCTGCGCCACGTCGTCGATCTCGCCGGTGACGCGGCCCTCGTGCATGACGAGGATGCGGTCGGCCATGCCCAGCACCTCGGGCAGCTCGGAGCTTATCATCAGGATCGCCTTGCCCTGCGCGGCCAGTTCGTTGATGAGCTGGTAGATCTCGTATTTCGCCCCGACGTCGATGCCGCGCGTCGGCTCGTCGAAGAGGACCACCTCACAGTTGCGCTGGAGCCATTTGCTCAGCACGACTTTCTGCTGGTTGCCCCCCGACAACTCGCGGGCGGGCTGTTCGGGCCCGGTGATGCGCAGCCGAAGCCGCTCGGCGCGGGCGAGGAAAGCGGCGCGCTCGCGGCGTCGGTCGAGGAAGCCGAGGCGCGACCAGGAAGCGAGATTGGGGAGGGCAAAATTCTCCAGTACCGAGTGGGCCAGGACGAGCCCCTGGCCTTTGCGGTCCTCGCTGAGCAGGGCGATGCCGGCGCGAATGGCGTCGCGCGGGCCGTCGATGCGCAGCGCCCGGCCGTCGAGCTCGATGGTGCCGGCGTCGCGGGGGTCGGCGCCGAAGATCAGCCGGGCCGTCTCGGTGCGGCCCGAGCCGACGAGCCCCGTCAGCGCCAGCACCTCGCCGCGGCGCACCGTCAGCGACACGTCGCGCACCTTGTGCCCGCGGCACAGGCCCTTCACGATCAGCCGCGGCGGGCCGAGGGGAACGTCGCGGGAGGGAAACTCTTGCTCGAGTCGCCGGCCAACCATCAGCTCGATGAGTCGGCCACGATCGACGGCCCCTGCGGGGAATGTGCCGACGTGCTGCCCGTCGCGAAGCACCATCAGGCGGTCGGCGATCTCGTCGATCTCGTCGAGCCGATGGCTGATGTAGAGGACGCCAAGCCCCTGGCGCTTGAGGTCGCGGAGGATGACGAAGAGGGCGCTCACCTCGCGCGGGGTGAGGGTGGCGCTCGGCTCGTCGAGGACGAGGATGCGGGCGTCGATGGCAAGGGCCCGGGCGATCTCGACGGCCTGCTGCTGGGCGATGCTGAGGTCGCGGCAGAGCGCGTCGGGCGGGACGGCCATGCCGACGCGCTCGAAGAGTTGCAAGGCAAGCCGGCGCTCCTCGCCGTGGCGCAGCCAACCGCCGAACGAGCGCTCGTTGCCGAGGAAGATGTTCTCGGTGGCCGAG
>JBBSEZ010000072.1:0-28350 GCA_038239195.1 Gemmatales bacterium
ACCCAGGGATTTCCCCGGTGTCGCGCCGGCGACGCCGGCGCATAATACCGCAGTCCCGCCGTCCGAAGCCCCTCGATGATTGGGCGACGTCGAGGGAAGTCGGCGGCGGGACATTTCTTTTCCTTCCCCACGTCCGAAAGGCCAGAGGACGCCCCTCCCGGCGCTGGAGTAGCGCCTCGTCGCACCGCCCGGCGGGAAGGGCCGAATGTTTTACCTGCCACACCCATGCAAGGACACGCGGGGACACGAGGCCGAGCCTGCGGCCCACGAGGCGCTCGCCCTGCACTCGCTGGTGGAGGTGGCCGGCGTGCTCGACGCGGTGGCCGGGGCCATGACTGGCAAGGCGTTCGCCCACCAGGACGCGTTCGGCATGCGCCTGGCCCTGGAGGAGGCGCTGGTCAACGCAATCAAGCATGGCCATCGAGGCGACCCGGCCAAACCGGTGCGCGTGTGTTACCACGTCACCGCCCATCAGGCGCTGGTCGAAGTCGAGGACCAGGGGCCGGGGTTCGACCCCGCTTCGGTGCCCGACCCCCTGAGCACCGAGGGGCTGGAGCGCGCCTCCGGGCGCGGCCTGCTCCTGATGCGCCACTTCATGACCTGGGTGCGACACAACGCGCGGGGCAACGCCGTTACCCTTTGCAAGCGCCGGTCTGAAGTGGGGCGTTGCCAGTAGTCTCCTCCCCGTGGGCCCGTCGGGGTCATTCGCGCCCGAGTACGGCATCGACCACCCAGCACCCGCGTACGTGCCCCGAGGGCACGTGGCAGTGGCGCAGGATCGCCTCGTGGGTGCAGCCGGCGTCGAGCAGGGCGTCGGCGAGGTAAGGCAGGTCGGTGTGGCGGCCCTCCTCGTACACGGCGCGGGCGATGGCGACGGCGGCGCCGTTGCCCCAGGCCAGCCATTCGGGGCGCAGGGGGCAGGGGCGCAGCGGATTGCCGAAGAGCTCGCGCAACAGCTCGGCCTGGGCGCGGCACTCGCCCGCCGACGCCTCGGCGTTGACGTGGGCCTCGTTCTCGGTCGGCAGCAACCCGCTGGCCGCCTCGCGCACGGCCTGCCGGCGCAGGAGCTCGCACGTGTTGCGGGCGGCCTCCATCGCCTCTTCGCCGCAGCAGGCCGTCGCCGCCTCGTAGGCGAACGCTTCAAACATCGGCCCACCCCCGTACTGAGCCTGCTCCTGCTCCCCGCGCTCGCGCGCCTGTTGGAGGTCGAAGTCGCTGGCCAGTTCGTCGGCGAAGCGCTCGGCCGTCTCGACCGCGTTGCGCTGCGTGGGGTAGGGCATGCTGCCCCAGTAGCGGCGCACGCAGGCGCAGGCGAACAGGCGCACCTTCCGCAGGCTCACCTTCCCGTCGAGGTACGCCAGCATCGCGGCGGGATCGGCGCCGGCCAGCCAATCGACTTCGGTCACGGGCTGTTTCTCCCCGATGCGCCGGGCGCCTTCAGGAGCTGGCGGGCGATGACCATGCGATGGACCTCCGACGGCCCGTCGTAGATCCGGAACGCCCGCACGTCGCGATAGAGCCGTTCGAGCAACAAGTCTCCCGAGACCCCGCGCGCTCCGCAGACCTGAACGCAGCGGTCGATGACCCGACCGACGGCCTCGGCGACGAAGACCTTGCAGATGGACGTTTCCACGCGCGCCTCGTCGCCGCGGTCGAGCTTCCAGGCCGCCTCGAAGACCATGAGCCGCGAGGCGTGTACGTCGATGGCCGAGTCGGCCAGCATCCATTGTACCGCCTGGTGCTCCGCCAGCGCCTTGCCGAACGCCTGGCGCTCCCGGACGTAGGGCGTGGCAATCGCCATCGCCCGCGCCGCCGCGCCCAGCCAGCGCATGCAGTGCGTCAGGCGCGCCGGGCCGAGGCGCTGCTGCATGAGCTTGAAGCCTTCCCCGGGCCGGCCGAGCACCTGCTCCTCGGACACGGCGCAGTCGGTGAAGGCGACCTCGCAATGTCCGCCCGGCCCGCCCCCGCCCATCGTCGGGATGGCGCGCACGACCTCGAAGCCCCGAGCCCCTGCCTCGACCAGGAACAGCGTCACGCCCGCCCGCCCTGCCGCCGGATCGGTGACCGCCGCCACGATGACGAACGCCGCGCCCAGCGCTCCGGACGCGAACCACTTCTGGCCGTTGATGACCCACTCCGCGCCGCGCCGTTCCGCGCGCGTCTGGATCATGGTGGGGTCGGAGCCGGCCCCGGGGGCGGGCTCGGTGAGGGCGAAACAGGACCGCGATTCTCCGCGGGCAAGGGGGGCGAGGTCGCGCTCGCGCTGCGCGGGCGTGGCGGCGCGGAGGAGCAGATGCATGTTGCCTTCGTCGGGGGCGGCGCAGTGCAGCGCCAACGGGCCGAGCGGGCTGTAGCCGGCCTCCTCGAAGACGGCGCACAGCCCGACCGTGTCGAGCCCGAGGCCGCCCAGCGCGCGTGGCAGGTGCGGGGCGAAGAGGCCCGCCCGGCGGGCCTTGTCGCGCAGAGGACCGAGGAGGTTGGCGGGTAGGCCCTCCTCGGCGCGCTCGGCGGGCTCCAGGGGCATCACCTCGGCGCGGAGGAAGGCGCGGGCTCGTTGCTGGAGGTCGCGCACGTCGGGAGAGAGCTCGAAGTCCATCGCGGGAACCTCGGTTTCGGGTAGCGACGTTCGCAGAAGCGTCTTCCCGCAACGCTTTCTGCGAAGCGTCGCTACCCGAACGGCTTCACTCCTCGGCGGTCTTCAAGAACACCTCCACGCTGCGCCCGTTCGCCGTCATCAGGCGCACGCGAATGCCCGTCTCCACCGAGCTCGCCTGCACCAGCTCGCGCACGCCGCGGGCGCTGGCGGCCGGCTTGCGATTGACCGACGTGATGAGCATGCCCGGCCGGATGCCCGCCGCCGCGGCCAGGCCGCCCCGCTCGATCTTCGTCACCAGTGCCCCGCGCGTGCTCTCGCGGTAGCCGAGCGCCTCGGCCAGTTCGGCGCTCAGGTCGGCGACGTCGATGCCGATCTTCGCCACCTCCAGCGCTCCCTTGCCGCGTTCGGGGAAGCGCAGCGGCGGCGGGGCGCTTCCGAAGGTGCGCGGCTGCTCCTCGATGGTGATCTTCAGGGTGCGCGGCGTGCCGTCGCGCACGATGCGCACGTCCACCGCCTTGCCGACCAGCAGCCCGGCGACGATGATTTGCAGGTCGCGCCCGTCCTTGACCGTCTTGCCGTCGATCTTGACCACCACGTCTCCGTTCTTGAGCCCGCCCTTGGCGCCCGGGGCGTCGTCGAAGACGCGGGTGATTTGCACGCCCGCGATCTCCTTGAGGCCAAGCTTCTTGGCCAGCGCCTCGTCATCGACGTCCTTGATCTGCACGCCGAGATAGCCGCGCCGCACGGCGCCGTCTTTCAGCAGCTGCGTCATGATGTTCTTGGCGAGGTTGGACGAGATGGCCAGCCCGACGCCCTGGAACCCGCCGCTGCGGCTCTTGATGGCGGAGTTGATGCCGATCACCTGGGCCTCCAGGTTGATGAGCGGCCCGCCACTGTTGCCGGGGTTGATGGCGGCGTCGGTCTGCAAAAAGTCCTCGTACATGTTCATCCGCAGCGATCGGCCCTTGGCGCTGACGATGCCGTGCGTCACCGTCCCGGTCAGCCCGAACGGCGCGCCGACCGCCAGGACGCGGTCGCCGATCTCCATCTGCGTGCTGTCGCCAAACTCGAGGTAGGGCAGCGCCGCGGGCGCGCTGATGCGCACGATGGCGAGGTCGGTCTTGGGGTCGCTCTTGATGTCCTTCGACGTGAACTTGCGCCCGTCGCGCAATTGCACGACGACCTGCTCGGCGTTCTCGACGACGTGAAAGTTGGTGACGACGACGCCCTTGGCGCTGACGAGGAAACCGGACCCGAAGCCGACGCGGCTGGGCGTTTCGTCATCGACACGGCGCGGACGGCCGAAGGGGCCGCTGCCGGGAAACTGCATGTCTTCTTCGCGGGCGGGGCGGGCCGCCTTCTTGCCCGTGGCCTGGGCCTCGATGCTCACCACGGCGGGCAGGACCTTCTTGACGATGTCGCGGTAGGAGCCCAGCTCCTTCGGTATCGCGGGGGCAGCCACGACCGGGGGGCCCTGCCCCTGGAGGATGGAATGACTGACGACGCCGGCGGCACCGCCGAACGTCGCGCAAGCAAGGATGAGGGAGAAGCGTTTCATTCGCGTACCACCTCCTGAGGCGGGGGGAAGCGGCCCTCGCCTCTGCGAGATTGGGTTGTCCGCCCGAGCGCGTCAAAGAGGCGCCTCGTTCGTCGCTCTATCTTTCATCATACGCAGCGCCAACCCGGAGAGGGGAAGTCGGCGGCCGGTCGCGCCCGGGCCCCATCATTGCGAGAATGGGGGGAATAGGTCAAGACGAGGAAGGGAGGAAGACAAGGGAGGAACGGGCGGCGAAGAACGCCACGAAGCACGGGAGGCCCCGGCCGTTCCCCCCTTCGGTCTCGAACGTCACCGCTCGGCCCCTGCCCGGTCCCAGAAGCGCAGCTTCCGGCACTCCGCGACGAACGTCGCGCAATCCTTGCCCCCCTTCAGCAGAACGAAGCCGTCATCGACGCTGTCGGCCACGCCCGCCTTCTCCAGCAGCGGAGCGGCCGCCTCGACGTAGGCGATGAACTTCCGATGCGCGACCGCGTCGGCGACGAAGTCCCTCGCCGCCGGGTACGTCGCCAACTGGTCCGCCCCCGCCGGGGAGGGCAGGAGCGCGACGGCGTCGAACAGCACCGATGGGCCGCCTTCCAGCTTCTCGTCCGCGGCGTGGAAAGTGCCCTCGCTATCCTGGACGCCTCCCACTTCCGGCGCGACCAGCTTCAGCATCGCCCCTTCTTTTTTGAGCGCCTTGGCCAGCGCCGCGAGGACTTTCGCATCGACGCCGTCCGTGATCAACGCCCCGACCTTGCGGCCGGCAAAGCTCGTGGGCCCGTTCTTGAGGATGCTGAGGGCCGGCGACGGCTTCAGGTCCTGCCGGGTCGGCCGCGCCGCGTCGGCCGGCGCGGGCATGGCTTCCAGCCGGAGGCCCTTGGCCACCTGCTCGGCCAGCCCGCGGTCGATGTTCAAGAGGTGCGACACCATCCGCGCCCGGATCGCCAGGGCCACGACCTTGCTCAACTCGAACGTCAGTGCGTTGGCGATGTGCCGCTGCTCCACCTCGGTCTGGCTGATGAAGAACTGCCGGGCCTGGCTGTAGTGGTCGGCGAACGTCTCCGAGCGGGCACGCTGCTTGGGGCCTGCCTCGTTGGCCGGGCAAGACTGGTAGCCTTTCTGGGGCGACTCGCGCGGCCCCTCCCCCCACGAATTCGGCTCGTAGTTGGCCCGCCCCTTCGGGTTGCGCATCGCCATGTGCCCGTCCTGCTGGAAGTTCGCGACGGGGCACTTCGGGGCGTTGATCGGAATGTGCGTGAAGTTCGGGCCGCCCAGCCGCTTGATCTGCGTGTCGAGGTAGGAGAAGTTTCGCCCCTGGAGGAGCGGATCGTTGGTGAAGTCGATGCCCGGCACGACGTTCTGCGTGCAGAAGGCGACCTGCTCGGTCTCGGCGAAGAAGTTGTCCACCCGGCGGTCCAGGACCAGCCGGCCCACCGGCCGCACCGGCACGTCCTCCTCCGGGATGAGCTTGGTCGCGTCCAGCACGTCAAAGGCGAACTTGTCGGCGAACGCCTCGTCGAACGTCTGGAGGCCAAGCTCCCACTCGGGGTAGTCCCCCGCCTCAATGGCCGCCCAGAGGTCGCGGCGGTGGAAGTCCGGGTCGGCCCCGTTGATCTTCACCGCCTCGTTCCAGACGACCGACTGCAGCCCCTGTTTCGGCTTCCAGTGGAACTTGACGAACGTGGACTTCCCCACTGCATCGACCAGCCGGAAGGTGTGGACCCCAAAGCCCTCCATGAACCGGAACGACCGGGGGATCGTCCGGTCGGACATGATCCACGTGACCATGTGCATGCTCTCGGGGGAGAGCGAGATGAAGTCCCAGAAGTTGTCGTGGGCGGTCTGGGCCTGGGGGAAGCCGGAGTCCGGCTCCGGCTTGGCGGCGTGGATCAGGTCGGGGAACTTGATCGCGTCCTGGATGAAGAAGACCGGGATGTTGTTGCCGACGAGGTCCCAGTTGCCCTCTTTCGTGTAGAACTTCACGGCGAAGCCCCGGACGTCGCGGGCCAGGTCGGGCGACCCCCTGCTGCCGGCGACGGTCGAGAACCGAACGAACGCCGGCGTCTTCTCCCCGGCCCGCTGGAACAGGGCGGCGCGGGTGAGGTCGGCCAGCGCGGCGTAGTTCTCGAAGTAGCCGTGGGCGCCGAACCCGCGGGCATGGACGACCCGCTCGGGGATGCGCTCGTGGTCGAAGTGGAAGATCTTCTCGCGGAGGTGGAAGTCCTCGAGGGTCGTCGGGCCGCGGGGCCCGACCTTCAGCGAGCTCTGGTCGTCGGCGACCGGGGCGCCCTGCTGGGTGGTCAAGGTCGGGACGTCGCCGCCGGCCGCCTGGTGGGTTTCGCCGCCTGCCCCGACTGGCACCTCGGCGTCTCCGTAGCGCACGGCCTTGCCCTCGGTGCCGGCGTCTTGTCGCTTCTTGGCCATGTTCCTGGTTGCTCCTGGCGCCCTGTCGAACCGGATGGAGTTTCGTAACGATGGGGAGTGGTAAGCAAACCACGTGCCGGCCTTCGCGTTGGCCCCGGCCTGCTTGCCGGACGTGCCGGCTTTGCCTTGCCCGCACGATCCTCCCACCGTGCCGGCCGCCTCTTCTCCTTCCCCCCCTCTGGAATCGCTCAGGTTTCCCTCCTCGGCAATCTCGATGGGGAATAGTTGTATTGCACGCGCCGCCGGCGCCGTGTTCACGTCTTGCCACCTCCCTGGGGAAGTACGCGCCATGCCATCGCCGATGAGTTCCGACTTCGCGTTCGCCCTCGAGCGCCACGTGCAGATGCGCACCAACTGGCGCGTCCGCAACCTGGCCATCGAGGTTGGCCACGACCGCGCCGTGCTGCGCGGCCAGGCGACGACCAACTTCACCCGCCAGCTCGCCCAGCACGCCGTGCAGGACTTCCTGCCCAACGTGCGGCTCGAAAACGCCATCGCCGTCGAGAACAGCGTCGAGTTCCTCCTCGGCCTCCCCCTGAACTGAAAAACGGGCTCGGGGGGCCCGTATCCAGGGTAGCGCCGCTTCGCGGAAGCGCCGCTAACCAAGGGAGACGATCATGAGAGTGGGCGACGTCTCACGGCGTCGGCGCACGGCGGGCCCGGCGCGACAGCGCTGGTACGCCCTGCACCGCTCGGTGCGCTTCGCGCGGCGAATGGGGTGGCTCGCGGCCACGGTCGCGACCGCCGAATGGGCCGTGCTGCGCGTGCGGTGCCTGCCCCTCACCTGACGCACTGCTCAGTTGCCTTCCGATCGCTGGCGCCGGGCCACCCCGCTCTCCTGCGCCGCCCGCGCCACCGCGCGGGCCACGGCGCGCACCACGTGCTTGTCGAACACGCTCGGGACGATGTAGTCCTCGCTCAGGTGGTCGTCGGGGATGATCCCGGCGATGGCGTGGGCGGCCGCCAGCTTCATCTCCTCGTTGATCGTCCGCGCCCGCACGTCGAGCGCCCCCCGAAAGATGCCCGGAAAGGCGAGCAGGTTGTTGACCTGGTTGGGGTAGTCGCTGCGCCCCGTCGCCAACACCCGGCACAGGGGCCCCGCCAGGTCCGGCGCGATCTCCGGCTCGGGGTTGGCCATCGCGAAGACGATCCGGTCCGGCGCCATGAGCTCCAGGTCGGCCGGCTTCAGCAAGTTCGCCACCGACACCCCGATGAACACGTCCGCGCCGGTCATCGCCTCCTGAAGCGTGGCGAACGGCGCGTCGAACTCCGTGCTGGCGCGCACGTCCTTCTGGGCGGCGGCCAGGCCCTCCCCCGCCGCGCGCAGCACCGCCCCCTTCCGGTCGCAGCCGATCAAGTGCGTCACGCCCGCCGACAGCAGAATGCGACAGCAGGCCGTGCCCGCAGCGCCCAGCCCGTTCACCACCACCTTGATCGTGCGAACGTCCTTCCCGACCACCTTGAGCGCGTTGAGCAGGGCGGCCAGCAGCACGACGGCGGTGCCGTGCTGGTCGTCGTGCATCACGGGAATGTCGAGCATCTCCTTGAGGCGCTCCTCGACGGCAAAGCAGCGGGGGGCGCTGATGTCTTCGAGGTTGATCGCGCCGAAGGAGGGGGAGATGGCGGCGACAGTGGCCACGATGGTGTCGGCGTCCTGCGTCGCCAGGCAGAGCGGCCAGCCGTCGATGTCGGCGAACTCCTTGAGGAGCATGACCTTGCCTTCCATGACCGGGAGCGCAGCCTCGGCGCCGAGGTTGCCCAGGCCGAGGATGGCGGAGCCGTCGGTCACCACCGCCACGCTGTTCGCCTTGCTGGTGAAGGCGTAAGCGTTGTCGCGGTCCTCGGCGATGGCCCGGCAGACGCGGGCCACGCCCGGCGTATAGGCCATCGACAGGGTGTTGCGCGTCTTGATCGGCACCTTGCAGCGCGTCGAGATCTTCCCGCCCAGGTGGAGCAGGAAGACGCGATCCGAGGCCGAGCGCACGCGCAGCCCGTCCATCGAGTGGAGGCGCTGCACGACCTGCTTGGCGTGGGCCTCGCTCTTGGCGTCGAAGGTGACGTCGCGAACCATCTTGTGGCGGCGCACCTCAACGATGTCGATGGCCCCCATGTTGGCCCCCTCCTCGGCGAACATGGTCGCGAGGCGGGCGAACTGGCCGGGCTGGTTGGGGATCTCGATGCGCACCGTCATGCGGTAGTCGCAGTAGGGCTGTTCGTCCAACATCGGCGGTCTCCGGGGGCGAGGGGCGCTTCTCCGGGCATCGTGGCAAATCGGGCGAGGAAAAGCAATTCCGCAACGCGCCGCTCAAAGAGTTGCTTCTCCGCGAGCTGTCGCTGTCTGTCCACGACCCTCCCGAAACTCATCCGTTGGTGACGGTGCCGGCGGCTCGTGGGACCGGCTTTCTTGCCGGTCCTTCCCGCCCCGTCGGAGCAGTCGGCCTCCGTTCCCTCCAAGGCGCCAGGGGAGGAAGGCAAGGTGCCGCCACGAAGCGCCCGGGCCCACGGGACCACCCGCGATGGGGGACAAGAGGCGGCGCCTGAAGAGAGCGATCCCCACCATCAAGCCAGGCTACCCAAGGCGCGGACGTTGTTGCGAGGGCGGTTTGAGCGCCATTCCGGGCCCGTTTTGGAGTGCGCCCGATTCATCGGCGCTTTCTTTTCCCTTGTTCGAGCGGCAAACGCGGCTAGCGCGGCGCCGCCAGGCCCAAGGCCCGCGCTGCGGTGGGGCTTCGCCTGCGGGCAAACAGGGGCCCTCGCCCCGATGCTTTCTCAGCCTCTCAGGGCACACTCCGTGCCGCCTTCAGGCAAGCGTCGATCTGCGTCATCAGCGCGGCGGACGATCGGCAGATCGTCCGTCGGACGTCCGCCTGTGGCACCGTGTGCAGCCTCTCGCAGCGCACCGCCGAGTCGTACAGCAGCCCTGGAGCGGCCCCGTCCGGGGTGGGAGACCTCGACCAGGAACTGTGTGACCTCGTGGACGCGCGAGACGTTAGCACTACAGCGCTATCTAGCACTTGAAGTCTGTCGGAATTATCATATAAAACCTCCCAGCGAACGTGAAGGAGGGACCATGACGGAAGAGCAACTGCGAGCGCTGGAGCCGGCCCTGGCGGGCTACCTGGACCAGTTCCTGTTCTGCTGCGGCTACACGCAGACGTTCGCCCACCTGGGCACCTACGTCCGCGGCCTGCTGTCCGACCTGCCGCGGAAGACCGTCGAGCCCATCGCCCTGCGCGCCGGCACCCCCGCCCGCACCCTCCAGGAGTTCCTCCGCGACCACGTCTGGTCCTTCGAGCAGGCCCGCGACAACCTCCAGGGCCACCTCGCCCGCTTGCTGCCCGGCCTGCCCGAGGCCGACGGCCTGGGCACCGTCGGCCTCATCGACGAGACCAGTGCCGCCAAGAAGGGGGACAAGACCCCCTGCGTCGCCCGCCAGTATCTCGGCTGCCTGGGCAAGGTCGAGAACGGCATCGTCACCGTTCACCTCGGCGCCTGCCGCGGCCTCTTCAAGGCCCTGCTCGACGCCGATCTGTACCTGCCCAAGGAGTGGGACGAGGACCGCAAGCGCTGCCGCGAGGCGGGCATCCCCGACTCGGTCGTCTACCGCCCCAAGACGCAGATCGCCCTGGAGCAACTCGACCGGGCCGTCGCCAGCGGCGTGGCCTTCGACTGGCTGACCTTCGACGAGGGGTACGGCAAGTGTCCCGCCTTCCTCGCCGGGCTGGACGAGCGCCACAAGCGTTTCGTCGGCGAGGTGCCGCGCACGTTCTCGTGCCTGGCGGCGCACCGGTCGGGCCGGCGGCCGGGCGAGCAGACGAAGGGGCGGCCCGCCGAGGACGTGGTGCGCAACGGCACGGCGTTCCGGTCGCAGCCCTGGCAGGTGCTGAGGCTGAGCCGGCAGACGCAGGAGGACCAGGTCTGGCGGGTCAAGGCGGCGCGGGTGTGGTCCTCGGGCGCCCAGGGGTGGTCGGCAGGGACGTACTGGCTGATCTGGGCGAGCAACGACGAGACGGGGGAGGAGAAGTTCTTCCTGTCCAACGCGCCGGAAGGCGCGAAGGTGGAGGAGTTGGTGCGCGTCGCCTTCGTGCGCTGGAACGTGGAACACACGTTCCGGGTGGCCAAGTCGGAGTTGGGCTTCACGCACTTCGAGGGGAGGAACTACGTGGCGTTGATGCGGCACATGAGCCTGTGCCTGGTGACGCTCGCCTTCGTGGCCGAACACACGAGTCGGCTGAGGGAAAAAAAACCCGCGTGTGACGATGGAGCAGGTGTGCCGGGCGCTGGGGGAGGTGTGCCGAGACTGGCTGCGGTGGCAGCGAGGGACGACGGACGTGGGGTGCGTACTCGACGTGATCGAATACCACCAGGCGCGGAACGCCGCCGCCCGGGCCTCCAAGAGGAAGAGGGAGCCGACCGTCAGGGGCCGCAAAAAGCCCAGGCCGCGGCGTAAAAAACGCAAAAAGCGATCTACAGTACGATCCCCATAGCGCTGTAGTGCTAAGCCGCAAGCGGCGGTCCCTGTCTGTCTACTGCTAAGGACTAAGGACTAATTGAAGAGCGGCGTCCGGTCGAATAGGTTGCGCGGCTTCAGCACGAAGCTCGCCCAGGAGGTGAGGGCGACGCCCATACCGTTCGACCGGCCGTCGGGGCCGAAGTCCTCCGCCCGCGGCACGTGCAGGAGCGCGGAGTTGTGCCAGACGGTGATAGGCTTGCCCTCGAGGGGCCGAGGCGGCTTGCCGACGTAGGAGGGCACCTGGATGTAGCGGGCGGGGCCCTTGACCCGGTGCGTGACCCAGAAGTCCTTGTTGACCCAGTCGAATCCCGCCGTGGGGAAGTTGCGGACCGACCCGTGGCGGACCGGCACCAGGTCGTAGGCCGTCGGCTGCCCGTTGCCGTTCGTGCGCGTCGCGCTCTCGACGCGCAGGACGGTGAACTCCTCGGGCAGCCAAAGGGCCGAGCCCTCCAGCGCCGGCCCCTTCGCCGATGCGCCGAAGGGGCGCACGTCGATGCGGAACAGCCCGTTGGCCACGCCGGGGCTGCGCGGCAGTCGCCGCACGAGGCTGTAGCGGTTCTGGGGCACCCCGCCGGCGTCCGGCGCCTTCGGGTCGGTCAGCTCGGGGTCGAACATCCAGCAGCCGACGTGGAGGTGGACGTCGTTGCCGTCCGCGTGGCGGGCCGAGTGGTTGCGTGCGGTGGCCCCCAGCCGGGATGTGATGACGCCATCGTCGGAGAAGCCGTACTCGATCACGTAGCGGTAGTTCCCGCCGTTGAAGACGGCCCACAGAATCATCTTTTCGCCGCGGCGGCCGCGGTCCGGGCCCATGATCCCGCCGTCGCTCAGCCAGCGCAGCCCGTCGTCGTGAATTTCCTTGTACACCTTCCGGTCCATGGTCGGGTGGGTCGAAGCGAGCACCTCGCCGGGGGCCACGCAGGCGGGGCCGAGCAGTTTGGGGTCGGCCTTCACGATCCAAAACTTCTGACCGGCCACGTCGTTGTAGCGGGGGTTGCCGGGGTCGTAGGGGACGAACAGCTCGCCGAGCTCGAGGTTGCGCAGGACGGTGATCCAGCGCACCTTGTTGTTCTTGTCCCGGTACATGAACCGCGCCACCGCGATCTTGAGCACGCTCGACGGCGCCGAGGCGGAGTTGGGCTTGTTGGTGGGGTTGGTGATCTCCCACTCGATCTCCCAGGCCGTGTCGCTCTTCGTCGCGTCCCGGGCGCTGGCGGTCCGCGCCGGGAACCCTTGCCGAACGACGTTGGGGGTCGGCAGCGGCGGCACCACGGCCACGGCGGGAGGCGCCCCCACGGCCGGCGCCCGGGGGATCGCCGGCGGGGCGACGGCGCGGAGGGCGTGGTGGGTCAGTAGCGCCAAACCGACCGCCCCGACGAGCAGCGCGAAGGCACCGGCGGCGCGGCGAGTCGGACGGGACATGGGGCCTCTCCGGGTGTCGTTGTTCGTGGGGGTCAGCGGGCCTCGCGGACGGTTTCCTTGGTCACGTTGACGTTGACGCTCACCACGTCGGGAGACCGCCTCCTGCGGAACTGAAGGTTGACCACCCGGTCGCCGGGGGCGCCATCCGGCACGCCGGGCGCCGTGATTTGCTCGAACAGGGCGACGACCTCGACCTCGCCCTTCCCTGCGCCGGAGTAGGCCTCGCGCACCGCCCGGACGTTCTTCCTGGCGAGTCGGATGGCCTGGGCCTCCTCCTCGTGGGTCAGCGGGGCGGAGTAGTCGAGCAACACCTCCGTCGGGCCGAGCTGCTTGCCGGTGTTGAGGTCGAGGACGCGCTTCACGGTGATCCCCGGGGCCCCCTTCCGCGGGTTGGGGCGAAACCAGTAGAGGTCCACGAGGTCGGGGCCCTTGCGCGGGTCGGTTGCCTCGTGGGGGCGGGCCTCGGCCAGCCACTCGACCACCCGGGCGCCGCTCGCCAGGGGCGGCTCGACAGGGGCGGGGATGCCGGGCAGCGGGGCGCCCACCAGCTTGGCGCCGGGTGGGAGAAAGCGCCCGGGCTTCTCCCGTTTGGCAAGATAGTTCTTGAGGATCGCCTTCTTGGCGGGGGGCAGCGTCCGCGGCACGATCAGGTCGTCCGCGGCCGCCAACGGCGCCCCGAGGAGGAACAGGCCCATCAGCGTCGCGGCCAGGGCCCGGTCGTACGACATCGCTCGCCCTCCAGGAGCAGATCGCGGCCGCCCGCCAATCGGGGGGGCGCCCGTTGTGCCCACCCTCTCCTTACCACGAGCCCGGCCCGGCGGCAACACCGACCGCGAGGGGGCCGATTCATCCTCCCGGGGAGCTCGGCGTGGGTCAAGGGCTTTTCGGGGCTGGAGGGCCGGATGCGCGGCGAGAAACCGACTCGGCGGACCGCGAGGGCCCGCCGCTCGAGGCCTGGCGTTTCGCCCCGAAGGCTTACTTCCCTCCGGCCTCCGGCGCCTGCGGCGGGCGGACGGTTTTCCCCGCCAGCGGGCGCTCCCACAACACCTTGTCCGCCTTCAGATCGACGGCCTGCAAGCGGGCGCCCCGGACGGTGGCCCGGTCGAGCGAGCCGCGCACCGGCCCCGCGACAAGGAAGTAGCCGCGCCCGTTGAGGATCGCCACCGCCTGGGTGCCGGGCACGTGCTTGACGCGGGCGACGACTTCGCCCTTCTCGATCGAGACGATCGTCCAGTCGAGCGCGAGGTTGGCCTCCGAGGCGACCATCTCATCGGGGCTGGGCGCGACGTCGCGCAGGCACAGGAAGCGCTCGTCGATCGAGGGGAGGACGATCGGGCGCTTCACGCGCAACAGCTCGCGCGGCTTGCCGGCCTTGCCGCTGAGCCAGTCCCAGGAGCGCAGCATCAGGCACTGCGCGGGCCGCTCTTTGGGAAGGGCCGCCGAGGGCGCCTTGCCTTTCTCGACCTTCGGCGTGCCCCCCGGCTTTGCGGGTGGTGCCACGTCTTCGAGGACGACGGCGAGGAAATTGCGGCCGACGGTGCCGTGCCAGCGCACCGTGAGCTTCTCGAGCTGGCGCGGCAAGCGCCGCGGGGGGAGCGAGGCGACCGCCTCCCGCGGGCCAAGCACCACCTGGCCCGTGAGCAGGTCGATGCGCGCCGTCCCTGCGGCCTGCTGGCGGGCGGTGCGCTCCTGCTCCGGCGTCGGGCGCTGCGCCCGGGGGGCCCACGCCTTGGCCTCCCAGTCGAGGACGAGCTGGTCCTTGTCCTTGCGCCAGCGGCCCTGGAACGATTTGCCGGGGGCGTCGCTGGTGACGACCCACTTCGGCAGCACCACCGGGTCGGACTCCAGGACGCACTCCCCCTTGCGCGTCAGGTCGAAGGCCAGCACGCGCAGCCGGTTGCGCTTGAGGCCGGCCTGGGCGTAGAGGCGATCGGCGACGACGAGCAGCGGCACCTCGGCCTCGATCGTGTGCCAGAGGAGCTCGCCGGTGACCAGATCGACGGCGTCGATGCCCCCGGTGGCGGCGGGCAAGAAGGCGGCGCGGCCCGACGAGTCGAGCAGCCCCCCCGGAAAGGCCGTGCCGTGCGCCGGGCTCGGGGAGGGAGGGGAAGCGAACAGCGTGAGGGGGAGCAGCCCCATCAGCAAGAGGGGAGCGAAGACGCGCGGTAGGGGCATCGTGGCAGACCTATGCTGGGCCAAATGGAGGAACAGAACCGACCTCCCCGGTGAACCGAGGCGTCTCGCCTCCTATCGGCAGTTCGCGCCCTCCTTCCAAAGGAGGAAGGAGGAAGCAGGAAGGAGGAAGATGAAAGGGGGCCGTCTTTTTCGGCCCCTCCCTCCTCCTTTCGAGGTGCGCCCTCCTTGCTGGTGCCGGGCCGCTGTGTTACAAACAAAGCGCAGGAAGGCGGCCCCTCTCTCAGGGCCCCACCTCCTGCCCTCGCCGCCGGGGCCGGAACGGCTGGCGGTATCGAAGCCAGGGGCCATGAAAAAAGGCGTACCCGTATCGCCCGGAGTGGCTGTCGCTCACGCGCACTGCGTCAACCAGGTGCTGGCGCGCCACGAGCCGTATGCCCTGGACGCCGCGGCGCTCTCCGGCGAAGTCAGCCGGTTCGAGCGCGCCTGCGCGACGGTGGGGCGCGAGCTGGACGACATCGTCGCGCGTGTGTCCCGCCAGGTCGGCGAGGACGAGGCCGCCATCTTCCGCGCCCACCGCCAGTTGCTGCGCGACCCCACCCTGCTCAACAAGGTCAAGGCCGCCATCGCGGAGCGCAAGGTCGATAGCGGCACGGCCCTCCACGAGGTCCTCGACGAATACTCCGCCCTGTTCGAGCGCATCCCCGATTCCTACTTGCAGGAACGTATCGCCGATCTGCGCGACGTCGTGGGCCGCATCCTCGCCCAACTCGCCCGCGAGGACCAGCGCCCCCTGCTGGACGTGAGCGAGCCGGTCATCCTGGTGGCCCCCGAGGTGTTGCCCTCGCAGGCCCTGACGCTCGACCGCCGCCTCATCGCCGGCATCCTCACCGAGACGGGCGCCGCCACCGGGCACGCCGCCATCCTGGCGCGCTCGCTCGGCATCCCGGCGGTCTCGGGCCTGCGCGGCCTGATGCGCGAGGTCCACAGTGGCGACCTGATCGCGCTGGACGGCCGGGAGGGGCTCGTCTACCTCAACCCCGGCCCCGAAGTCGAGACGGCCTACCGCAAGTTGCAGCGCGAGTACACCGCCCTGTCGAGCCAGCTCATCGAGAACGCCGACTTCGAGGCGCGAACGGCCGACGGAACGAGCGTGGAGTTGCTCGCCAACGTCAGCGGGGTCGCCGACGCCGTCCAGGCCGGCAAGAGCGGCGCCACCGGCGTCGGGCTGTACCGCACCGAATACTTGTTCCTCACCCATCCCTCCGTGCCCGACGAGGAGGAGCAGTACGCCGCCTACCGCGAGGTGATCGAGGCCGCGCCGAACAAGACGGTGACGATCCGGACGCTCGACCTCGGCGGGGACAAGCAAGTCCCCTACCTCGGGACGCGCAAGGAAGCCAATCCCTTCATGGGGTTCCGCAGCATCCGCCTCGCCTCGGCCTACCCGGAGCTGTTTCAGGCGCAGCTGCGCGCCATCTTCCGGGCCGGCCGGCACGGCAACGCGAGCATCCTGTTCCCCATGATTTCCCAGTTGGAGGAAGTGCAGCGCACCAAGAAGGTGTTACAGCGCACCCGGCTAGCGCTGAAGCACGCCGGCGTCCCGTTCGCCGACGACCTGCCGGTCGGGATCATGATCGAGGTCCCCGCGGCGGCGCTTTGCATCGAGGAATTGCTCGACGAGGTCGATTTCGTCAGCATCGGCTCCAACGATCTGGTGCAGTACCTGATGGCCGCCGACCGCGACAACCCCCGCGTGGCCCATCTGTGCGAGCCGTTCGCCCCGGCCCTGCTGCGGTTGCTGGCGCAGGTCATTCGGGCGTGTAACGAGCGTGGCAAGCCGGTGACGCTGTGCGGCGAGATGGCCGGCTGGCCGCGCTGTTTGTTGCCGATGTTCGGCGCCGGGCTGCGCCGGCTGAGCATGAGCCCGGCCGCGGTGCCCACGATCAAGGAAGTGGTGCGGCGCATCACGGTGCCAATGGCCGAGGAGATCACGCGCCGCGCCCTGGCGATGCATACGGTCGGCGAGGTGCGCGGCTACCTGACGCGCAAGGTGCAGGAGGTGTGGCCCAACGTCATGCTCCTCGACATGCACCACTGACGGGCCAAGGCGCGCGACCGGGCCCCGTTTCCTCGCGGCCCTCGGGCCGCGAGGAAACGGGATGCTCTCTCGATTAGCGGGGCACCGGGGCGTCGGGCAAGCCCTGCGCGGTCGGAGCGGTGATCGGGTTGACGGCGTTGGCCGGCTGCGCGACGGCGGCCACCGGGGCCGCGCCGTTCATCGCCGGCACCGGGACGGGCGTGCCCGGAGGGAGCGAGGTGACCTCGGCCTGGCGGGCGGATCGGCCGATGCGGCCGACGGCGAGCCCGACCACGATGAATACCACGCCGCTGAAGAAGAAGCCGGAAAGCCACAGGTGAGTGTCGCTACTGACTTGCTCCCCGCGAACCTTGAACACGTAGTAGACCGTGGTCCACACGTCGATCAAGGCCCCGATCGTGATGTAGATCACGGCCATCGATGCAGACGTGGCCTGTTTCGTTTCCCACATGACTATCCCCTCCCCTCGTTGAGGTTGTTCACTCCGGCACCGCCTCTCAACCAAGCAAAGGACGTGCCGCCAGGAGGCAAATTCTTTCTTCGCGCTGGGCCGGGAGGGGACCGCTAAGCCGCAAGCGCCGAGCCCGTCAGGTCCGCCGCTTGCGGCTTAGCGGTCCGTTAGACTGGCGACCGCCCCCTTAACAATAACGGCGCCCCGGAGGATGGCCCATGCGCTCATTCCGTCCCGCCCTTGCCGCGCCCGCGCTGCCCCTTTCCCTGGACGGCGTGCGGGCCCTCATCGCCGATGCGTTTCGCCCCGCCCACTTTTTCCTCGCGCCCGCTCTCGCCGTCGAATGGGAACGTCGCGAGCGGGAAGAGGTCGTCTGGGAGGTGTTCCAGGGGCGCCTGCTCGATCCCGCCCACAGCCGGACGCAGCGGTCGTTCGAGACATGGGCCCTGTACCAGATCGGCAAAGGAGGAAGAGCCGCCGAGCCCCTGCTGGCGCTGTACCTGGACGCGGGAGCGGGCGAACTGCACGTCGTTCGCGGCCTCGACAGTTACGCCTGGGAGGGCTACGACGCGGGCAACGGCACCTTCCTCAGCCGCGAGCGCCGCAAGTGGGTGCGCGAACTGGCCGGCACGCTCCGCCTGGAGCAATTCGCCCACCTCGGCGAGCTGCGCGACGAGCTCACGTGCCGGCTCTTCCACGCCGTCGTCGGCACGCGCCTGCCGCTGTCGTCGGTGGAAGCGCCGCTGCCCGGCTTCAGCTTCGGCGCACTGTTCTACTGCTACCGCGGCCCCGCCCTCGCGGGCGATCCGCTGCGCTCGGGAAGCGATCTTGTCCGGGGCATGCTGACGGCCGAGGTAGGCGAGAAGGAGGCGGCCCGCGTGCTGGAGGCGATGCTGCGCGCCGCGACGGGGGAAGAATTGCCCACGGCCGCCGGCGCCTTCGTGGCGCGCTGGAAAGCGTTGGGCCGGACCAGCGCCGAGCTGACGTCTCTGCTGCGCACTCTGTTCAACCAGGTCTCGCTGTCGCCCTGGACCGACTTCGCGGAGCAGACGTTAGCGTTTCTGCGCCACGCGGAGCTTTCGGTCGAGGAGATCGTCGATTTCGAGGGCCATCTGTTGCGCCAGCTTGGGCGGCACCTGACGGCGTATGACCTGGTAACGTTCCACCACCGCGGCGCCAACTACCCCGACGCCCTGTTGCTCGACCGACTGCTGAAAGACTACCTCGGCCTGGCCCGCAGACGCCCCGACCTGTTCCTCGATGCCGACGCGGAAAGAGAAGAAAGTCGTCGTGCCAGGCGCCGCCGCCGCCGCGCCCTGCGCCAGGGCTGGCTGCTTCGACGGCGCTACGAGGGCCACCTCGTTCCCGACCTGCCGACCTCGCCGGGCGAGAATAGCCGTGCCTTGCCTCCAAGCCACCCGCGCGTTCCCGAAGAGCAGTTGTCGCAACCTGGCTGGCGGCGGCGCCGGTTGTACGATGGCGATCCCTTGACCGGCGCCGACGAGGTGCTGCTCGCCAGTGCCGCCGATCTCGACCATGCCGACGAGCGGCGCGAACTGGGTGCTGCCCTGTTCCTCGATCGGCCGTTCGGCGGCGGCAAGGCGCCGGCCGAGCCGGACGCGACGCTGCTGCTGACCAGCCTCGCCTACAGCCGGTCCCTCGCCGAGGAGCGCTTGACGATGCTGGCGCGAGACCTGAACCTGCCGGACGTCGACGTCAAGCGCTGGCGCGAGGGACTGGGCTTCGCGGGGCTGGCGCTGGACGCGATCGGTGGGCCGGTCAAGCCCGCGACGGTGGGGCTGGCGGACGCGCGGCGGTCGGCGCCGGACTTCGTGTTTCTGTCCACGCTGCCGGGGAGCGTGCGGGCCCTGCGGGAGCAGTTCGACCTGACGGAGTGGGGAGAACTGTTCGAGGGGCGCGTGCTGATCGCGCGGTCGGCGACTGGGCCGGGGATCGTCGTCTACGACGAGAGCTTTTGTCCGCGTCTGGAACTGGAGGCGGAGCTCGGGGCGGGCTACGCCTGCCGGGCGGGGGAGGAGTGGCCGGTAGGTGGGTTGCGCCCCAGGTAGGACGGTCTCCGCCGCGGCGCGGCGGACTACATTCCCCCAAACAGCGCCGTCACCGGCCTCCCCTCGCTGATGCGCACCGGCCGGCCGTCCTTCTCGTGAACCTCCCGGTCCGGCGACAGCCCGAACGCATGATACACCGTCGCCAGCAAGTCCTCCGGCCGCACCGGGTTGTCCTTCACGTAGGCCGCCTGCTTGTCGGTCGCCCCGTAGACCTGCCCGCCGCGAATGCCGCCGCCGGCCAGCAGCACCGACTGCGCCGCGCCCCAGTGGTCGCGGCCCTGGTCCTTGTTGATCTTTGGCGTCCGCCCCATCTCGCCCATCGCCACCACGAGCGTCTCGTCGAGCAGGCCGCGCTCCTTGAGGTCATCGAGCAGCGCCGACAAGCCGCGATCCAGGGGCGGGATGCAGTAGTCGGCCTCGAGCATGGCGTAGCCGCTCACCGAGCCGAGGGCCGCCGTCCCGCCGTGGTTGTCCCAGACGTTGGCGATCGTTCCACTCTTCGTCACGTAGAGCCAGTTGAACGTCACCAGGCGCACCCCCGCCTCGATCAAGCGCCGGCTGAGCAGGAAGCAGTCGCCGTACGGGTTGCGCCCGTAGCGGTCGCGCACGGCCGGGGCCTCGCGCGAGACGTCGAACGCTCGCTTGGCCACCGGCGAGGACACGATGCGCATGGCCTGCTCGTGGAACGAGGCCAGGGAGCGCGCGTGGGGGTGGTTCTGCAGCGCCCGCTCCCGCGCCTCGATGCGCCCGAGCAGGGAGTGCCGGGCCTGCATGCGCCTCGGCCCCACGTCCGGCGGCGGGGCGAGCGCGAAGGGCGCCTCGCCGGCGCGGTGGGCGCCGCGCAGTTCGAGCGGGTCGTAGCGCGGGCCGAGGAAGCCGGCGTGGGTGCCGGCGTAGGTGACCCCATCGTGGCCGATGGGCTGGGGGATCGTCACGCTCGCCGGCATGATGCCGGGCGGGGTGAAGTAGGACGTCACGCCCGCGACGTTGGGGAAGTCGGAGCGCTTGCGCTGGTTGGTGGGGACACGCAGCGCCGGGTTCGGCTTGCCGGTCAGCATGTGGTAGACGCCGGCCTCGTGTTCGTTGCTGGGGTGCGTGACCGAGCGCACCACGGCGAGCTTGTCGGTGTGGCGGGCCAGCAGCGGCATCCGGTCGCAGACGTCGATCCCCGGTACGCGCGTGCGGATGGGCTTGAAGTGACTGCGGATGCCCTGCGGCGCGTCGGGCTTCATGTCCCACAGGTCTTGCTGCGGCGGCCCGCCCCACAGGAACAGGAGGATGCACGACTTCGCGCGCGCGCGTCGCGCCGGCCGCTCCTCCGCCGCGCGCAGCAGCCCCGGTAGCGTGAGGGCGCCGAGGCCGAACTGTCCGAGCTCTAACATCGCGTCGCGCCGATTCAGCATGGCATGTCCCCCCGGAAGCGCATTCCCGGCCATTTAGCCGCCAAGCTCGGCGGCTAAATGGCCGCCCCCTTCACCAGGAGCTCGTTGATCCGCCGCGCGAAGCCCGCCACGTCCTTGACCTTCGACCCCTCCGCCAGCACCGCCTGATCGAGCAGCAACCGGGCGTAGTCCTCCACGCGCCCCTCCTGCCCGCCCTCCTCGTACAGCTTCTGCATCGCCAGCACGGCGGGGTGCTCGCCGTTGAGCTCCAGCACGCGCTTCGACGCTCCGAGCTCGTCGCGGCCCATGCGGTGCATCAGCCGCTCCAGATGCGCCGACGCGCTCCCCTCTCCCGCCACCAGGCACGCCGCGCTCTCCTTGAGCCGGCCCGACAGCCGCACGTCGGACACCTCCGTCAACTTCGTCTTCAAGAACTCGAACAGCTTCTTGAACTTCTCCTCCTGCTCCTTTTTCCCCTCCCCGCCGCCCGTCTCCAACTCGGCGCGGTCCACCGCCTTGAAGTGCTTGCCCTTGTACTCGCGCAGGCCCGGCATCATGAACTCGTCCACCGGGTCGGTCAGCAGCAACACGTCCACACCGCGGGCCCGGAACGTCTCCAGATAGGGCGAGCCCTCCAGCAGCTCGCGGCCCTCGCCGATCAGGTAGTAGATCTCCTTCTGGTCGGCCGGCATCGCCTCCACGTACTTGGCCAGCGTGGTGTACTGCCCTGCCGGCACCTTCATCGACTCGAACAGCAGCAGGTCGGCCAGGCGCTCGCGGTTGGTCCAGTCGCGCCCCGCGCCCTCCTTGAGGATGGGCCCCAGTTCCTTGAAGAACGCGACGTACTTCTCGTACTCGTCGCCCTTCATCTCCTCGAGCGCCTTGAGCACGCTCTTGACGACGCTGTTCTTGATCTGCTCCAGCAGCGGGTTGTTCTGCAACAGCTCGCGCGAGATGTTCAGCGGCAGGTCCGACGAATCGACCACGCCCTTGACGAAGCGCAGGTAAGGCGGCAGCAGTTCCTCGCAGTGGTCCATGATGAGCACGCGCTGCACGTAGAGCCGCAGGCCCCACTTGGCGTCGCCCCACTGCATTTCCAGCGGCCGGCGCGCCGGCACGAACAGCAGCACCTTGAACTCCTGGTTGCCCTCGGCGGTGTACTGCACCACCTTGGCGGGGGCCTCGAAGTCGCTGCTGATCTGCTTGTAGAACGTGGCGTACTCTTCCGGCGTGTTCTCCGACTTGTTGCGCAGCCAGATGGCCTTGCGCGCGTTGACCGTCTCCTCGGTCACGGTCTTGGTCTTGTCCTCGTTCTCCGTCTCGACGTCCATCACCACGGGGTGCTCGATGAAGTCGGAGAACTTCTTGATGATCTGCCGCAGCCGATACGGCTCGAGAAACTCCTTCTCTTCTTCCTTCAGGTGCAGAATCACGTCGGTGCCCCGCAACGCCTTCTCGGCAACCTCGACGGTGTACTCGCCCTGCCCGTCCGACTCCCAGCGCACGCCGTCCTTGGGATCGCCCGCCATTCGCGAGAGGACCGTGACTTTATCGGCCACCATGAAGGCGGAGTAGAAGCCGACGCCGAACTGGCCGATGAGGTCGGCGTTGGCGGCCTTGCCTTCCTGCTTGAGGCTTTCGAGGAAGGCGCGCGTGCCCGACTTGGCGATGGTGCCGAGGTGCTCGACGGCGCTGGCGCGGTCCATGCCGATGCCGTTGTCGGACAAGGTGAGCGTGCCTTTGTCCTTGTCCACGGAGACCTTGATCTTCCAGTCCTTGTTGCCTTCGAGGCGCTCTTCGTGCTGGAGCGAGTCGAACTTGATCTTGTTGATGGCGTCGCTGGCGTTGGAGATCAGCTCGCGCAGGAAGATCTCCTTGTTGGAGTAGAGCGAGTGGGTGATGAGGTGAAGGAGCTGCTTGAGCTCGGTCTTGAACTCGAGCTTCTCGGTCTGGACGGTTTCGGTCATCGCAACGATACCTCGCGAACGGGGGAGTACTTGCTTCGTGCATTATAGAGGGAGCGCGGGAAGGCGCGGAGGGTGGCGAGGAAGGTGCGCGATGGCCCATCGAGATGGGGGAAGGGGTGGGTCGGCCTGGTCGTGCTCTTCGAGCCAGTCGGCGTAGACGAGTCGGCGCTCGTCGCTGTCGGGGTCGTCGAGGATTGCCTGGAGCAGCGCAGCGCCGGTAGACATCGGAGGGGCCTCCCACAAGGGACACCGTCAGCATCGCGGGTGGGCGGGCGGTCGTCAACAGGCTGGACGTCCTCGACCGACGAGACAGGCGAAAAGCAGCAGCATCCCGCCTTCCCTTCGCGTATAGTGGGGCTGGAGCGTTTTGCCGCCGAGGGCCCGCCCTTCCCGGCAGTCGCCCGCGGTCGATCATTCGGCCCCGGTAGGAGTCAGCGCCATGCAGCCTCCCGATTGTCCGAGCCCCAGCGCCCGCAGCCTGATCGCGTCCTGGCTCTCGCTCACCGCGTTCGTCCTCCGCGCCCTGGCGGGGAAGGCGCAGGAAATGGCAGAGAAAGGCGCCGACGCCGTCAAGGACACGCTCCTCGACCTCGGCAGCCCCGCAAGCGGCGACCGCGACGAGCCGGCGGGCTGGGCCCCTCTGCCTGCCGTCCGTCCCGAGGAGTTGATAGCGGCGCTCCGCGAGCAGACCGAGCGCGTGCTGCGCGAGGAGGCGGAGGCGATCGACGAGGGCGCCTGCGGGTGCTGCGAAGAGCTCGCCGAAGCGCGTGTGCTCGCCCTCTTTGCCGAGTTGGGGGAGGAGGCCCTCGACCAGGCCCATGCGTTGCGTGTCGCCGCAGCCGCGGACCGCCCTTCCGAGCAGCAACCCGCCTTTGGCGAATGGGCGAAGAAGTATCGCCGCATGCTGGCCACCGAGGGCAGGTGGCCGGCGCGGGAGGAAGTCCCTTCCCCAGGCCCGACCGAGACGACACGATGAAACTTGCCGAGGCCCTCTTGCTGCGTGCCGACGTCCAGAAGAAGCTCGCTTCCCTGCAAGCGCGGGCGCAGAAATACGCCATCGTCCAGGAGGGCGAACGCCCGGCCGAAGACCCCAACGACCTCCTCCGCCAGATGGAGGCCGTCTGCGGGGAGCTCTATCGATTGGTGTTCGCGATCAACAAGGCCAACCTCCAGCACGCGATTCGCACCGGCGAAACGCTCACGGAGGCGCTGGCCCGGCGCGACGTGCTCGCCCTCCGGCATCGTGGCATCCAGAGCGTCGTCGAGGTGTGCTCGAAGCCTCCAGAGCGCTACGGGGTGAAGGAGATTCGCTGGGTCACCGCCGTTGACGTGGCCGCGCTTCAGGGGCAGTCCGACGACCTGGCCAAGCAACTCCGCGAGTTGAACGCCGCCATTCAGGAAGCGGGTTGGCAGGTGGAGTTGGCCCCGTAGATTGACCGGGGAGGCAACGGGCGAGCGTGTCCCAGCGGCGGGGGACACCGCCGCACCCCGGTCGCGCGGTGGGCAGCGTGGAGGGTTCGATTCCCTCATTGCACAACGGAGCCCAGCAAGCGGCACAACTTACGTCACACCCGGCAAGCGGCACTACCACACACGCTGACGTGGCCTCTCACCTTGTGGGCTGAATTTTCTGCGAGGCGCTGGCCGTGACGTGCGTGATACGAATCGGCCAGGACGACATGGAGTGCGTTAAGGCGACGGGCAGGAAAAGGCCTCCCTGTAGGACGGCTCTCCCGAGCCGTCCTACAGGAAACGCAATCCTGCCGCTCGCCAGCTAAATGTCCCTTGCCCCTCGTGCCCGCAGGGGGTATAGGAGCGCGGCGGAGCATCCGTGGTCGCCAGGGCAGGGAGGACCGAGGACGATGGGCATCCTGCAAGTGCGCGGTCTGGGCAAGTATTACGGTCGGCGCAAGGTGGTGGACGGGGTCGATTTCGACGTGGACGTGGGCGAGGTGGTCGGCCTGCTCGGGCCCAACGGCGCGGGCAAGACGACCAGCTTCCGCATGGCCACCGGGCAGATCACGCCCAACGAGGGCAAGGTGATCTTCGACGGCAAGGTGGTCACGCACCTGCCGATGTACCGGCGGGCCCGCCTGGGAATGGGCTACCTGGCGCAGGAAACCAGCGTCTTCCGCAAGTTGACCGTCGAGCAAAACATCCTCGCCATCCTCGAGATGCTGCCCGTCCACCGCACCATCGGCCGCAAGCTCAACCGCGCCGAGCGCTACGAGCACACCGACCGCGTGCTGACCAAGTTTGGCCTCACCCACCTGCGCAAGAACAACGCCGCCCGGCTGTCCGGCGGGGAGAAGCGCCGGCTGGAGATCGCCCGTTGTCTGGTGTGCGACCCGCTGCTGATCCTGCTCGACGAGCCGTTCACCGGCATCGACCCGCCGACGATCGCCGACATCAAGAACATCATTCGCGACCTGTGCAACCAGGGCATCGGCATCCTGGTGACCGACCATCAGGTGCGCGAGATCTTCGGCGTCACCGACCGCATCTACGTCATCTTCCAGGGCAAGGTGCTGGCCCACGGCCCGCCCGCGGAGATTGCCCAGAACAAGGAAGCCATCGAGAAATACATCGGCCACACCATCGAGGGCCTGACCTTCCCGCACGCGGCCGGCATTCCGGCGGCGCCGGTTAGCGCCGGGAACGGCCTCCGGGCGGTGCTCGAACAGGAGCGCGTGCGGGGGATGCTCGACCGGCTGCGCAGCGCCGATTATCAGGCCGCCGCCGTGGAGATCATCCAGTCCGGCCCCGGGGCCGTGCCCGCCCTGGTCGATGGGCTGGAGTGGCGCGACGTGGAGATGCGTCGCCGGGCCTACGAGGTGCTGCGGCGCCTGATCGAAGGCGTGACGTTCGACTACTCGGCGCCCGAGGCGCAGCGCAGCCAGCAGATCGCGGCGCTGCGGGCGCGGCTGGCGCCGCGCGCCGCCGGGTGAGGACGGGCCGCGCGAGGGGGGCGGCGCATAGAATCACGTGCGTCGCCTTCTTCTCGAACGGAGCCCTGCCATGTCGGCCCTGCCGCAGATGATCGAAGCCTACCTCGCCGGCCCGCCGCTGTTGCGCAAGGCGGTCGCCGGCATGACGCGCGAGCAGTTGCTGGCGCGCCCCATCCCCGGCAAGTGGAGCACCCTGGAGGTCGTCTGCCACCTGGCCGACTTCGACCCCATCCTCGCCGACCGGATGAAGCGCATCCTCGCCCTGGACAACCCCCCGCTCGTCGGCGCCGACGAGAACCGCTTCGCCGCCGCGCTGGCCTACCACGACCGCGACCTCGAGGAAGAGCTCGCCATCCTCGAGCACACGCGCTCGCAGATGGCGCGCATCCTCCGCAAGGCGCCCCCGGAGGCCCTCCAGCGCTCCGGCACCCACAACGAGCGCGGCCCGCTCACGCTGGAGCGCATGCTGACGCTCGCCACCAACCACCTACCTCATCACGCGCAGTTCATCGCCGAGAAGCGCAAGGCGCTGGGGCTGGCGGGGTGAGGCGCGTCGCGAAACGACAAGCAAGAAGGGGGGCGCGGAAGCGCCCCCCTTCTTGCTTGTCGTTTCGCGCTCAGCGCCCGAACGCACTGCCCTCGGCGAGCCGTTTCTTGCTGAGCTTGCCCGCTCGATGCAGCCCTTCGAGCAGGAGCTCCAGCGCGCTTGCCTGGACTGCGGGGGCCTGGCGCATCTCCTCGTCGGGGACCGTTCGCGCCAGCAGCGACGAGACGGCGCGGGCCAGGGCGGGCAGTTCGGCGAGGGCGCGGGCGCAGTCGGCCGAGGGCAGGCGGTCGCCGACGAGGAGCTGGCGCCCGGGCCCGAACGCCTCGACGACGGGGGCGAGGTCGGCCACGCGGGCGTGCTCGGCGAAGACGGCCGCGACCGCCTCGGCCGCGAGCGCCTCGAAGATCGCGTCCTCTTCTTCGTCCTCCTCCAGCGACCGTTCGAGCTTGCCGCGCGCCCCGGCGGCGACGGCGGGCAGGTCGCTGAGGCGCGGCACCGCCAGGGGCTCGCCCAGGAGCAGGGCGCGGCGCTCGGCGTTGCTCGCCAGCAGCTCCATGCAGGCGATCGTCAGGCGCACGCTCACGCCGGAGTGGGCGCTGACGGCAGGGCTGGTCCGCGCCCGGCGGGCCGTCTCCTCCAGCACCTCTTTCATGAAGTGGGGGACGAAGACGGGCGTGCCGTCGCGCCTCAGCCAGGCGTTCGCCTCGGTGATGGCGATGCCGAGCTCGCGCGTCGGCGGATAGTGGGTGCGGACGACGGAGCCGATGCGGTCCTTGAGGGGGGTGACGATCCGTCCGCGGCTGGTGTAGTCCTCCGGGTTGGCGCTGAAGACGAGGCAGAGGTCGAGGGGGAAGCGCACCGCGTAGCCGCGCACTTGCAAGTCGCGCTCCTGCAAGACGTTGAACAGGGCCACCTGGATCTTCGGGGCCAGGTCGGGGAGCTCGTTGATGCAGAAGATGCCGCGGTTGGCGCGCGGCACGAGGCCGAAGTGCAGCGTCGCCTCGTCGGAGAGGTAGCGCCCCTCGGCGTGCTTGATGAGGTCGATCTCGCCGAACAGGTCGGCCACGGTCACGTCCGGCGTTGCCAGCTTCTCCTGGTAGCGCCGTTCGCGGCCCACCCACTCGATCGGCGTGTCGTCGCCCTCCCGGGCAATGCGCGCGCGGGAGGAGGCGCCGATCGGCGCCAGCGGGTCGTCGTTGATCTCGCTGCCGGCGACGATGGGGATGGCCTCGTCGAGGAACGACGCGAGCTGGCGCAGCAGCCGAGTCTTGGCCTGGCCGCGCAGTCCCAGCACCAGCAGGTCGTGGCGGGCGAGGAGGGCGTTGACGAGCTGGGGCAAGACGGTGTCGTCGTAGCCGAGGATGCCGGGAAAGAGGGGCTCGCGGGCCAGTAATTTGCGGACCAGGTTTCGCCGCATCTCTTCCTTGACGGAGGTGGGGCAGTAGCCGGTCGCACGCAGTTCGCCAAGGGTGCGGGGGCGGTCCATGAGGCCTCCGGGAAGGGCTGACGGCGGTGCCTCGGGAGAGGCGCGCCGCAACGAATCCGGCAAAGGATTTTACCCCGCTTGACGAGCCGAATCCAGTTCGCTACGAAGAGATTACCTCCGGGCCCCCCCCGGGCCAGTTTCGGGACTGTCCGGGTTGCCTGCGAGCGACCGGAAGTTCTGATCCTGCAAGAGATTCCGGGGAGGGTGGCCGGGCGGACTGCGAGCCGCCCGGGCCCTGTCGCCCGCGGAAAAATTTCGCGGCCGCCGCAAGCCGTGCGCGGCCCGCGCCGATACCACGGGGGAAGGCAGAACGCCTCCCTCTTCGTTCCGTGGCGTTTTCTGATGAGGACACGCTGATGCTCGGTGGTACTCTGCTGGTTGGCTGCCCGCTCGACGCGGCAGCAGTGGTCCCCTGGCCCTCGGGGACCGACTTCGACCTCTTCGGCGCCTCCCCGGTCCTGGTTCGGGACGAAGAGGAAGAGGAAGACGAGGACGAAGAAGACGACGACCTGGAAGACGACGACTTCGACGACGACGACGACCTCGACGACGAAGACCTGGACGAGGACTTCGACGACGAGGACGACTTCGACGACGACCTCGACGACGACGATGACGACGACTTCGACGACGACGACGAGGAAGACGACGATGACGCGGACTGAGCGCGCCCGTTGAAGAGCCGCGTGCCCAAATCCCCAGCTTTGGGCGCGCTCCCCGGGGGGCCCACCCGGGGGCCGGGGCGGCGCTTACAGCCCGGGGCCTCTGCGCGTCCAG
>JBBSEZ010000073.1:0-28258 GCA_038239195.1 Gemmatales bacterium
GCCCACGCGGTTTCTGGCTCCGCGTGGGCCTCGAAGACTCGGCCCACCCTACGGCTCCTGCCGAGTGAGCCTCCCCTCCGTCGCGGATCGAGTAACTCTTCCGTTCGCGCCCCCCACCGCAAATCGTCGCAAACTCTTGCAAAGCGCGCGCCGCCCCTTTAGAGTGGCGCAAAATGCCTCTGCGCCTCGATCGGGGCCCAGGCCGATCGTGGTGCGTTCCAGGGCCCGGGCCTCACGGGAAGGGACACCGCGTGCTCATCCTTCCGGCCATCGATCTGCGGGGCGGACAGTGCGTCCGCCTGCGGCAGGGAGATTACGCTCAGGAGACGGTCTTCGGCGACGACCCGATGGCGATGGCGCGCCGTTGGGTCGATCAGGGGGCCACCTTTCTTCACCTCGTCGATCTCGACGGCGCCCGGCAGGGCAAGCCGGTCAACGGCGAGAGCGTGCGGCGCATCCTCCAGGCGGCCGGGGTGCCGTGCCAGCTCGGCGGCGGGCTGCGCACCGAGGAACACCTCGCCGAGGTGCTCGGCTGGGGCGTCGCCCGCATCATCCTCGGTACGCGTGCCCTGCAAGACCCGGCCTGGTGCGAGGCCATCTGCCGGCGCTTCCCCGGCCAGGTCGCCCTCGGCATCGACGCCCGCCAGGGCCGCGTCGCCACCGAGGGCTGGCTGCAAGAGTCCGAGCGCTCGGCCCTCGACCTGGCGCGGCAGTGTGCCGAATGGCCCCTCGCCGCCATCGTCTACACCGACATCACCCGCGACGGCATGCTCAAGGGGCCCAACGTCGAGGCGACCGCCGAGCTGGCGCGGGCCGTTCGCGTGCCCGTCATCGCCTCCGGCGGGGTCACCACGCTGGACGACGTCGCGCGCCTGGCGCGCGTCGGCGTTGCCGGGGCCGTCATTGGCCGCGCCCTCTACGAAGGCCGCCTCGACCTGGCGGCGGCCATCCTCGTGGCCCGCAAGGAGGCGGGGAAACCGATCGTTTAGCCGCCGAGCTCGGCGGCTAAATGGCGCATCGCTTGGCTCGCGTATCTCTCCCATCAACTACCGAGCAGGAGGTCGTCATGGCGACTCACCAAGTCACAGACATCCGGAACATCGCCCTGGCGGGACATGGGGCGTCGGGCAAGACCTCGCTTGCCGACGCCCTGCTCTTCCAGGCCAAGGCGGTCGATCGCAAGGGCAGCGTGGACGACGGCACCAGCATCTCCGATTTCGACGACGAGGAGCACAAGCGCCGCTTCTCCATCGACACCAGCGTGCTCCACCTCGATCACAAGGGCAAGCGGGTCAACCTGCTCGACACGCCCGGCTACCCCGACTTCGTCGGCGGGGCCCTCGGCGCCCTCGGCGCCGTCGAGACGGTCGCCATCGTGGTGTCCGCCGCCGCCGGCGTGCAGGTCACCACCCGGCGCATGTTCGGCGAGGCCGGCCGCCGCAACCTCGCCCGCGTCCTCGTCCTGAACAAGCTCGACGCCGACAACCTCAAGTTCAACGCCATCCTCCACGTGCTGCGCGAGACCTTCGGCAACAAGTGCGTCCTCTTCAACGCTCCCATCAACCCCGGCCCCGGGCTGGGCGGCGTCGTGAGCGTGTTGACCCCGCCCGACAGCGCGCCGGCCGGTTGCCCTGTCGATCTCGCCGCCGCGCGCTCGCTACTCATCGACGCCGTCGTCGAGGCCGACGAGGAATTGACGCTCAAGTATCTCGAGGAGGGCACCATCTCCCCCGAGGAGCTGATGGCGTGCGTGCCCAAGGCGCTGGCCGCGGGGACCGTCGTGCCGATCTTCTGCACCTCCGCCAAGAAGGGGATCGGCATCGCCGAGTTGCTCGAAGGGCTGGTCAGCTTTTCGCTCTCCCCGGAGCAGGGGCCGAAGCGCACGGCCACCAAGAAGCACGGCGGGGAGTCGTCCGAGATCGTGTTGGCGCCCGACCCGGCGGGGGAGCTCGTCGGCCAGGTGTTCAAGGCGGTCACCGACAAGTTCGTCGGCAACCTGAGCTTCGTGCGCGTCTTCTCCGGCACCTACAGCACCGACCAGCCGCTCTTCAACGCGCGCACCGACAAGTCGTCGCGCACCGGCGGGCTGTTCGAGATGCAGGGCAACAAGAACGCCGCCGTGCCGAAGGCGATCCCGGGCGACATCGTGGCGATCACCAAGGTGGAAGACCTGCACATCGGCGATACCGTGGGCAACCACGCGCACGCCCCCCGGATGCAGGCCTTCAAGTTCCCCTCGCCGATGTTCGGGCTGGCGGTGCAACCCAAGGCGCGCGGCGACGAGCAGAAGATCTCGGGGAGCCTGGCCAAGATCGCCAACGAGGACCCGACCTTCCACGTCACGCGCGACTCGCAGACGCACGAACTGGTCATCACGGGCATGAGCCAGCTGCACCTCGACGTGGTGCAGAACCGGCTGAAGCGGCGCTTCGACCTGGAGATCGTCACGCACGAGCCGAAGATCCCCTACCGCGAGACGATCCAGGCCCCCGGCGAGGGCAGCCATCGGCACAAGAAGCAGACGGGCGGGCGCGGGCAGTTCGGCGAGGTCCACCTGCGCGTCTACCCGCTGACGCGCGAGGTCCACAACCCGGAGGACCTGGCCGAGAAGTTCGTCGCCACGCACAAGTTCGAGAAGCTTCGCTCGTCGCACTACGACGCGACGCACAACTTCGCCTTTCTCGACACCATCGTGGGGGGGACGATCCCCAACCAGTTCGTCCCCGCCGTCGAGAAGGGCTGCAAGGAACTGCTCGAGCGCGGCGCGCTGGCCGGCTATCGGATTCAGGACGTGGCGGTCGAGGTCTACTTCGGCAAGTACCACGACGTGGACAGCTCGGAGGCCGCCTTCAAGACGGCGGGCCGCATCGCCTTCAAGAACGCCTTTTTGGCGGCGCGCCCCGTCCTGCTGGAGCCGATCATCGATCTGGAGGTGACGGTGCCGTCGCAGTACACGGGGGCGATCCTGGGCGATTTGAACACGAAGCGGGCGCGGATCGAGCACCAGGACAGCCTGCCGGGCGACCTGGCGGTGATCAAGGCGAAGGCCCCGCTGGCGGAGGTGACGCGCTACGCCGCCCAGCTCGGCAGCATCACGCAGGGCCAGGGGTCGTATCACATGGAGTTCAGCCACTACGACCAGGTGCCGAACAACGTCCAGCAGCAAATCGTCAGCAAGGCGAAGCCGGGGACGGACGAGGACGAGTAGGCGGAAGGCAATGTAACCCGCCGCTCCGCGGCGGGGCCGGGATGACTCCCCGATGGGGCCGGCCCATCGGGGATCGCCTTTTCGCGAGGGGGCCACCGACAAGGCGCCCTGCTGGCGAAAGGATGAGGCGGAGCTTCGCGCGCCCGTGCCCCCCTGGCGCAGGGTTGGGCAACGCTGGACAAGAGGGACGGGGCCGCTTGCCCTGGCGGGAGGGGAAGCATGAACGAGGCGGAATGGCTGGCCGGCACCAACCTGTCCCCGATGCTGGATTGCCTGTGGTCCGTGGGGAAACACTCGGAGCGGAAGTCCAGGCTGTTCGCTGTCGCGTGTTGCCGAAGGGCCTGGCACCTCTTCCGCGCCGACCACGCTCGAACGGCGGTGGAAGTGGCGGAGCTCTACGCGGACGGCGAGGCGACCGAGGACCAACTGAGCGCGGCCCGAAGAGCCACCGAGGGCCCGGCGAAGTTGATATCCGACTACTGGCTGGTGAGCAGCGCGTGCGGGGACGCGGACGCTCCCTGTGCCGCCCAAGCCGCTCGCGCAGTCGCGGCGCCAGCCGCCTTTGCCGCGGGCCCCACCGCCGAGGCGGCCGCCAAGGCCCTTGCCTTCGCCCTTGCCAAGGCCGCCCCGCCGCGGCGCCGGCACGGGCTGTGTGAAGAAATGCGGAAGGGCGAGGCGAGGGCCCAGTGCGGCCTGCTCCGCGAGATCTTTGGCAATCCGTTCCGCCCCGTGGCGTTCGAGGTCGCCTGGCGAACGCCCCAGGTCGTTCAACTCGCCGGGTCGGCCTACGAGGTGCGGCAGTTGCCGGGCGGCGGGCTCGATAACGCCCATCTCGCCATCCTCGGCGACGCGCTGGAAGAGGCCGGCTGCACCGAGCAGAGCGTTCTCGAACACCTGCGCGGGCCCGGGCCGCACGTGCGCGGGTGCTGGGCGGTCGATACGGTTTTGGGCCGCTCGTGAGAAGAAGGGCCGGTTGAGCGCCGCGCTGGCGAGACAGGCCCGAGGGGAGGAGGGGACTGTGACGGAACAAGAGTGGTTGACGAGCGGGGATTGACTGAAGCTCTGGTTTCACTCCGCCGAGGTCGGGCTGCGGACGGAGCGGAAGACGCGGCTGTTCGCGGTCGCGTCCTGCCGGCGCTTCGCCCACCGGCTCGTCGATCCGCGCTGCCTGCGGGCGGTGGAGGTGTGCGAGGCGTTCGCGGACGGGGAGGCCGACGAGCGGGCGTTGAGGGTGGCCTGCGACGGGGCGAAGTTCGAGTCGGGCCCTCCGAGGCCCGGCCCGCTGTCGGCCGTGTGCCAGGCCGCCGCCAACGCGACCCACTGGATCTGTTACTCGGCGTACAAGGTCGGGCGGGCGACCGAGGCGGCCCCTTCCGTCCACGGCTACGAGGCGGCGATCGCGGCCGGCCTCCTCGCCGACGCCGCCTCGCCGGAAGAGGCCGCCTCCATGGGGCAAGCCCCGGTGTTCCGGGAAGGGATCGCGATGGGGGAGCGCATCCAGGCAGACGTCCTCCGCGAGGTCATCGGCCATCCGTTCCGCCCCGCCGCGTTCGACGCCGCGTGGCGAACGCCGGCGGTGGCGGAGTTGGCCCGCGCCGCCTACGAGCAACGTGCGCTGCCGGCCGGGACGCTCGAAGCCGACCGGCTCGCCGTCCTGGCCGACGCCCTGGAAGAGGCGGGCTGTACCGACGAGGCGATCCTCGGCCATCTGCGCGGGCCCGGCCCTCACGTACGCGGGTGTTTTGCGTTGGACCTGGTGCTCGGGAAGGAGTAAGCCCGTGAAGGAGGCCGATTGGCTCGGCGCGACCGACCCGCAGACGATGCTGACGTTCCTACGGCGAAAGGTGAGCGACCGCAAACTGCGGCTGTTCGCCGTGGCTTCCTGTTCGTGGGCCGAGGACTTCATGCCCGATCCCCACACGGAACGATTGATCGCGCTGGCCGAGCGCTTCGCCGACGGGCTCGCCGACGAACAGCAGTTGGAGGCCGCGCGGTCGGGCCCTTCGTTCGGGTGGAGCGGGGCCGTGCCGTGTGGGGACGCCGGCAACCCTCGCGGTCACGCGGCGGAGCGTGCAGTTCAGCGCTCGGCGTTCCAGGCTGCGCGGGAGGTGGCCGGCCACCTCCTGGAATTCTCTCCCGAGGTCCCCGACGATGCGGGGAACGAGGCCCCCGTGAGAGACTTGCTGTGCGCCCTCCTTCGCGACGTCTTCGGCCACCTCTTCTGCCCCGCCCTGATCCAGCCTGAGTGGCTGTCGTGGGCCGACGGGATTGTCCCAAAGCTTGCCGAGGCCATTTACGAAGATTACGCGTTCGAGCGCCTGCCTATCCTCGCCGACGCGCTGGAAGAGGCCGGCTGCGCGGGCCCGGGCATCCTCGAGCACTTGCGTGGGAGCGGCCCTCACATGCGCGGGTGCTGGGCGTTGGACGCCGTCCTCGGGCGGGAATGACCTTCCACCCGAAGTCGAGGCGGCTGCCCGCGAGCGTTTCAACGTCCCACTTCACGGGGAAGGAGGCCAGGGCGCTGGCACCCCAGACGAACGAGTGCAGCCGGACAAGAGGGGCGTCAAGGAAGGCGAGTAGCCGCCACGAACCGCTCCCTCACCGCAGTTGCGCCGCCGTGAACTTGATCAGCACGTGCGGCGCGATCGTCGTCACGTACACGCTCCCATCGGGCAGCGCACAAACCCCCATCGGCTGCCACGGCGACAGCGTGCCGTCGGCCGCCTTCGGCATGGTGTGGTGCCACGGCAGCGGCTTGCCCTTCGCGTCGGTGAAGCGCGTGAAGTTCGGGTTGGCGACGCCCACCACGCCGTGGTCGCGCGGCACCTTGCTGCCGGGCTTGTAACTGCACAGGTGCAGCCAGCCGCGGCCCGGCTTCGAGTAGTTCGTCACCGCCGCCCACACCGTCCCATCGGGGCCCACGCACATCGCCCGGCAGTCGGTGCGCGTCGCCCCGGGCAGCATGTCTCCCAATCGCCGGCCCGCGAGCACCTTGCCGTCGCCGGTCAGGTCGAAGCGGTACAGCCCGTTCGTGCTCATCTCCACCGCGTAGAGCGCTTTGCGGTCCGGCGAGGCGTCCCAGTTGAGGATGGCGTGGTCGCCGGTGAACGGGGCCCCGGCTGGCCGGCCGTCGATGGTCACGCTCATCCGCTCCAGCTTGTTCGTCGCCGGGTCGAAGCGCGCGACGGTCCCGCCGCGGACGGGGTGGTAGGCGCGGCCCTTGTTGTCCAGCACGATGAAGGCGTAGGCCTGCTCCATGTCGCCGAGGTCGCGGTAGGTGCGCGTCTTGAGGTTGAGCACCATGAAGTGCGTGTGGTCGATGGGGCGGTCGTCGGAGCAGGTCGAAACGTAGGCCAGGCCGCGCGCCTCGTCGGGGAGGACGCTGATGATGCCGTGGCGCGCCTTGGCGATGCCGTAGTGCTCGCACTTGCCGGTGGCCGGGTTGTAGGTGAGGACGTAGCCGCCGGGGTAGTCGCAGCGGTGCTCGCCCTTCTCGGGGTAGCCCTGTTTCGAGCCGACGTAGATGGTCCCGCTGGCGCCGACGTTGTTGCGCGTGTGCAGCTTGGCCTGGGCGGCGTAGCCGGTGCCCGCGACCTTGATCGTCTTGTGGACGTCCATCACCATCGCGAACGCGGAGGTCGCCGGGTTGAATTCGACGAGGTAGGCGTTGACGCCGTACTTGGCGGTGCCCACGTAGAGCCGGCCGTTCTTGCCCGCCACGAGAGAGAAGTAGCCGCTCTCCTGGTTGCTGTAGGCGCTCGGGATTTTGTAGGCCTGGCCGAGCAGCCACCTGGGCTTGGGGGCGGGCGGCTCGGCAGCGGGCAAGGGCCCGACGGGCAGCACGGCCACGAGCAAGGGCGTGGCGAGGTAGAAGAGGAAGGGGAGGGCGTGGAGGACGCGGCAGATCATGGGTGGGGCTCCTTGGAGTGGATGGTGGTGGGCGGGGGAATGAGCTCGGGCTGTTGAGGGTGGCTGCTTCGCGTCGGTCGGCTTCCGCGCCTTCGAATCGCTCCAGTCGGCGCAACAGCCGAGCGCCCCTGAGCGAATCGTCGTCCTCGGGCCCGGGGGACGCGGGCGAACACGCGGGCGACGAGTAGCGCAGCCGTGGCCCCAAAGCCCAGGGAGAACACGAGGGGGAAGCCGAAGGTCGTCAGGCCAAGCTCCCAAACGTCCGCCGCGCGCAGCACGGCAATGCTAACGAGCAAGGCCGCCCCCCGCCAGCGACGCGTGGAAAACCAGGTGATTTCGGCTGTCGAAAAAAGGCAGAAGTTGAACTCAGGTTTGGGTGAAATGGGGTCGCAGCGCGTCGAGGGTCGTGGCGACAGCAACCAGCAGGGCCAATTCTTCGAGGCGAGCCAGAGGCGCCTGCTCCGGCAACTGCGCCAGGAGGGCCTCCCCTTCTTCCCCGAACTTCGCCTTGAGCGACGTCCGCAACGTCCGCAGCAACGCGGTTCGCTCTCCTTGCTCGATGCCCTTCTCCAGCCCCACGCGTTCGGCATAGGTGATGTAGGTCACGGGATTGTCTCCCTGGAGGTGCTGGAAGACTTGCTGCTCCTTGTCTTGTGGGAGTGGCAAGATCCAGTCGATGAGATGATACCACTCGCCTCGGTCGAGGTCCGACAGCCCTCGGCTCGCCAGGTTGGTCAACAGCCGGATCTTGCCCTCGGCGCGCACGTCCGGGTCGTTGCGTGTCTTCAACACTTCGAGGTGGGCGGACGCGAAGAGGCCAAAGACGTTTTCACCGGCTTCGAGTTCGTCTTGCCGGTCGGCCCATTGTAACACCTTGACCGTGCGGAAGGTAAAGACCAGTTCGCTGCCGTGCTCCCCTTCCCGGTGTTGCCTCGGGTGCCAGCCCGGCTGATCGTCGCTCAGGATGGCGATGCTGATCAGGGGTTGGCCCAACAAATCTCGTCCGCGATAACTGTAAACGTACATGCGTTCGGCAAACTCTTGCTCCGGTTGCGGCTGCGCCTGCGCCTCGACGTGGAAAAACCGAGAGTCGCCCGTCCCCTTGCGGGAGGCCTTGAAGAGCTTGTCCACGCGGCGCACGCCCGTCGCGGATTCCGGCATCAATTTCTGGAGCTCCTGGTCCAGCGCGAGATGGTCTCTCGTCCAGTCCACGATCTCGTGTAGGTCCGCCAGGAACAGCCCCAGGAACAGGTCGAGCCTTCCTTCGAGCGCATGCTTCCAGGGACCGTCGAACTCTTGCTCCCGCGCGGGCGCCATTTCACTCCTCTCAGGGCTCGCACCGCTCCTCCTCGCTACCACTCGGTCACCTTCGGCTGGGCGTCGCCTTCGCACGGCCGATCCGGTGCAGGCTCGCGGCCGCTGAATGCCGGGGCACGCACGCCCGAGCGGAATCGCTTTCGGGCCTGGGCCCTTGCGGTCAGGGCCGACGGGCTCAGCGCTTGATCGCCTTCGGCACGGGCCCCTTCGCGAACCCCCAGTCCGTCGGCGCGTACTTGATCGCCAGGTGCGGCGTCTCCACCCGGCGGTTCCGCTCCGCCTTGCTCGTCATCGCCGCGTCGAGGATGCCCGTCGTCAGCAGCGTCCGCTCCACCGGGTAGGGCGGGTGGTTCGTCTGCATCATCGAGTCGATGGCCCGAACCAAATGCTCGAAGTGCGCGAACGGGTCGGGCTGTTGTAGGTAGAACTGCGTCGCCACCGGCGCCGCCTTCGACCGCAGCTTGCCCGCGCACACGAAGCCGCCGCCGTCGCCTTCGTAGAGCCAGCCGTTGAGCATCGCCACGGCGGCGCGGAAGCCGTCGCGATACTCGATCAGGAACACGCCCGCCGCGGCGTTGCCCGACGTGACCGTGCGCACGTCCCCTGGCGCGTGCTCGGTCACCAGCCGCAGCGCCGCGTCGAGGAGCGCCTTCGACCACAGCTTCTTGTCCAGCGCCTCCCACATCGCCTTGCCCTGCAAGCACGTCACCGCCTTCACGCCCGTCTCCCCACCGCGGCGCCGCTCGGCGAGGCACTGCATCCCCTCCAGGGCGTGGAAGCCATAGCCCTCGAACGGCCCGTAGCCGATCTGCACGGCCTCGGTGAGGTCGCAGTTCTTGGGCAGTTCGAGCACCGGCCGGCGCCAGGTGACGGGCAGCGACGAGCCGGCGAGGAACGGCACGTGGAGCTCGCGGGCCTTGTCGTACATCCACTTCGCGTCGGCCCAGGTGGCGGCCAGGTGCTTGTCGTTGAAGACCGGCACCGATTTCTTGCAGCGCGCGAACGCCCCCGCAATGCCCTCGAAGAAGCGCCGCCGCGGGTAGAGCTTCTGCCCCTTGGCGTTGTCGGGGTAGGTGCCGTGCTCCCCGATCGACAGCACGCCCTCGACGATCAGCGACTTTCCGCCCCCCGTGAGGGCCTTGTCGATGGTGTTGTGGATCGTCGCGTTGTGCTTCTTGGCCAGGGCCACGCTCAGGTCGCCCTTGGGGCGCTGATCGACGTACATCGTCACCACTTTGAGGTTGGGCCCGGCCTTGCCGTCGTGGTTGTAGCCCTCGAGCAACTTGCCGACGATGACGTCGGCGTGCGACCAGCGCCGATACTCGGTGACGATCGCGGCGACCTTCTTCGGTGTGGACATGCTCATCCCCCGGCGATCTTTGCCGGTGGGCCCTCCTCCACGAAAGAGACAGATTTCGTCAGCCTACCACCGCCACCGTCTTCGGGGCCCCCAGGGCCGGGGCGAGCAGCGGGGGCCTCGGGGCGTTTTTTCTTTCTCGCCCCTAAAACAGCTCCGCAATGGGTCGATTGTTCTCGATCAGCTTCACCAGATTGCTCGGCGCGCCGCGGGCCAGGCGCAACGTCCCCACGTCGAACAGGTAGTGCATCACCGTCGAGAGCAGGTTCGGCGTCGAGTAGGGCGGCGTGGCCGGCTGGGCGTTGTTGCGGTCCGACCGGCCGATGACCTGGCCCGTCTTCAGCCCCCCGCCGAACAGCCCCAGGGTACTCAGGTTGGCCCAATGATCGCGCCCGCCCCGGTTGTTGATCTTCGGCGTGCGCCCGAAGTCGCCGGTGACGATCACCAGCACCTTGTCGAGCAGCCCGCGCTGTTCCACGTCGTCGAGGAAGGCCGCCAGCGCCTTGTCGAGCGGCCGGCCGAGCATCTCCATGCCCGCCCCGATGCCGGGGTTGTTGGCGTCGGCGTGCATGTCCCAGCCGGCGCTGTGGACGGTGACGAACCCGGCCCCCGCCTCGATCAGCCGTCGCGCCAGCAGCATCTGCTTGCCCAGCGTCGATGGATCGAACAACTTCTTGCCGCACAGGAACGCGCTGGTGTCGTAGCGCTCCAGCACCGCCTTCGGCTCTCGGCTCACGTCGAACGCCTGGCTGGCATTGCCGAGGAGGAGATCGACCGCCTGCTGCTCGAACGGGCCGAGGCCCGCGGCCGCGTCGCGGTCGTCCAGGCCGCGCTTCAGTCCGTCGAGTCGGCGGAGCAAGGCGCGGCGGTCTTCCAGGCGCGCGGCCGGCAGGCGCAGGCAGAGGTTGGCCATCGAGCGGGGGTCGCTGGGGACGAACGGGGCGAACGTGGCGCCAAGCGGGCCGGGCCGCGAGCCCAGCACCATCCGCCCCGCCTCATTCCGGTACTGTGGGTCGCGGTGCGGCGCCGTTAGCAGGGCGTAGGTCGGCAGGCCGCTCGCGGGGTGGTTGGCCCCGCGCAGCCGGGCATACATCGAGCCGAGGCTGTGCCCCACGTTGCCCTGCCCGGTCGCGTCGGTGCCCCCGCTCAGCACGTGGCAGATGGCCTGCACGTGGTTGCCGATCGGGTGGCGGAAGGCGCGCACCGCCGCCAGCTTCTTCGCGTGCCGCGCCAGCAGCGGAAAGGTCCCACCAAGGGTGAGGCCGGGGATGGCCGTCTTGACCTCGCCGGTCACGCTGCGCGAAGGCGCGGGCCCGGCCATGTTGGGGTTGAACGTCTCGATGTGGCTGGCCCCACCGGACAGGAAGATCAGCACCACCGCCTTGTCGCGCACGAACTTCGGCTCGGGGGCCGCCTCGGCCCGCGCGCGCAGCAGCCAGGGCAAGGTCAGCCCGCCCAGCCCCAGGGCCCCCGCCTGGAGGAAATCGCGCCGCCCCAACCCATCGCAGGTGCGGGCGCCGCCGCCCGTGAAGATCGTCAACATCGCACCCCCCCGTCTGCCATTTGGCCGCCGCGCTCCGCTCGGCGCGCCGGCGCCAGCTCAATGATTGAACTGGAACTCCTTGGTGTTCACGATCGCCCAGACGACGTCCTCCCAGGCGCTGCGGCCCTTCTTGCCGACGTACTCCACCAGCTCGTCGGTCTCCTCCTTGCTCGGCGGGCGCGACAGGGCAATCAGGTAGAGCTCGCGCACCCTCTCGGCCGGGGCGCGCCTGTCGCGGGCCAGCTCCCGGGCGCGGGCCCCGCTCGCCTTGTTCAGGACCTCCTGCGAGTTCATCATGTGCAGACATTGTGCCAGGCTCGCATCGCCGGAGCGCTCGCACTCGCAGGCGCTGGCCGCGTCGGGCCGGCCGAACACGCTCAGGAAGTAGGAGTCGAACATGTTGTCCGGCAACTGCACCGCCCGCGACTTCGCCGGCGCGCCCTTGAAGGTCGTGCGCGACAGCGTCACGTCGTCGATGGCGTCGAGCAGCACCTCCGCCGTCAGCCGGCGCGGCAAGAAGCGCGAGAAGCTCTGCCGGTCGTCGGCGTTGAAGCGGTTCGGCACCGCGCTGAGCCGGTAGACGTGCGAGGTGCAGATCGTCCTTGTCAGCTTCTTCAAGTCGTATTTGCTCTCCACGAAGTGCCTGGCCAGCGCGTCGAGCAGTTCCGGGTTGCTCGCCGGGTTGGTCGCGCGCATGTCGTCCTCGGGATCGACCAGGCCGCGACCCAGGAAGTGCTTCCAGTAGCGGTTCACCAGCGTGCGCGCGAAGAATGGGTTGTCCTTGCTCACCATCCAGTCCACCAGCTTCTCGCGCGAGTCCTCATCCCGACCGACGACCATCGCCCGGCCGCCCAGCCCCGTCGGCTTGACCGGCCTGCCCGTGCGCGGGTTGACCGCCTGCGCGGTGCCGGGGTTGTGCGCGACGGTCGCGGGCTTGCGCGGCACCGCCCGCGTCAGCTTGCCCTTCTTCTTGGGCGGGACGGGTTGCGTCACCTTGGTACGGCTGAAGAACGCCTCCATGCCATGGTAGTCGTCCTGCCCCCACTTCTCGAATGGGTGATGATGGCACCGGGCGCAGCCGATGCGCTGGCCGAGGAACAGCTGCGCCGCGTCCTCCGCCATCGCCGCCGGCTCCTTCAGTTCGCGATACCACACCACCGGCGGGGACTTGCCCTCCTCGCCCGTCGCCGTCAGCACCTCGCGAACGAACCGATCGTAGGGCTTGTTCGCCCGCAGCCCTTCCTTGATCCAGGCGTGGAACGCGAACGTCGGCATCGTGTCCTCGTTCGCCCCGCCTCGCCGGTTGCGCAAGACCGCGCTCCACTTGTTCGCGAAGTAGTCGGCGCAATCGTCGCTCGCCAGCAAACGGTCGATCAGCTGGTCGTGCCGGCCGGCGTCCTTGTTGCCGACGAAATCTTCCGTCTCCTTCTTCGTCGGCAAGCGCCCGGCGAGGTCGATGGTGGCGCGGCGGAGGAACGTCGCGTCGTCGCACGCCTCCGACGGCGGCAGGCCCAGTTCCTTCCACTGCGCGAACACCAACTCGTCGATGAACGTGCGCGCCTTGGGCAGCGTGGGCACGGGCGCGCCGAGCGGGAGGGTGGCCCGGAAGGTGCCGACGTGCGACTGGAAGCGGGCCATGACCGCGACCCGGCCGGGCACGCGCTTGAAGCGCACCAACCCGTTCTCGCTGACCTCGGCCATCTCGGGCTGGTTGGCCTCGAACTGCGTCATGCGCGTCACGTCGCGCGTCGAGCCATCGCTGAATCGCGCCAGCACCTTCAACTGCTGCGCCCCGCCACGCTCCCCCACGCGCTCCTTCGGCAGTACCTCGATGGCGCGCACGGTCCTGTCGTCGGGCCGGCCGTACGGCGCGCCCTGCTTGACCCAGCGGATGAGGAGTTGCGCATAGGGCGAGCCCGGTTCGATCTTCTTGCCCCCGCCGTGG
The DNA here is from genome assembly GCA_038239195.1 of Gemmatales bacterium. Classification (GTDB taxonomy): domain Bacteria; phylum Planctomycetota; class Planctomycetia; order Gemmatales; family Gemmataceae; genus JBBSEZ01. Next base: position 13,280 of record JBBSEZ010000073.1, read on the forward strand.
GCCATGACTCCCGTCGCCTTGCGCACCAGCAAGCTGTGCTCCGCCGCCGACGGGAGCAGACGTCGCCCGCGGGCTTCGTTGACGAGGAACTCGTAGTCTTCCTGCGGCTCGAAGCCGAGCAGCGAGAGCTTGAAACCGTTCTGCCCCGACGCCTTGCCGTGACAGCCGCCCGCGTTGCAGCCGAACTTCGTGAAGAGCGGTACGATCTCGTTGGCGAAGTTGATCGGCACGTCGCGCTCGAGGTTCTTGACCGTGACGGTCACCGTCGCCGTCTTCCCGCTCGGGGCCCTCGCGGAGAGGAGCGCCGTGCCCTCTTTCAGGGGCGTGACCAGCCCGGTCGAATCGACGCGCACGATCGGCGGGCGGACTTCATACTCGACGGCGCGCGTCAGGTCGATCGCCCGCCCTCCGGTGTAATGGCCCGTGACGAGCAATTGCTGCATGGCGTCCTGCCCGGCGAGGACGAGGCCCTCCTTGCCGAGCTCCATCGACAAAAGAGGCCCGAAATCTCGCGTTGGTGCGGTGGTGGGCGGGGCAACGGCCGGGGTGTCGTGCGGGAAGGCCAAGAGGGCGCCGAAGAGGAGCGCCAGGGCGGCGAGCTTATGGCGGGCAAGCATGGTCACTCGTCTCCGGCGGGCTGTCGTCGCCAAGCCGCAAGCGGAACACCTACGGGGCCCGCCGCTTGCGGCTTGGCGGTCCCCGGGCTCGCCCTCACAGCCCCGCGATCGGCGCGTTGTCGGTGATGACCTGGGCGACGTTCCGCGGCGCCTCGGCGCTGAGTCGGAGCTCTCCAGGGTCGAGCAGCGTCTGTAGCACCGTCGCCAGCAAGTTGGCCGGGGTGAATTTCTGGGTCGCCGGCATGCCCGCCAGCCGGTCCGACTGGCCGATCACCTGGCCCATCCCGAGCCCGCCGCCCGCGAAGGCCAGCGTCGTCAGGTTGGGCCAGTGGTCGCGCCCGCCGCCGCGGTTGATGCGCGGGTTGCGGCCCATCTCGCCGGTGATGACCAGCAAGATCTTGTCCGACAGCCCCCGCTCGTGGACGTCCTCGATAAACGCCGCGACGGCGTGATCGACCTGCGCGGTCATGGGCGGCAGCGCGGTCATGTTCTTGGGGCTGTTCTTGTTGGCGTGCATGTCCCAGCCGGCGTCGGAGACCGTGACGAAGCCAGCCCCCGCCTCGCACAGCCGGCGCGCCAGCAGCATCTGCCGGCCCAGCAAGTTCGTCGCCCGCCGCATGTCGTAGAACTTCGTCAGGTCTTCCATGCGGAACAGCTTGCTCGTGTCGTACTTCGCGACCGTCTGCGGCCGCTCTTTCGACAGGTCGAACGCATCCGCGATGCCGCGCAGGATCACCTCGTAGGCGCGCTGCTCCAGGGCGGCAACGCCATCGAAGGCGCGCGTCGCGTCGAGCCGGCGCTGAAACGTGTCGAGCTTCCGCAAGAGGGTGCGCCGGTCCTCGAAGCGCTCGCGCGGCAAGCGGAGCTTGAGGTTCTGCAAGAGTTGCCCCCCGCCGCTGGGGTCGAACGCGCCGTGCGCCGCTCCCAGGTCGCCGGGGCTGGTCAGCGTCGGCAAGGCGCCCGTCTCGAAGTTCTTCCCCAACTTGAGCGCCGGCTGCACCGCCTCGGGCAGCACCAGCACGTTCGACGGCATGCCCGTCCGCGCGTTGGTCGTCCCCGCGATGCGCGAGTAGAGCGAGCCCATCGCCGCCTTGAGCGGATTGCCCCCGCTGGCGACGGAATTGTAGGTGTGCCCGGCGTTGCCCGAGGCGTAAGAGCGCACCACGGCGAGCCTCTTCGCCAGCTTCGCGAGCTTGGGGAAGGTCGCGCCAAACGTGACGCCTGGAAGGGCGGTCTTCACCTCGCCCGTGATGCTGCGCACGTTGGCGGGCGCCGACATCTTGGGGTCGAAGAACTCGATGTGCGACGGCCCGCCTTGGAGAAAGAGCAGGACGACCGAGCGGTCCTTCACCACCTTGTTGGCCCGCAGGGCGGCGGCGCGGGCTTCGAGCAGGCCCGGCAGCGCCAGCCCGCCGAGCGAGAGGGCGCCGACGCGCAGCAGTTCCCGCCGGCTCACGCCGGCGCAGGTGCGCTCGTATCCGCCGTCGTAGAGGGTGAGCATGACTCGTCCTTTCGTTCGATGCTCTCCGGGCTCGGGGAGGAGGGCGTTGGCGGGGCTTCGACCGCGGTTGTCATTGTCGGCACTCGCGGCGGGGGATGCAAGGGCCTTCCGGCGCCATTGGGGGCGGCGCAGGCGGCAAAGACGGTGCGATGCGAACAGCTTGCCAGGGTGGCGCGACGAGCGGAGCTCGTCGGCTAAATGGTGACGCTTACGCCCGGAGCAATTCATCCAACCGCGCCCCCGGCTCGAAGTCCTGCGGCTCCTGGTCCTTGCGAAACACCCGCGCCGGCGCTCCCGACAGCTCCACGCCCCCGCCCTCCACGCGCAACAGGCCCGCCTCCCACAATCCGATCACGGGCACGTCGTTCATCTCGTGGAACTCGCGCAGGCGCTCGTCGCGCGTCTCGCCGAAGTGCTCGTGGTAGCCCTCGCCCTCTTTCACGTGGAATTGCCCCCGGAAATAGTGAGCATTCACCTGAAACGGCACCAGCCCCAGGGCGGCGAGGTTGGGGGGCTGCACGATCGGCATGTCGTTGGTCGTCTTGATGGTCGGGCAGGCGACGTTGCAGCCGGCGCTGATGCCGAGGAAGGGCGTGCCCGCCGCGACCGCCTCGCGGATCGGCCCCAGCAGGCCCCGGTGGTAGAGCTCCGCCAGCAGGCGAAACGTGTTGCCGCCGCCCACGAAGAGGGCCGACGCCTCGCGAACCGCCTGGGCCATGTCGTCGTAGCGGTGAATGCCGGCCAGCTCGTAGCCCGCATCGATGCCGCGCTCGTGCATCGTCTGCACGTAGCCGTCGTGGTCGCGCAGCGCGAAGGGGACGAACAGCAGTTTCCCGACGGGCCCGAAGAACGAGCGCATGGTCTCGGCGAGGACCGCCACTCGCTCCGGGGTGCGAAACCCGCCACTGCCAAGTAAAATGCGCATGGTCGTCTCCTGCCGGGAAAGGCCCCAGGTCCCACCGCCCTCGACCTGTGGCTCATCCTATGCAGAGACCGCCTCGCCCGCCGCCGAGAGGGCCTCGCCGTGAAGCTCGCCGATTTGCGCAAGGACTATGGTCGCGAGGGGCTGGCCGAAGTCGATCTCGACCCGAGCCCGTTCCACCAGTTCGAGCGCTGGCTTGGGCAAGCCGCGGAGGCCGGCCTTGCCGAGCCCAACGCCATGACCCTGGCGACCTGCACGCCTGACGGGCTGCCGTCCGCTCGGATCGTGCTGCTGCGCGGCCTCGACGAGCGCGGCTTCGCCTTCTTCACCAGCTACGAAGGCCGCAAGGGCCGCGAGCTGGAGGCCAACCCCCGCGCCGCCCTGGTGTTCTACTGGGCCGCGCTCGAGCGCCAGGTCCGCGTCGAGGGCACCGTCGAGCGCGTCGCGCCTGAAGAGTCCGACGTCTATTTCCGCACTCGCCCGCGCGGCAGCCAGGTCGGCGCCTGGACGTCGCGCCAAAGCGAGGCACTGCCCGATCGCGCCGCCCTCGAGCGGCGACTGGCAGAGGTGGAGGCCGAGTTCGTCGGCCGCGACGTGCCGCGCCCGCCCTTCTGGGGCGGCTTCCGCGTCTGCCCGCTTCGCATCGAGTTCTGGCAAGGCCGCCCCAGCCGCCTGCACGACCGGCTGTGCTACCTGCGCCTCGAACCGACGGGCTGGCGCATCGAGCGGCTGAGCCCCTAGCCAGGCGGGGGCCGCGCCGACTTTCTTGCTTGTCGTTTCGCGCTTCGCCTACGCACGAACATCATTTGCTGTGCGCGCGTCGAAGTGATACCATTCTCTGAGGAGGGCCCCTGTCCGGTCTCGACTCGCGTCCCGGGCCCTTCTCGGAACCGATGGCCAGGTCAATCTCTCCGGTTCGGGCGGCACTGATGCCAGGAGGTGAAAGCGTGATCCACGTGAAGAAGATCCTGTACGCGACCGACTTCTCGTCGTACTCCAACCAGGCGTACTTCCACGCCATCTCCCAGGCCGAGAAGCACGGCGCCAGCCTCACGGTCCTCTTCGTCTACAACCCCGACAACACCACCACGCCCGGCTCCCAGGGCGACGAGGACGCCGACCTCCGTTACTGGCGCGAGCAGCTCGAACAGATCCGCCCCATCGACGCGCGCATCACGGTGCGCCACGTCCTGCTCCAGGGCGACCCCGCCTCGGAGATCGTGCGCTACGGGAAGGACACGGGCATCGACCTCATTGTCCTCGGCACCCACGGCCGCACCGGCATGGAGCGCTTGCTCATGGGCAGCGTCGCCGAAAAGGTCCTGCGCGACGCGGTCTGCTCCGTGCTCGTCGTCAAGCTCCCCCGCGGCGTCCCCAGCACCGAGCGCCCCGCGGTGGCCCTGGCCGCCAGCGACTGACGCTTCGTTGCAGGCCAACGACAAGGGCCGGCCCGGGAGCGCTCTCCCGGGCCGGCCCGTGTCGTTGGCCCGCCTCAGCGATACGGCCGCGCGTCGCTGGCGCCGAGTACGGTGTCGGCGCGGTTGAGGCCGGCCCCGAGCTGGTAGCGCTGATTGAGGTAGATGTCGTCGCCGCCCTCGCCGACGGTCGTCTGGACGCACCAGCGGACGTTCCCGCCGATGTAGAGCACGTTTTGGCCGTCGCCGCCGTGGTTGAGGCTGTTGCCCCCGGAGGCCTGGGAGCGGTCGGCCATGATCGGCAGATGATCGCCGCAGCCGCGCCGCAGGCCGCGGTGAGCGCCGCCCTCGCGGTAGCCGAGGCAGTAGGCGTAGTTGCCACTCAGAGTAGCGGCGACGGCCTGGTACTGCGCCGGGTCGGTGCGGTACAGGTTCTCGAGCTCCTCCACCGTGCAGCGCGGGGCGGGGCGCAGCCCCTGGGCGGGGCAACTTACGCTCGCGTCGCCGAGCGCGCCCGCATCGTTCAGGATGGGCACGAAGACGCCGCCGATGCCGCGCGCGCCCTCGGGCTCGACCTGGGGGAAGTTGTCGTTGGTCCGATCGCTGTAGGCCTGGAGGCCGCCCCAGAAGGCGCGCAGGTTGTTGGCGCACGCGACTCGCTGCGAGCCGCGCCACGTCTTCACGAGGAAAGGCGCGGCCAGGGCGCCGAGGAGGAGCAGTAACGACGCCGCGACGGCCATGTCCGCTCGCCGCGCCCAGCGCCAGCCGCCCCCACTTCCCCCCCGGTCCGGCCAGGGCCGCGGGGCGTCGGGCGGGCGCCGGCCCATCTCCTGCCCGATGCGCGCCAGCGTAGCCACGACCAGGCCGGGGGGCGGAGGGGGCTGCGCGGCGTCCTCGGCCAGGGGCGCCAGCGCCTGTTCGAGCAGCGCCAGCCTGGCCCGGGCCTCGGGGCGAGCCCGCAGATACGCCTCGACCTGCTGGTGTTCGGCAGGGCACAGGGCGTTCAGCAGATAACCGGCGAAGTTCTGTTCCATGGGATCAGACTTCATGCAACGAGGGAACCTCCGCCCACGCTTCCTGTAACTTCACCAGGGCAGCGTGCAGCCGCGACTTCACCGTGCCGACCGGGATGCGCAACGCGTCGGCGATCTCGCGATACTTGAGCCCCTGGTAGTAGGCCATCACGAGGACCTGTCGCAGAAAGTCGGGCAACTGGTCCACGGTGGCCCGGATTCGCAACTTGCGCTCCCCGTCGGACGCCGCCTCGACCGGGCTGGGGCCCCGGCTCTCGAGCATCTCCAGCAGGCCGCGCAGCTCGCCTTCGCCCGGCTCCCCGCCGCTGCCGAGCGCCCGTTCGAGGCTGACGGCCTGGTGCCGGCCGTTGCGGCGCAGGGCGTCGATCGCCTGGTGGGTGGCGATCGTGTAGAGCCAGGGGCGAACCGGCCGGCCGGCCTCGTACTGCCCGCTCTTGACGTACACCTGGAGGAAGGTGTTCTGAAACACGTCCTCCGCCAGCGTGCCGTCGCCCAGGTAGCGCCGCAGGTAGCCGTACAACTCCCGTTCGTAGCGCCGCACCAGGACGTCAAACGCTTCTCCCTGTCCGCGGCAGAAGCGCTGCAGCAGTTCCTCGTCGGAGCAGGTGGTCAGCGTTGGGGTTGGCTCCACGGTCTCTCTATCTGCTACGCGAAAGTTGGCGGATCGGTTCGCCGAAGGGTTGAGCGCTCCCAGAAACCATGTCAACGCATGCGAGAGCGCCTGTCAAGCGCCAACGGCCCGATTTTTGGTTAGCTGGTTAGCGACGCTTCGAAGAAGCGCCCGGGCCCCACGCTTCTTCGAAGCGTCGCTAATTCTACTGTAGTGGATGCTCTCGTGGCCCGGAAATCAGCCCCCCAGTCAGCAGCGGACTCAGCGGTTTCCCAGGGGCTTCGCGGCTGCCATTTTGGCACCGACTACAGTAGAACTAACCGGTTGGCCCTTCCTCACTGCCGCAGGTGGATCGCGAACGAGTTCGCCCCCTCCTTGACCGTGAACTTGAGCCCCGACGTCTCCTCCTTGGCGTAGCGTTCGGGGAGCGCGTTCGGGCCCGGCTTGCCCTCGACGGTCCACAGCGGTTTGCGCCACTCGACGGTTACCGCGTACTCGTCGGCGGGGGCCCCGTCGAAGGCCGCGTAGGTGCTGAGCTGGAACGACCCGTCCGCCTCGCAGACGGCGTCCGCACGAGGGCGCCGTTTTGTCCCCTTCTCGCTCGGGCCCCAGAAGACGACGTAGGCCCCCGGCGCCGGCGCCCCGTCGAAGTAGACCGTCCCGCGCGCCGGGTGCCGCGGCTTCAGGCCCTTGTAGGCCTTGCCCTTCTCCTCGCTCTCGGGCACCTTCAGGTCGTCGGGAAGGATGGCGTCGAGCAACAGGTTGGCGAAGATAGGCCCGTCCTTCTTCATCGTCACCCAGACCACGTGATCGAACTCCCCGTAGGACACGCCGCGCAACTTGCTTCCCCCGCCCGTGGTGGCGAGCTGGTAGTAGTTGCGCCCGTTGCGCGCGAACTTCTGGTAGCGATGGACGTGGCCGACGAACACCGTGTAGGGCCGATCGCCCAGCGCCTTCTCGACCTCCAGCCAGCCCGTCTTTTTCACCTGGGGGGCCGTCCACACCGGCTTGTGCATGGTGACGATCGTCCAGCGCACTCCCCGGTTGGCGCGCAGGGCCTGCCCCGCGTAGGCGATCTGCTCCGCCCCGAGGTGTCCGCGGCCGGAGCCGGGTGGGTCGTCGGTGTTGAGCACGAGGAACAGCACGTTGCGATAGACGAAGTGATAGTGGCGCCGGCCGTAGCGCTCGCCCCAGACCTTGTCGGCGTTCTTGTGGCCGACGTCGTGGTTGCCCGGCACGTAGAAGAACGGCATCTGCAACTTCTTCACGTAGCCGTCGAACTCCTCCCACTCCGCCTCGAGCTTCTTTGCCGGCTGGTTGCCGCCCTCGATCAGGTCGCCGACCGACAGCACGAATTGCGGCTGGAGCAGGTTGAGCCGGGCGACCGCCTGCGTGAAGACCTTGGCGCGATGCCCGCCCGTGCGATCGCTGACGATGGCGAAACGGAACTCGTCGGGATCGTTGTTCAGCTTTCCGGAAGTGAACGGGTTGCGCTCTTCGTGGCGGAGGACCAGCTCGGGCGCCGGGCGGGCGGGCCGCGAGAGCGCCACGGCGGCCCCGAGCAGCCCGGCGATCGGCAAGACGAGTGCGATGCGCTTCATGGGAGCTCCGGGTCACTTCGCGAGGTTCAGGTCGATCTCGTTGGGGCCCGCCTTGATGGTGGCCTCGAGCGACGACGTCTTGCTGTCCGCGTAGCGCGGCGGGAGAAGGTTTGGCCCCGGCTTCCCCTCCGCGGTGAACAGGGGCCGGCGCCAGACGACGGTGATGGCGTACTTCCCGACCGGCAGACCGTCGTTGGCGACGTAGGTGCTGAGCTGCACCGTGCCATCGGCCCCGGCCATGCCATCGGCGCGCGCCGGCCGATCCTCCTTCCCCAGCGATTGGAAGACGACGTACGCCCCCGCGACCGGCTTCCCCTCGAAGCGGACGCGCGCCTTCGCCGGGTGCGTCGGCCTGCGGTGGTAGCGCGGGGCGCCTTCCTCTTCGGCGACGATCGGCTTCAGGTCCTCGCGCAGCACGCCGTTGAGGGCGATGTTGGCGAGGAGGGGGCCGCCCTTCTTCATCGTCACCCAGACCACGTGGTCGAGCTCCCCGTACTCGGCGCCGCGCAACTTGCTGCCCCCGCCCGTGGTGGCGAGTTGGTAGTAGTTCTGTCCCTGGCGGACGAACTTCTGATAGCGGTGATGGTGGCCGACGAACACCGTGTAGCGCCGGCCCTTGAGCGCCTTCTCGACCTCGCCCCAGCCGTTCTTCTCGACGTCGGCCCTCCACATCGGGCGGTGCATGAACACCAGCGTCCAGCGCACGCCCGCGCGAGCGGCGATCGTCTTCTTGATCCAGCCGAGTTGCTCGGCCGAGATCCTGCCTTCGGGGTCTTTGTCCGCGGGGTCTTCCGAATTGAGCGCCAGGAACAGAACGTCGCGGTAGACGAACTCGTAAGAGCGGCGCCCGAACTTCTCGCGCCAGAGCTTCTCCTGCGTGGGGTTGGTCAAGTCGTGATTCCCGGGCACGTAGAAGAACGGCATCTGGAGGCGATTCACGTAGCCCTGAAACTCGCGCCACTCGCGCTCCAGCCGAGCGACGTCCGTCGAGTAGCCCTCGATCAGGTCGCCAACCGACATCACGAACTCGGGCTGAAGGAGGTTGAGCTGCTCGACGGCGCGGGCAAAGACGCGAGCGCGATGCCCGCCGGTGCGGTCGCTGACGATGGCGAACTGGAAGTCGGCTTTCGCGTTGTTGAGCGCGAGGTGGGTGACGGGGTTGCGCTTCTCGGCCTTGAAGTCGAGCTCGGGAGTAGTCGGCCGCGTCCCCGACCAGGCCACGGCGCCGCCGAGGAGCAGGATGGCGCCCAGGCCGAGCAGCAGTCGTTTCATCCGCGCAGTCCTCGAAGGGTGGACGGGACGCGAGCGGAGGTGATTGTAGGGGGGAGCGCGGGGAGGAACCAACGGTGGGGGCGATGAAAGTTGCGCGAAGGGCCGGGCCGCGGGAGCGCCGATACAATCGATGGCGTTCTTGACGCTCCTGCCCGGTCGGTCAACTCGGTGGATGAATCATGGCGCTCGAGCGCGAACTGGAAACGTTTGCCAGGGAGCTCCCCACTCTCTTGCAGCAGCAGGAGAACCACGGCAAGTATGCGCTGATCCGCGCCGAGGCCGTCGATAGTATCTGGGCCACGAAGGAAGAGGCCCTCGCGGCCGGGTACGACCGCTTCGGCCTGGAAACGTTCCTCGTCAAGGAAGTCGTCGAGCACGAGAAGCCCGTTTACTTCTCGCGGCGGGTGGACCGATGGCAATGATTCAGGCCGAAATCGTCGAAGAAGGGGCGGTGACTGGCCTGGCCGTGATTTGACGGCAGCGCCGGCGTGACCTACGCTTGCACGACCTATCTTCCCCGGCCCGAGAGCGAGCCATGAGCGGAGCCGTCCATTTCGCGACTGCCCCTGCCTGCCCGGAGTGGCTGGCGCGCGGGGGCCAGCCGTGCGCGCTGCCGACCACCTGTCACCCGCCGCTCGCCTGGGGCGACAAGGAGCCTTGGCCGGCCACCATCCGCGACCTTTCGCTCGAGGGCCTGAGCCTGGGCCTCGAGCGGCGCTTCGAGCGCGGCACCGGCCTGGCCATCGAACTGCCGGCCGTGGACGGCCCGTCCACCGTTCTGGCCCGCGTCGTGCAAATCAAGCCCCAGACCGGGGGCGGTTGGGTGCTGCACTGCTCGTTCATCAGCCCGCTCAGCGACGAGGAACTGGACTACCTCCTCGCCCTCGATCGGGCCCGCCGCGCCCCGCGAGCCCCCGCGCCGCTGGTTAGCTGGCACGACCTGTCTCGCGCCGACGAGGGAACGCCTTCCGTCGAGCACGTGCTCTTTCAGGTCGCGCTGCGCCCCGGCGCGATCGTGCGCTGGTGCGTGAATCGCCTCGCCCCGTTCAAGACCTGGCCCTTGCAGCGCGGGCAGGAGATCGCCTTGCAGTTTCAGGACACCCCCGCCGGCACCTTCCCGCTCGAACTGCGCGTCTACCACTGCCGGCCGCGCGACGGCGGCTGGGTCATCAACGGCCATTTCGTCTGCGTGCCCGCGCCCGCCGTCCTCCGCGTGCTGGGACACCTTGGCGCTTGACGCGCCTTCGTATCCTCGCGACGGCTGGAGATGGGTTTTTGCCGGTGGTTGCGCGCACGTCGAAGGCCCCGGAAGCGCCGCTTGAGCCGAAATCGGCAACTTCGCCCGTTTCGGGCGATGGCGCGGCCCGAAACGACGACCGCGCGCGATAAAGCGACTGTACCACTCTCTTTTATCCCGCAAAGGCCGTGGGCCGGGGGAATAGTTCAAGCGTTCAGTCAGGCAGGGACCATTTCACACGTCGAAGCAGCCCGGTTCCGGGCTCGCGGGAGGACCGAACGATGAAAAAGATGATGCTGGCGGCCGCCTTGGCGGTCGCCGTGATGGGCTCGACGCAGGAGCGCGCGTCGGCCGCGTGCAAGTTCAACTTCAGCGCCGGCTTCAACCTCTCTTTCGAGACCAGCGGCGGTTCCTGCTCGTTCCTGGGCTTCCAGCGCCAGTCGAACCCGTTCCCCTGTGGGCCGGCGGGCTGCGCCGCCTATCCGGGCTACGGTGGCTACCCGGGCTATGCGGGCTATGCGGGCTACCCTGGCTACGCGGCCGATCCCGGGTACGCCGCCGCGCCGGCCCCGGTGGCTGCGGTCCCCACCGCCCAACCTGCGCCGCAAGCCCAGGCGAGCCCCGTGCGCCAGGCGGCCTACTACTACAACAGCTATGCGGCCCCGAACTACTCGGTGTCCCCGGGCTACGCGGCCCCTTCCTACTGGTATGGCGAATGAGTCGTGCCTGCGCCTTGCGAAGCCGCGGACGACCCTCGTCCGCGGCTTCGGCGTTTTTCCGGGCCTGCCCTTGACGCGCGTGGTAGGATGAGGATAGACATTCCGATCAGCCCCGCGCCGCATCGATGGGCTTCATAACGGCGCACCACTCCCATGAGCGATGGTAAACTTCGTCAGGCGATTGCCCTCGAGGCCGCGCGCTTGATGTACGAGCGCGTCGAGTCGGAATACTTCACCGCCAAGCGCAAGGCCGCCAAGCGCCTCTGCCCCAAGCGCGGAGGCGCGGTCAAGCCCGAAGACCTCCCCTCCAACGCCGAGGTCCGCGAGCAGGTCCAGCTCTTCGCCCGCATCCACGAAGGCGATCGGCGCACCGAGAACCTGCGCGACATGCGCCTGGAGGCGTTGCGGATGATGCGGCTCTTGCGCCGCTTCCGGCCGCGCTTGATCGGCAGCGTGATGACCGGCCACGTGCGCCAGGGCTCGGACGTCGACCTGCACGTCTTCTGCGACAGCCCCGCTCTCATCGCCGACCTCCTCGAACAGGAGGGCTGCCAGTACGACGTCGAGCGCAAGCAGGTGGTCAAACACGGCGAGACGCGCCTCTTCACGCACGTCCACGTGTACGACCGCTTCACGTTCGAGCTGACGGTCTACCCCGAGGACAAGGCGCACTACGTCTTCAAGAGCTCGATCACGGGCAAGGCGATCGAGCGGGCGTCCGTCGCCGAGCTCGAGGGCTTTTTGGCGCGCGAGTACCCGGGCCTCGACCTCGACGGCGCCCTCCTGGCCGCCGAGGCGGCGAGCGACCCGTATCCGCTGTTTCGCCTGCTGCTGCTCCCGCTGGAGAGCGTGCAGGGGCCGGCGGCCCACCACCCCGAAGGCGACGTGCTCTATCACTCGCTGCAGGTCTTCGAGCTGGCGCGGGGCGCCCGGCCCTACGACGTCGAGCTCTTGCAGGCTGCGCTCCTGCACGACGTCGGCAAGGGGCTGGACCGCTCCAACCACGTCGAGGCAGGGCTCGACGCGCTCGAAGGGCTAATTACCAAGCGCACCGAGTTCCTGATCGCCCACCACATGCACGCGCACGAGTACCGCCGGGGCACGCTCGGAGGCCGGTTGCGGCGCCAGCTCGAGGCCTCGCCGGACTTCGAGGACCTGCTGCTGCTGCAAGAGTGCGACGCGGGCGGGCGCGTGTCCGGGGCGCTGGTCGGCACGGTGGACGAGGCGCTGGACTATCTGCGCCAGCGAGAGCGCGAGAACGGATAAGACAAAAATGCCGGAGGCGGTGGGGAGGCGATTTGGCGCCACCCCACCGCCTCCGCGGTTGCTCGATTCAATCGACCATGAAGAAGTCGCGGGGACTGCGCGCGAACGGGTGTGTGGGGAAGACGGGGCCACCCGGAGGCGCGCCGGACGCGCCGGGCATACAGGGCGCTGCGTAGCCCGGCATGCCAGGACCGCCAGGACCGCCGGGGCCGCCCTGGTAGGCGGGCTTCTTCGGCGGGAAGACCATGCCCTGGAAGGGCAGGTAGGGCGGGTAGACGTCGTAGGTCGGCCCGTAGATCGCCCCGTAGCAGTTGGCAGTGTAGTACCCGGGGCCACACATGTCGGGCGCCTGGGGGATGGGGGCATAGCCACCGTACTGAGCGTAGGCGGGGAGGGCGAGGAGGCTGACGAGGAGCGGCGCTGCAAGGGAAGCGACCGTCGGTTTCATGACGACTCCTTTCGGGGGGCAGGCAGAAGGCACACCGCCTTCTTTGAACCTAGCCTACCTCACTCCGAGAAGGTCGCGGGGCGATCGGGGCCCGCCGAGCGCGCTTTTTCGGGCCCAGGCGACGGGCTGGCGCGAAAGGGACGATACCGACGATAAAACGGCACAGGGCCGGCGCTGGACGAACCAGCGCCGGCCCTGTGCGTTCTCGACGGGAGGAGGCCCGGAGCGGGGAAGGCCTCCTCCGCGTTGCGGCTCAGCGGCCGGGGCCGGCCATCATCGCGCCCGGGGGCATGCTGCCGGGGAACGCGCCGACCGGCATGCCGCCGCCAGGGCCGCCGGGGACCGAGAACATCGAGGGGGGCATCGCACAGCCGGGGCCCCCGGGGCCATAGCTCGGGCCAACGGGCGCGCCGCCGCCAGCCTGCGACGGGACCGCCCACTGCAGGGTCGGGCTGACGAAGACGGGGGCGTAGTTGACGCGCCCGCCGCCGCAGGGCCCGCCGCAGCCGCCGTTGATCTGGTAGCCGTGGTTCTTGTAGTAGGCGACCCAGTCCACGTGATCGAGGGCGCCGTAGAAGTTCCGCAGGGCGTCATAGTAGTCGTGCCAGAACTTCTGCAGGCGCTCCTCTTCCGGCGTCAAGCACTTGTAGCGCTTGGCAAAGATGTTCCACCACGGCTGATAGCCGCTGTAGTGCGCGCTGCTCCAGCTCGCGCAGACCGGGCTGGCGCTCGTTGCCAGGCCGAGCACGGTGACGACCATGACGGCAAACCGTTTCATCGCGACTCCTTTCACGCGGTTGACCCGAGGCGCCCAAGTCCCCGGGCGCTCTCCTCTGTCTTGGCCCATCCCGCTCCCCCTCACCCCTCGTAGTCGGTGAGGATAACGCGATACGGCCTTGTCTCCCACAAGGGCATTGCATCCGACACGACTAGAATCGGCCGCGCGTCGCCCCCACTCCCTGAAAAAAGCCACTCTCCGCCCGTTCGCGCGCCTTACCTGTCAGGCACCTCCCCTACACCCGGCAGAGACCGCTCAGATTGCCCGGCACGTTCGGCCCTGGCTGGCGCCGAACGCCCAGACTGCTCGGCCGTCAGGAGCGGCTCAGCACCAACTTCTCCTTGCTCGCCGGGACGAGGTGCCGGGCGGCGCGCTCCGCGAGGGCCTTGCGCATCCGTTCCTGAAGGCGCTCGATGGCCTGGCGGACGGTCTCCGGCGGGACGAACGCCAGCAGCATGATGAGCATGACGAGGCTGAAGGTGACCAGGCCCATGAAGACGCCGATGGCCAGATGGAGCATCACCGAGCCGCACACGCACGCCCAGCGCCAGCGGCGGTCCCAGACCAGGAAGGGAAAGCCGAGCTCGACGGAAATCGTGAAGGCAACGCCCCCGGTCATGATGGCCTCCCACAGCCAGCGCTGCTGCGCGAGCAGCGTCATGATGGGCTGATAGATGGGGACCTGGAACGGCGCGAAGGCGTAGTTGAGGACGACGTAGTTGGGAGCGGTGGCGCTCCACCACGTCGAGCCGAGCAACTTCGAGGTGCCCGCGGCCAGGTAGATGAGGCAGAAATGCACCTGGAGCAGTCGCGTCGCGAAGTTGGCCGACGTCGAAGGCGGCGCCGGCCCCGGCTCGGGGAGCCCCGCCCGGCGGGCGCGCCAGCGCTCGAGCAATCGATCGAGCGACAGGGCGGCGCCGCACGGGCTGAGCACCAGGTAGGCCAGCAAGATCAGGAGCATCGTGTCGAGCCCGAACACCGTCCACTGAGAGCGCCATACGTAGGACATGGCGGCCACCCAGGTCAGGAAGCCGGTCGCGTTCGACCACAGGCCGAGGGCGAACAGCAGCATGATGACGAGGAACGCCACGTGCAGGGCCACGATCCACGTCGGGCCCGTGACGTGGTAGAAGATCGACCAGACCGCGGTGCCTTTGTCGTAGGTATACTGGGGCTCCCAGCCCCAGCCGGGGATGGCGGTTTGCTGCTCGAGGCGCACGTGGTCCGCGGTGGGCTTGTCGATCCAGCCGTCGGGGCCCACGTAGGAGAGAAGGCCCCAGCTGTATCCGAGGTGGACGTAGAAGGCCAGCAGGCCGCACAAGATGCGCATCAGTCCCAGCGCGGTCGGCAAGCGCGGAGCGAACCAGAAGCGCTCCCAGCCGCGCCAGAAGCCGAGCAGCAGGGAGCCGAGGCCCTCGCCCTCGTCGAGCGGAACGGCCCCGGGCGTGGGGGGGGGGGCCCCCCCCCCCCACCATGGGGCGGGGGCGCCTCGGGGGGGGGTGGTTGCGGGTGGGGCGGCTGTTTGGGGCGGGGGGGCCGGGTATCGGACCCCGCGGGCC